>CAYLZR010000261.1:0-3448 GCA_964388145.1 uncultured Gemmatimonadaceae bacterium | reverse complement strand
CTTGAAATCCGGCGGCAAGATCCCGATGACCGTGTACGGGGTGCCGTTCAGGTTGATGGTTTGTCCGACAACGCTCGGGTCGCCTCCGAACCGCCGTTTCCAGAATCCATCGCTGATCACCGTCACGGCATCTGCCCCCGGTCGGTCGTCGTCGGGACGGAATCCGCGGCCCACCACCGGTTCCACCTTGAGCGTCCGGAAGAAATTCCCCGAGGCGGCGGCGGCGCTGATTTGTTCGGGCTCGCCGCTACCGGTAATACTCAATGTGAAAGGAAGGGCGACGGCGATGTCTTCGAAGAGGGTACTGAATTCTTGCATCTCCGCGTACTCGGGACCCGAGATCCAGTTCTGCGGCAAATCCGCGCCGAAATTGGTCCAAATCACCGTCAAACGATCGGGTTCTTGATACGGCAGCGGCATCAACAATACGGTATTGATGACACTGAACACCGCCGTATTCGCGCCAATGCCAAGTGCTAGAGTGATCACGGCAACCGCGGTGAACACGGGATTCTTGAACAGCGTGCGTAGTGCGTATCGCAGATCCTGAATGAGCATGTCCGCTCTCCCTTGTCGTTTGATCATGTACAGCCGGCGGCAACTTTGTTCGATGCGGCCGCGGTTGCCGAACCGTCGCGCCGCTTCCAGTCGTGCCTCTCTCGCCGACCAGCCGGCGTCGATCAGCTCCCGCGCCTCCATCTGCACGTGGAGACGCAATTCTTCTTCGATATCCCGCGCGACGGCGTCGGGACGGATGAGGCTCCAGAGGCGAAGCCGCAGGTAGGGCCACAACCTCACGACTTATATCTTTCCCATTACACGCCCCACCGCTTCGACAAACGCGTCCCACGACGTGGCTTCCCTCTCCAACTGACGGCGCCCCAGACGGGTGAGGTGGTAGAACTTGGCACGCCGCTTGGTTTCGGTGATGCCCCACTTGGGTTTGATCCAGCCGCGCCGCTCCATGCGATAGAGTGCCGGATAGAGCGACCCCTGCTCGACGTCCAACATGTCGCCGCTCATCGTTCGCAGGGCTTGGGCGATAGCGTACCCGTGGCACGATCCGGCCTCCATGGTCTTGAGGACCAGCATGTCGAGCGTACCGGGCAGCAGATCCGGCTTGGATTCGGCCATACCTAGAACTCCTACATGTAGAATGACTAATGGTACGAAGGAGCGAGGAGAAAGTTTCACACCACGTTCCGCGCAGTGGTCCCCGAGGTTAGCGTTGATCTGGACAGCCCACGGGAGTTTCAAAGTGACCGCAGACGAAACCAAGATCGGAGCGCGGAGGCAAAAACCACGCTCCGGCATCGATTTCATCTACGATCCTCGGTGGAACAAGGGCACTGGGTTCACCGAGGAGGAACGTGACAAGCTCAAGATCCGAGGGTTGGTGCCGCCTCGCGTGTTCACACAGGAGGAGCAAAAAGTCCAGATTCTCGAGAATTTCCGCCGCAAGGGTGGGGATCTCGACAAGTATATCTTCATGATCGGCCTGCAGGACCGGAATCAGACGGCGTTTTACCGTACGGTCATCGACAACATCGAGGAGATGCTGCCGATCATCTACACGCCGACTGTCGGCGAGGCGTGTCAGAAGTTCGCCCACATCTTCCGTCGTCCGCGCGGGCTCTACGTGACCGCGCAAGACCGTGGGCGAGTGAAGGAGGTGTTGAGCAACTGGCCGGAGCGCGACATCGCGGTCGTCGTCGTCACCGACGGCGAGCGCATTCTCGGGCTCGGTGACCTCGGTGCGAACGGGATGGGAATCCCCATCGGCAAACTTTCGATCTATACGGCGTGTGCCGGGATCCATCCGTTCCGTTGTTTGCCCGTGATGCTCGACGTGGGAACCGAGAACGAGCAGCTGCGGAACGACGCATTGTATCTCGGTTTGAGCCAGCCCCGACTGCGCGGCGAAGAGTACGACGATCTCGTCGAGGAATTCATGATGGGCGTTCAGGAAGTGTTTCCGGGCGCCATCGTGCAGTTCGAAGACTTCGCAACGCGTAACGCCGTGCACCTGCTGGAGAAGTATCGCGAGCGGGTTTGCACGTTCAACGACGATATACAGGGTACCGCGGCCGTCACGCTCTCTGGACTGTTTTCCGCCGCGCGCATTACCGGACGACAACTGAGCGAGCAGACGATCGTGTTCTTGGGGGCCGGCAGCGCGGCAACCGGCATCGGACACCTCATCGTCTCCGCCATGGGGCAGGACGGGGTGGCCGAGGCGGATGCGTACCGCCGCATCTGGTTCGTCGATTCGAAGGGACTCGTCGTAAAGAGCCGGACGGATCTTGCCGATCACAAGCTGCCGTTTGCGCACGACCACGAGCCTCTCCCTGATCTTCTCTCGGTGTGTCGGGCCCTGAAGCCGAGCACGCTGATCGGTGTGTCGGGTCAGCCGGCGACCTTTACGGAAGAGGTCGTCAAAGCCGTGGCGGCGGCGCACGAGCGGCCGGTCGTGCTCGCGCTGTCGAACCCCACGTCGAGATCGGAGTGCACCGCCGAGCAGGCGTATCGGTGGTCCGAGGGCCGGGCTGTGTTTGCGAGTGGAAGCCCGTTCGATCCTGTCGAGTTGGACGGCAAGACGCTGGTCCCGGGTCAGGGCAACAACGCGTACATCTTTCCGGGCCTCGGTCTTGGTGTTGTCGCCGCCGGCGCCAGGTTCGTAACCGACGACATGTTTCTCACCGCCGCGCGTGTTCTTGCGAATATGGTCACCGAGGAATCCATCGCGCAGGGATCTATCTATCCTCCGTTGACCCAAATTCGCAACGTGTCGGCGCAGATCGCGGCCGAGGTCGCAATCGTCGCGCGCGAGAAGGGGCTCGCGACACGCGATGTTCCCGACGACGCGCTCGAATTTGTGAGGAAGCAGATGTATGACGCGCGGTACGAGAACTACGCCTGATCGTGAGCCGTAAGCCGTGAGCCGTGAGCCGTACGATTTCAATTGACGAGTGCCGGTGGTGGCGAAGAAGTGAGAGGTGAAATAGTGAGATAGTGAGAAGTGAGAAGGCTACCTTCTCGGCCCGTCTGCCCGTCTGCCCGTCTGCCCGTCTGCCCGTCTGCCCGTCTGCCCGTCTGCCCGTCTGCCCGTCTGCCCGTCTTATCCTCCAGCTCTTAGCCTCTCCCGCTCCTTCTGCTGCTGGATCAGCCGCTCGGCGTATTCGAGTCGCTCCTCCAAGTCCATCACGCGGTCTTCGAGGTGATGGAGCATCTCGAGGTCTTCGTCCGACAGACTGCGCCCGTCCGGCGTGCGGCCGGCCAGTCGATCCGCCAGGGCCCGACCGAGCGGGCTCTTGACGACGATGATAACGGTGAGAAACAACCAGAACATGCTAAACAAGGTAACTCTCAGTCTAAAGCGTGCCTACCACTCTCCGCTCACTACACGTGACTCTCCGCTCATGCCGGAATGTTCACCGCTCGACGACGC
>CAYLZR010000260.1:1753-3452 GCA_964388145.1 uncultured Gemmatimonadaceae bacterium | reverse complement strand
AGGAGGGGGTTGTGAGTCATTCGGTATTGGTGTGTGACGATGCCATTTTCATGCGCACCATGATCAGCGATATTCTTTCGCAGGCGGGTTATGAAGTCGTGGGAGAAGCGGAGACAGGCACGCAAGCCGTCGAGCGCTTCAGTGAGTTGAATCCCGATCTCGTCACCATGGATATCGTGATGCCCGGCATGGGAGGGATCGACGCGGTCCGCGAGATCCTGAAGATCGCGCCCAGCGCCAGGATCTTGATGTGCAGCGCGATGGGCCAGCAGGCACTCGTGATCGAGGCGATTCAGGCGGGTGCCAAGGACTTCGTCGTGAAACCGTTCCAACCGTCGCGCGTCCTCGAAGCGGTGCAGCGAGTCCTCGAGTAGGTCATGGACCCGGCCAAGTACGCCGAGCTCTTCCTGGCTGAAAGCCGCGAGCATCTCGGTACCCTCAATCAGCAACTGCTGGCCTGGGAAAAGAACCCGAAGGCCACCGAGCCCGTCGGGACGCTTTTCCGTGCGGTGCACACGATCAAAGGAATGGCAGCGACCATGGGCTACACCGTGGTGGCGAACATCGCACATCGCGTCGAGAATCTTCTCGATTTGCTGAGGCAGCGCCGCAAAGCGGTCCCCGCCGATACCCTCGATCTCTTGTTCCAGTCGGCGGACGCGCTCGAACAGGCGGTGGAGCGGTCGGTGGTCGGCGAGGAAGACACGGTGGACGTTGCCGAGTTGCTTCGTCAGCTCGATCAGGCGGTGTTGGTGTTGGAGCCGAGCAAGCCCCGAGGCAAAACACGTGCGCCGAAAGAACCGTCCGAACAACCCGACTTCGGCGGTCGTGGGGTTCGCGTGGTGATCCGGCAGGATGCCCCGCTCAGAGGAGCCCGGGCACTGTTGGTGCTCCGCAATATGGAGCAGCTGGGCACGGTGGCCGGCGTGCGGCCGCCGGAAGCCGCGTTGGAAGCAGACGAGTTCGACGGGGAGTTGGAGTTCCGGCTCACGGCGGACGCCCCGACTACCGTCGTCGAGACCCGCATCCGGGCTGCCGGAGACATCGAGTCGGTGGAGATCTCCGAGGCCGGCCAGACCGCGGCACGCCCGGAGGGGACGAGAACGGGGATGAAGACCCGTCACGTCCGCGTGGATCTAAAGCACTTCGACAATCTCATGGATCTCATCGGGGAACTGGTGACCGCGCGTAGTCGGTTGGTCGAGCTTGCCGCCGACCGAGCCGATCCGGAACTTGAAGACGTGGCCCTCCGCATGACGCACCTCTCGAGTGCGTTGCAAAAAGAGATCATCGAGACACGGATGACGCCTGTTTGGCATGTCTTCGATCGCTTCCCGCGCCTGGTCCGAGACCTTGGGCGACAACTCGACAAGCGGGTGACGCTGCACGTCGAAGGCAAAGGGATCGAACTGGACCGTGCCGTGCTGGACGAGATCGGCGAACCACTCGTGCACTTGCTGCGTAACGCGATCGATCACGGGATCGAGAAACCGGAGGAACGGGAAGGGGCCGGCAAACCGCCCGAAGGACGAATCGAACTTTCCGCCTCCCGCGATCGCTCGACGGTGGTAATTCGCGTCAAGGATGACGGACGGGGAATCGATAGGGACCGCATCCTGGAGGACGCCAAGCAACGCGGCTTCGTAGATTCGGAGACCGATACGCTTACCGACGACCTGCTGATTGCGGTCCTGTCGCG
>CAYLZR010000260.1:0-1653 GCA_964388145.1 uncultured Gemmatimonadaceae bacterium | reverse complement strand
GGCAAAGAAGCCATGGTGTTGCGCGAGCAAGTTCTTCCGGTCGTACACTTGCGGAGCCTGATCGGTGTGGACGGTGACGTTTCCCGGCGCCGGCCGGTCATTATCCTCGAGATCGGGGATCGCCGGGGCGGGCTGGTGGTCGATCACCTCCTGGGACAACGGGAAATCGTTGTCAAAGGATTCGATGCACCCGAGGGAACGCTCCCGATTTTCAGCGGAGCGACGATACTGGGAGACGGCCAACCGGTGTTGATCTTGGACGCGGCACGTTTGGTCTAGCGAAGAGGATTCAATGGAAGACATTCGCAATCTCAAAGAGTTGCAGCTCGACGCATTAAAAGAGGTCGCCAATATCGGCGCGGGCCATGCAGCGACCGCGCTGTCGCAGTTGACCAAGCAAGCCATCATGATCACGGTGCCGGAGATAACGGTCACTCGGATCGAGGACGTTCCCGACTTGATGGGAGACGCCGATGCCGCGGTGGTGGCAGTCCTGATGCACATGCTCGGCGATCTCACGGGACGCACCCTCCTGATGCTGCCGGAACCGGAAGCGCTGGTGTTGTGTGACCTGCTCAACAGACGGGAGATTGGCGTTACTGAAGGATTCGGTGAGATGGAGCAATCCAGTGTCAAGGAAGCGGCGAACATTTTGGGCGGTGCATACATGAACGCCCTGGCCGATTTCATGGGAATGATGCTGCTGCCGTCCGTTCCGAGCCTCGTTGTCGACTTGGCCGGCGCCGTCCTAACGACCGCGTACCTCAACTTCGGTCACGAGCGCGACTTCGTGTTGTGTGTGCAGACAGATTTTGTATTCCAGAAGGTGAGGTATACCCTGAGCGGTCAATTCCTGCTCTTGCCGGATTCGGCATCACTCAAGGCCATCTTCGACGCGATTCGCGTCGACTGACGGCTCGACGGTATTACGCAGGCTGTGGAACGACAGGCTGACGTCCTTCGGTCGTTTGCTCGCCGTATCGATCCTTCCGACGCCGGGGCGCACAATAACCTGGGCGTCTTCTATTTCAAGAAGGATCTGATCGAAGAAGCGATCGAGCAGTTCCGGGTTGCGCTGGAGCTCGACCCGAAAATGACCGTGGCTCAGCGCAATCTCGAGATTGCGTACACCGAGACTGGTTACTACGACCGCAAGGTCGCGGAACTCCGCGAGCGACTACGGCAAGATCAGGATGGGCGCGACGCTCGCTGGGAGTTGGGACGCGCGTACGCGACCCTCGGTCAATACGATGGGGCGATCGCCGAGTTCACCGAGTTGTTGGCGCGTCATCCCGACGACGTTGCGGTCTTGACACAACTGGGGCTTGCCGAAAAGCAGCGGGGGAATCTCGATGCCGCCACCGATTGGTTTCACAAGGCAGTGGAGCTGGAACCGGATAGCACGGTGGGACAGTTCTATCTGGGTGAAGTGCTGTACAATCGTGGGCAGCAGGCCGAGTCGCTCGAGGCGCTGACACGCGCCACGGAATTGAATCCGGACAACGCCGAGGCCCACTATCTGATCGCGTTTCTCCTTGGCGAGGCGGGCCGGCACGAGGAAGCGCGCGCGGCTACCAAAAAGGCGATTCAACTCAACCCCAGTTTCGGCAGAGCGCGGATCAACCTGTCGCTCGAACACTACGTTGGGAACCG
>CAYLZR010000259.1:0-3459 GCA_964388145.1 uncultured Gemmatimonadaceae bacterium | reverse complement strand
CCCTGCCTCCCCTGCCTCCCCTGCCTCCCCTGCCTCCCCTGCCTCCCCTGCCTCCTCTGCGTCCCTGCTCCCTGCTCCCAGTGTGAAACCCCGGCCGCCGATCCTCCGTCATACAGGGAGAACCACCGACCGTCAGGAGCGCATTGTGACCGCAATTTCCCCCCAAAAAACTGAAAAAACCGTGCAAAAGCGCGAGATGAAAACCAAGCCCTTCACGGGCCCGACCATCGAAGAAGCCCTGCGAAACGCCAGGCAGGCCCTGGGATCGGATCTGCTCCACACCGACATCGTTCGGGATGTCCACGAGGCGACCGCCACCGCACAGGCCAGGGCTGCGGCCGACGCCCTGAAAGACGTCGAGCGGCGTTTCCCAAAGGAATCCTTCGACCGACACACCCCCACGATCGTACAAGAGGCCCAGAGCGGGACGACCGAGGTTGAGGAATTTGAGGAGCGCGAGGCCCGGAAGGTGTGGCGCAAGGGGGGGCTGCGAGGCGCCCAGATCGAAGCGATCGAGTGCACCGTTCCGGCCAAAAACGGCCTCATGGGCATGGGGAGAAAACCCGGCAAGTGGACCGTGCAGTGGTCGGCCCCGTTCATCGCGGAGGCATCGTACAAGATGCCGGCGGTGGTGACGGCGATGTTTTGGGGGTGACAGCTACCCTACTCGACCCTTCCCCGGGTTCTAGGTTTCAGGTTTCAGGTTACAGATTTGCTAGTCCCAAAGACCGGCTCAGGCGAGCCTAACTTGAGACGCTCAGACCTGAAACCTGAAACCTGAAACCTGGTCCCCGCTCCCACCAAGGGGGCATCTCCGGCTCACGTAGATAGTCCATAACGCGCGCCGCCTGCTTCCTTGCTGCGGCCGGCTCGCGGCCCCATGTTCAGTGACTCTCTCGTTTTTCAGAAGCCAGTGGAGGCACGTCCCATGAACTCGAGATCCATTCGTTCCGCCCTCGTCGTGGTGGTCATCCTGGTGGTTGCGGCGCTGCCGCTCTACGCACAGGACCAGGACGCCATCCTCGCCAGGGAGGCGTTCATCCGGCCGCCCGACAACATCGCCCAGGCCGTTTTGGCGCCGCGGCATCTCAACGTCACCCTCGGAAACCCGAGCCCCGACGGCCGCTTCTTCGTCCAGCAGCGGGGCGACGGTCCGCCGAGCATGGCGACGTTTGCCAAACCGTTCTATCGGCTGGGTGGCGACCAGATCGACCGGCAAGCCAACCGCGCCCGGCAACTCACGCAGCGCAACGGCAAGACGCTCGTGGTGACGGATGCCCAGACGGGCGAGACCACGACGATGCAAGTGCCCGACGGCGCCCGCGTGACGACGGCGATCTGGTCTCCCGACGGAACGCAGCTCGGCTTCTTCGCGCACTTCGAGAACGAAACCCGCATTTACGTGGCCGACCCAACGACCGGCCGCGCGCGGGACGTCACCCGCCAACCGGTGCTGGCCACGCTCTACACCAGCTTCGCGTGGACACCGGACTCGAGGTCGATAGTGACGGTGTTGCCGCCGGAGAACCGCGGCAATCCACCGATGAAGCCCGCCGTGCCAACGACGCCCCAGGTGCGCATCACACAACCCGGCACGAACACGATCCGCACCTATCCGGACCTGCTCGAAGGTCCGTTTGAGAAGGAACTGCTCGAGCATTACAACACGGGTCAGTTGGCGATTGTCGACGTGCAACGGCGCCGGGCCCGGCGCATCGGGCAGCCCATGATGATCAGCGGCGTGACCGCGTCTCCCGACGGCCTGTACGCCCAGGTGACGACCAGACGGGGACCGTTCTCGTACATCGTGCCTGCCAGCCGAGTGGGCACCGCAACCGAGGTTTGGAGCCTGGAAGACGGATCTGTGCTCGCGCTACTGAGCGAGATAGAGCTGCGTGACGGCTCTCCGCGAGACACGGCAGACGCCGACACCCATCCTGACAAGCGCAACTTCACGTGGCGGCCCGACGGACAGGGCCTGAGCTTCCTGCAAATGATGCCGCGCGAGGAGGGCGACACGGCACAAGCCGATGAGGAACAGCCCGAGGGACCTGAAGACCGCCAAGGCTCGCGGCGGCGAGATCGCGTGTTCCAGTGGATGCCGCCGTTCGACGACAACTCGATCACCGAAGTGTACGAGAACAACACCCGAATGCAGAACGTGCGGTATTCCGAAGACGGACAGACCCTGTTCATTCGTGAACAACGCGGCGAGAAGGGCCACGAGTTCGCGGTGTTCCTCAGCGACCCTGACACCAAGCACACTATCTGGCGGGGTGAGGGCGGCGGCGGAGGCTTCCGGAGTGGCGCACGCGCACCGTCCCTCATGACGAAGCGACTCGGCAACGGCACGTCGGTTGTGCGGGCGTCGTCCGACGGGAACAGCGTGTTCCTGTCCGGCACCGAGTTCCACGACGACCCGATGCAGGACGCTCCTCAAGCCTACATCGACCGGGTAGAGATTCGCGGTGGTGAAAAGACGCGTGTCTACGAGAGTGAAAACGACGGCGTTTCCGAACGCGTGCTCGCCGTGATGAACGACGACGCGACGCAACTCGTCGTGTCGCGAGAAGGACCTACCGACTTACCCGATTCGTATTTGCGCGACGTGTCCAGCGGGGGGCTGACGCAGCTCACACAGAATACGGATTACACTCCTGAACTCACACGGGCACAGCGCCGGCGCTACAACATCAAGCGCGTGGACGGCCTGGAGATCGCGCTCAATGTGACGCTACCAGCGGATTGGAACGGCGAGCGGTTGCCGGGCATGCTCTGGTTCTACCCACGCGAGTATACCGATCAAGATCAATATGACGAGCGGACTCGGGACACGTACAACAAAAACCGTTTCCCCAATATCGGCGTGCGGTCGATGGAAATCCTGACCCTACAAGGATACGCGGTAATCGTGCCGGATGCTCCGATCATCGGTGACGCCGGTCGCATGAACGACAATTACGTGCACGACTTGCGTAACAACCTGGCGGCGGTGATCGACTTCCTCGATGCCGAGGGCATCATCGATCGTCAACGCCTGGCCGTGGGAGGTCACAGTTACGGCGCGTTCAGCACATTCAACGCGATGGTACACACGCCGTTCTTCAAGGCCGGGATCGCGGGTGACGGCAACAACAACCGGACGCTCACGCCGTTCTCGTTCCAGTCGGAGCGGCGGACGCTATGGCAAGCGAGAGAAGTATATCTCGACATGTCGCCGTTCTTCCACGCCGACCACATGCAGGGCGCGTTGCTCATGTACCACGGCGAGCACGACCAGAACGTCGGAACGTTCCCGATCCACTCGTGGCGCTTGTTCGAGGCGTTGGAAGCGTTGGACAAGACCGCATCGCTCTACGTCTATCCGTACGAGGGTCACGGCCCGGCCACAGAAGAGACTCTGTTGGATCTGTGGGGTCGTTGGACGGCGTGGTTGGACAAGTACGTGAAGAACCACGG
>CAYLZR010000258.1:0-3490 GCA_964388145.1 uncultured Gemmatimonadaceae bacterium | reverse complement strand
TGCAAGCATTCGTCGGCACCAGCGGCTACTCGTATAAGGAGTGGAAGGGCTCCTTCTATCCGGAGAAGATCGCGGCCAACAAGATGTTGAATTACTATGGACAGCAATTCAACGGCGTCGAGATCAACAACACCTTCTACCGGATGCCGTCCGAACGTGTCCTCAGCAATTGGTACGATGAAGTCCCGGAAGGGTTTTCTTTTGTCCTGAAAGCTTCACGCAAAATCACGCATTTCAAACGCCTGAAGCCCGAGTCGGAAGACGAGCTGCGCTACTTGCTCAAGACCGCATCGGTATTGCGCGACAAACTCGGCCCCACGCTGTTCCAACTGCCACCGAATCTCAAGAAGGACGTGGACAGACTCCAAGCGTTTCTCGCCTTTTTGCCCAACCGCTGGCGAGCCGCCTTCGAATTCCGCCACGAATCGTGGTTCGACGACGACGTGTACGACTCGCTGCGCGCCGTAAACGCCGCCTTGGTCGTGGCCGAAACCGATGAGGGCTCGGTTCCCAGAGTCGCAACCGCCGATTGGGGGTACCTGCGACTCCGCAAGCTGGATTACACGGAACCCGAAATCGTCGACTGGGTTGAATGGATGTCGGCTCAGGCCTGGACCGACGGTTTCGTGTTCTTCAAGCACGAGGACACGGGCGGCGGGCCGGAGCTGGCGGGGAGGTTTAGGGAGATTTTGGAGAAGTAACGGTAGCGGGAGTCGGGTGTCGGGTGTCGGGAACCCACGGCCAACGGATCCCGACCCCCGAACCCCGACTTCCGAGCCCCGTGGGAGGAAGGGGGTAGGGCGGAGAGTGTTAGAGTCCTGTCAGGCTTCACCACTCCATTGGAGCCTGCCACCCTCCACTGTATTTTTTGGGGGCGGGGGGGAGGACCAAATCATCGTACACGACCGAAAGACGTCGGACAGACACGGCGGGACGACACGGGGAACGTTCATCGTCATCCTCTTGCTGTCGACGTTGCTACTGGCAGGAGCTCTTGCCTATCAGGCGATGGATTCGGTGGCGTCGCACCGGGCCACCGCGAACGCGGTACTGGAAGACTACGCCGCGTTCGCCGCCGAGCAGTACGCACGGCGCGTCACCCAACAACTGGAGTACTACGGCGTTCGGCCGAGCTTACAGCGCCTGGCGGTACTCCATATCGTTTCGGGACAGAGCAACGTGCCGACAAGAGCCGCGATGGAGCGGGACGCCGACGCCAGCCTTCAGCAATCGCTCGAGATGGTACGCTACCTCTTCCGTTTCGATCCCGAGACCGGGGACATCGTGTCGGCGGCCGACGAAGAGGCGTCTCCCCCATCATGGTTGGGAGCACAACTGGCATCTCACGTGGAGCAGACGGGCGACACGACCGCCAGTGTCCACATCGCGTTCTTGGGTGACGGTACGGATTCCCGTCCCTTCGCGTACCTGATCTATCGGAACAACGAGACAACGGCGCCCACCGGCTACGGCTTCGAAGCGAAGACGGAGGAACTGACCGCTCATTTTCGGACTGCGTTCTCACAGAGTCCTATCCTTCCTGCGACACTGACGCGCGGGCTCTCTTACGATTCGGTGCTGACCGTGCGCGTGCGGCACACCGACGGCACCGAGTTCGTAAAGCTCAGCGATGCGCCGCAGCCCGTGCGGTACGGACAGATAGCCAATCACCCACTACCGGAGCGGCTTGCGGGCCTCAGTGTAGAGGTCGGTCTCGATCCGGCGGCTGCCGAAATGCTCGTCATTGGGGGGCTACCGTACTCGAAGCTTCCGTTCATTCTCGGCCTGTTCGCGTTGACCGCCGGCTTGATCGTGGCCGCCTTGCTGCAATTCCGCCGCGAGCAGGAGCTGGACAGGCTGCGGAGTGAATTCGTCTCGAACATATCGCACGAGTTGCGCACGCCATTGGCGCAACTTCGAATGTTTGCCGAAACACTCTTGCTCGGGCGTATCAGATCCGACGAGGAGCGTCAACGGTCGCTTTCCATCATCGATAAGGAAACACGCCGCCTTGCACACCTCGTGGAGAATATGCTTCTGTTCTCGAGGTCAGAGCGTCGTACAGTGACGCTCGAACATCAGAAGGTCGCGTTGCAGCCCCTGTTGGGAGAAATAGTGGACTCATTCATGCCGCTGGCCGCAGCGCAACAATGTACGGTGTCGCTGACCGCGGATCCTTTGGTATTACAGGGAGATCCAGGGGCCATCCGCCAGATCGTTCTCAATTTGCTGGACAACGCGGTCAAGTATGGACCACCCGGACAGCGCATCGAATTGAAAGCTGAATTACACGACGGAAAAGCGCGAATTGTCGTAGAAGACGAAGGGCCGGGCATCCCCGAATCCGATCGAACCAAAGTGTGGGAGCGGTTTGGCCGATTGGAACGCGAGCGGGCGTCGTCGGTGGCTGGTGCGGGAATCGGTCTCGCCGTGGTGAGCGAACTCACCAAACTCCACCACGGACGGGCATGGGTCGAGTCGAGTTCGAGCGGCGGTGCGCGCTTCATCATCGAGCTTCCGGACGCAAGGGTCGTCAGACGACGACCAGATCACGACGCTACTCCACCGCCCTCGACCGCCCAGCCAGCGGGTCGGCCCACCGACTGATGCCTCAGATTCTCGTCGTAGAAGACAACAACGACCTCGCCTTTGGGTTGCGGAACAACCTCGAGATAGAAGGCTACGAGGTCTGGGTCGAGTCAAACGGGACACACGGCTTGGAAAAGGCGCGGGCCGCCAACCCCGACTTGATCATTCTCGACCTGATGCTCCCCGGGCTCGATGGGTTCCGGTTTCTGCGCGAACTGCGAAGCGGCGGATCGGGCGTCCCGGTCCTCATCCTCACGGCCCGAGGCGAAGAAGCCGACAAAGTACGGGGTTTCAAGCTGGGGGCGGATGATTACGTCACGAAACCATTTGGCGTGCTCGAACTCATCGCTCGGGTGGAAGCGCTATTGCGCCGCAGTGAGCGCTTCTCCAGGGGCGCGCCCGGGGTCGATGCGGTCGAGCACTTCGGCGAAATCGAGATAAACCAAGCCACTCGAACCGTGCATCGCGCCGGCGAGCCGGTGGCCCTGACGCCCAAAGAGTTCGAGCTGTTGACCGCGTTGCTGCGACGGCGGGGAGCCGCCGCCTCGCGCCTCGACCTCATGCAGGAGGTGTGGGGATATTCTTCGGCGGTCGTGAGCCGCA
Organism: uncultured Gemmatimonadaceae bacterium; assembly: GCA_964388145.1. Lineage (GTDB taxonomy): Bacteria > Gemmatimonadota > Gemmatimonadetes > Gemmatimonadales > GWC2-71-9 > B3T1B10. The sequence goes on along the minus strand of CAYLZR010000258.1, from coordinate 298 downwards.
CCGTCGATACGCACATCGCCGAACTTCGACGTAAGCTCGAGGACGAGCCCTCGTCTCCCAAGCACATTTTGACCGTGAGGAAACATGGGTATCGGCTGCATCGAGAGAATGGTGACCGCCGCCCGGCCTCACCCAGCTAGGTTTCAGGTTTCAGGTTTCAGGTTCCAGGTGTCAGGTTTCAAGGCAAGGTCAGCTACAAGAACCCCGACCCCCGACGCCCGACTCCCGTTCTTCTCAGTGCCGCAGGGCTGAGAATCGATTCAAAAACGCCCGCTCGTCCAACGTGAGGCTCGCCACG
>CAYLZR010000257.1:0-3493 GCA_964388145.1 uncultured Gemmatimonadaceae bacterium | reverse complement strand
ACTCGCAGGACCCCAACACCGTTACCCGCGACCAAGATTTCCCGATCTCGGTGGAGATGCAGTTTCTCGGCGGCCTTGGAAACGACGGAGCGCGCCCCCGACCCACCGGGAACATGTGCTCTCCGGGCACCGACATCGTGTTCGAGGGAAGTGTCGTTGAAACCCATTGCATCAGCTCTACGTCGGACACCTACGACGGCGATCAGTGGGTACGCGCCGAGGCAATCGTCTTGGGCGATTCGCTCATCGTTCACATGATCAATGGCGACACGGTGCTACAGTACTCGAAGCCGCACATCGGCGGTGGCGTCGTGACTGGTTACGATCCGACAGTCAAGCAGGACGGTGCGCCTCTTGTAGAAGGCTTCATTGCCCTGCAGAGTGAAGGACACCCACTCGATTTCCGAAACGTCGTGCTGTTGAATCTCAAAGGGTGCATGGATCCGAACGCCGGTAACTTCAAGCGTTACTATGTCGCGTCCGATTCTAGCGCTTGCGATTAGGGTGGGATCCGTCGAGGCACGGGGGCACAGGGGCAGAACGGCATCGAGGGGCTTCAAGAGGCATTCAAGGAGTAGCTAACACTACATGCATCGATCGCTCTGGTGGACCATCGCCGCTGTGGGGCTTGTTGCGTGCGGATCTTCGGACGACTCCGCGCGGCGCAACCTCGTCCGTGTTGCCGTGGCTGGAAACTTTTTGGGCCCGGCGACCGAGATCGCGCGCCGGTTCGAAGCAGCCACCGGGATTCCGGCGGAGTTGAGCTTCGGAGCCACGGGGCAACTGTATGCGCAGGCCGCCAACGGGGCACCGTTCGACGTCTTTCTCGCCGCCGACGAAGCGCGACCCCGCCGGCTCGAAGCCGCGGGGCATGCGGTGCCGGAAACGCGCTTCACATACGCGGTTGGACGGATCGTCGTTTACGCGCCGGGATGGGATTCGGTTGGCCCCGGAGCGATGGAATTTTCCACTCGTCGCATCGAGACCATCGCGATTGCCAACCCCACGACGGCCCCCTTCGGTGCCGTTGCCCGCGGGCTGCTGGAGACCTGGGGGGTGTTCGATCGCCTGGCCGGCAAGATCGTTATAGGGATGAGCGTGGGTCAGGCGTTTCAGTTCGTCGAATCCGGCGCCGCCGAGGTGGGCTTCGTGTCGCTGTCACAGGTTGTCGATCGGGATGCGAGCCGGTATTGGATCGTTCCCGACGATCTCCACCCTCCCATCCGCCAAGACGGAGTGCTGCTCGTGTACGGAGAAAACAATCCGCACGCGCGCGCGTTCATCGATTTCCTTACAAGCGAGGAAGCACGGCAGGTGATCACCGACTTCGGATACATCGTCCCGTAACCCAATGTCTATCGACTGGCGAGTAATAGTCGTCACCGCCGAATTGGCGACGGTGTCGACGGTGGTGTTGCTGGTGTTCGGAACGCCGCTCGCGTGGTGGCTCGCGCGAACAAAGTCGCGCGCTCGTCCGATCGCGGAGGCGATCGTCGCACTGCCGTTGGTACTTCCTCCCACCGTGCTCGGATTTTACCTGTTGGTGTTCCTCGGGCCGGCCGGACCGATCGGGCGCGTGCTGGAAGCGATCGGCGGCCCGCGACTCGTCTTTTCGTTTACGGGCCTCGTCGTGGGGTCGGTGCTCTATTCCCTCCCCTTTGTCGTCCAACCGCTGCACAACGCGTTCCGAGCCATCCCAAACCGGCTGCTCGACGCCGCCGCGACGCTCCGTGCAGGTCCTTTCGATCGTTTCAAGTCCGTTGTATTGCCGCTTGCCCGCCCGGGGTTTCTCACCGCAGCAACGCTCGGGTTTGCCCACACGGTGGGTGAGTTCGGAGTGGTACTCATGATCGGTGGAAACATTCCCGGGCGCACCGAAGTCCTGTCCATCGCGTTATACAATCACGTCGAAGCCTTGGAATACGCCGAGGCGCACACTCTGGCCGCCGGCCTGCTCGTTTTCAGCTTCGCCGTCCTCATCGCCGTGTATTCACTAAACCGCCGATTCGAGGCGCCGCGGCTATGAGCATGTTCACCGCAAAACTCCGCACGCGACTCGGCGATTTCGAACTGGACGTGGAGTTCGAGTCTTCCGATGGGGGCGGGGGCGTCGTCGGACTCTTCGGCGCGTCCGGAAGCGGGAAGACGACGATATTGCGATGCCTGGCCGGACTCCACCGCGCAGACACCGGTGTCGTTCGGTTCGATGGCGACGTTTGGCAGGACGACAGCACGTCTCGCTTCGTGCCTGCACACGATCGTCCGGTCGGATATGTGTCTCAGGAAAACGATCTCTTCCCACACCTCACGGTCGAAGGAAACCTGCGCTACGCCGAACGCCGTGTACCAACAGAGGAGCGGACGGTGGCGTGGGATGATGTTTTGGAGTGGCTGGCGTTGTCGGCGCTCCTCCCGCGGAGTGTTATCGAATTGTCGGGAGGGGAACGCCAACGCGTAGCGCTCGGGCGCGCATTGCTGACCTCACCGCGCCTGTTGCTTCTCGACGAACCGGTGTCGTCGCTGGACGAACCCGCGCGACGCGAAGTGCTCAAACATCTGGAACACGTGTTGCGCAAGTTGGCTGTGCCCGTCGTATACGTCAGCCATTCGCTCACCGAAGTTGCGCGCTTGGCCCAAACCGTCGTGTGGATTCAACAGGGACGAGTTGCGGATGCCGGACCTACATCACGTGTGCTCGCACGACCCGACTTCTCCGCGTGGAGAGACGAAGAGCCCGCGGTCGTCCTGGAAGGTGTGATTCGTGAACACGACGATCAGTATCACCTCACCACCATTTCCACCTCCCTGGGGAATCTCACGATTCACGAACGTCCCGAGGAACCCGGAACGGCAATCAAGGTGCAGATCAACGCCCGCGACGTGAGCATCGGCCTGGAACCGCAGACGGCGAGCAGCATCGTAAACGAACTGCCGTTGACCATCCGCGACATCGTCGATCTGTCACCATCCGACTGCCTCGTCCGCTTGAGCACAAATCCCGACGCACAGGACCTGCTCCTTTCGCGGATCACCCGAAAATCCCGTGCGCAACTGGAGCTGAACGCCGGGGCATCGGTGTTTGCGCGCGTGAAATCCGTCGCCGTTCTCGATTAAGGGCGAGGCATGCCTCGTCCCTACTCACCTCCCTTGTTCAGCGCCACGAGTGCGCCGGTCACGACGATCACGAGCGCCGCAAACGCGAGTTCGGCTAACACCCAACGCCTGAGACCCTCGAGGCCACCGGTTTTCGGCAAAAGGGGTCGCACCCGCCGCCAGTTGTACGCCCCACAGCCAACCACCGCACCCACCAAGGCGACCTTCAGGACGAGCACCCTCCCATAGGCCGTGGCCCAAAGCTCGGAGACCGCGTCCAGGTATCCTACGGTCGTCAACAATCCCGACACCATGACGATGCTCGCACCCGTCAACGCGAGCGGAGAAAATGTGTCGACCCACGTGGAAGGAGACCCGTGCGCTACACGCGTGGTCTTGG
>CAYLZR010000256.1:0-3497 GCA_964388145.1 uncultured Gemmatimonadaceae bacterium | reverse complement strand
CCGTGAGCCGCGCTGCCACCGGATTCGTCTTGCTCATCCTGGCGGGCGCACTACCGGTCCAAGCCCAGAAAACCGATGTGGTCACCCTTCAAAACGGCGACAAGGTCACCGGGGAGATCAAGCGCCTCGAGCGGGGGATGCTGGATTACGCGACCGACGACATGGGCACCGTCGCGATCGAGTGGAACAAGATCCAGAAGCTCGCGAGTATTTGGTTCTTCGAAGTGGAGCTGCGCTCGGGCCGGAGGTACTTCGGCAGTTTTCCGGACGGAGCCGAGCCGGGAACACTGCTTGTCGCAATGCCCCCGAACCGGGATACCCTTTCCCTCGCGTCCATCGTCCGGATCCGCCCCATTCAGGAGTCGTTCTGGCAACAGCTCGACGGATTCGTCGACGTTGGGTTCAACCACGCACGGGCGAACCGGAACATCCAATTGACGGCCAGCGCTCGTGCCAACTACCGGGGCCGCCGGTGGGGCGGGACCGCCCGAGGAGAGACGTATTTTCAGACCCAGACGGATGCCGATGGTGCCAGCCGCAACTCGGCACAATTCTCGGTGGAGCGGTTTTTTGAACAGAGCTTGTGGAGTGCGCTACTCTTCACGGCCGTCGAGCAGGACACCGAGTTGGATCTGGCCATTCGCGGCCGGCTCGGCGGCGGCGCGATCCGGACCATGCACCAGTCCAACACCTCGATCGTGCGGTTGGCCGGCGGCCTTTCACTCTCCGCCGAGCGCTTTACGGCCGAGAGCGCCACTCCGGGCGCAGAGAACACCAACGCTCTCAGCGTGGAGGGAATGATCCGGTTCGAGTGGGCCGTGTTCAGATTCGATGCGCCGAAGCTCGATGTGCTCACCGAAGTCATGACCTTCCCCAGCATCACCGACTTCGGTCGCGTGCGGACCGACATGAACCTCCGCGTCGCGTACGAGATCGTCAAGGATTTCTTCCTGAGCATCACCGGAAACGGGCACGTAGACAGCCGCCCCCCCTTGGCGGACGCGACCAAGTTAGACTTCGCGACCAAGTTTACGCTCGGCTGGTCGTTCTGAAGCGCGCTCCACCCAACGTACGCGCGGCCGCCCTGCTGGGCGATGTTCGCCGCGTGATCCGCCGACGCTGGGCCACGCTGATCATGTTCGACGTGCTATTCAAGGTATCGGCGGCGTTGGTCTTCCTTCCGTTCTCCGCATGGCTATTCGCACGCTTCGCCGCAGTGACCGGCCGGCCGGTCGTGTCCAACATGGACATCATGAGCTTTTTCCTGTCTCCGGTGGGCGTGGTCGCGGCGGTGGTGTCTGTCTGCGTGACGTTTTGGATCACATTGGCCGAGGGCGCCGCATACGCCACGCTGGCAAGCGGGGTCCTCTTCGGAATCGACCTCCGCGTGCTGGATGTGATCCATTTGCTCGCGAGGAGCACCTGGCGGCTCATGGGGTTGGCCATCCGGCTGACGGCCGTCGTCGGGGTGCTGACCGTCCCGACCCTGCTCGTCGCGATATGGACGTACCAACGCTGGCTCGCAGGGTTCGATATCTACTATGTCGTCACCCAACGGCCACCCGAGATGTGGATCACTTTGGCGATCACGACGCCATTCGCCCTCGCGCTGGCCGTGGTGTTGGCATGGGTCTACACGCGCTGGTTTCTGGCGCTGCCGGTATTCGTCGTCGAAGGAACGTCGGCGAGTGAGACACTACGCGCGAGCGGCCGTCTTGCCGCGGGACACCGCCGGTTGATCGGGACGATCGCCGTCGGATGGCTGGTACTCGGCACGGTCACGCCCATCGCGGTCGTGACCGTGTTTGAGTTCGGGGGCAATCTCATCTTTGGGATGATTGGCGAGCGCTACACCGTACTGGCCTTCACCACCGGCTTCCTCGGCCTAGCGTACCTCGGCGCAATGGGCGCGGTCACCCTCGTCGGACTCGTGGGCATCAATACGACGGCGTCGAGCCTCTACTACCGATGCCGGTCCGTGGACCAGCCGCTTAGCCCCGGTGCGCTGGCACGTTGGGATTCGCCACGCGGCCGCCTCGTCGCGAAGCGGGCAATGACCGGAGGCCTCATCGCCGTTGGCATCGCCGCGCTCGCCGGCACGGCCGCCGCCGTCGACCGTCTTCGGGTCGAGCCCACGGTGCAAATCACCGCACACCGCGGCAGTTCGTTGAGAGCGCCGGAGAATTCGCTCAGCGCCCTCCGCGCGGCCATCGCCGACGGCGCGGATGTCGCCGAGATCGACGTGCAGGAGACGGCCGACGGAGCCATCGTGGTGATTCACGATACCGACCTGCGCCGCATCGTCGCCGGTGATCCGCGGGGGATCTGGGAGGTCTCGAGCGCCGAGCTGGAGACATTGGACGCGGGAAGCTGGTTCGGCCCGGACTTCGCCGGCGAAAGGATCCCCACCCTGCAGCAAGCGATCGAGCTGGTGCGAGGAAGAATCCTGCTCAACATCGAACTCAAGTTCAACGGTCACGACCAGCGACTGGTGGAGCGAGTCGTGGAGATCGTGCGTCGCGAGGGATTCGCGGAACAAGCGGTCATCACCTCACTGCACTACCCCGCGTTGCAGCGCGTTCACGACATCACCACCGCCATACCGGTGGGGTTCATCGTCGCGTCCACGGTCACCAACATCACGAATCTGGCCGTGGATTTCCTCGCCATCGACCGGCGGCTCGCCACGCCTTCCTTCATCCGCGCCGCGCAACGCGCCGGCAAGCAGCTCCATGTGTGGACCGTGAACGACCGCGCGACCATGCAACGCCTCATCGAACTCGGCGTCGACAACATCATGACCGACGACCCCGCCATGCTTCGCGACTTGCTGACGGAGCGCGCCTCGTTGAGTGACCCGGAAAAATGGCTGCTGACATTCCGGAACTGGCTCTGGGCGGTCCGGTAGTGAGAAAGTGCGGCCAGTGGCCCGTGGATGGTGCTTGGGCAGTGATCAGTGATCAGTGATCAGTGGCAACTGGCTAGGGCTGTGGCAGAAAGAACTCGATTTCTGCATCATCGAATGGAGCATCCGGCCGATTTCAGACAGTTCGGCGTCCAGTTTCTCGGCATGGGCCAGTACGAGGTAGTTACACGAAAGAGCGACTAGGATCCAATGTTGCGTCTCCTGAACCTCTGCGTCGGCATCCGTAAGCTTGCTAATGAAATGCTTGATGTAACGTCGCTTCCCCCAGCCTTCCGCAATCTGCGCTCCGATAGAGCGAGAAGAGCGCCGAATCTGATCGGTCAGGGAATACCTTTCCTCTTTTGGAAATCCCTTGCTGATTTCAAAAATCCTCTGCGACGTCCGGTGTGCCTTCTTATACACAAGAAGGTCTTTGAACCTCCCCGCGTGCGGCAGATCACCCATTCTTCACCCCATCCAACTAGCCACTGTTCACTGTTCACTCAATAATACCCGCCTATCCCGATGACCCAGTACCAAAACACCACCCGGCGTGTACGTAACATTGCAAGACCTCATCCACCGACATGGG
>CAYLZR010000255.1:0-3497 GCA_964388145.1 uncultured Gemmatimonadaceae bacterium | reverse complement strand
CGAGATACTTGGCGGCTAGTCCTCCGGTGCTGATCGCCAGCGCGTAGACGGCGTTGAACCGGACCATCCCAGCAACCAACAACATGTTGGGCGACGAGAGAGGGAAGAGGCTGAAGGTGAAGATCGCCCAACCGCCGTACCTGTCGATTTTCCGCTTGACGCGATCGTATTTCTTACGGCCGATCATGTTCAGCAGCTTCTCGCTCACCAACCGGCCAATAGCGTAGTCGATGATCTGGGCCCCGACCGCCGTCGCCATACTGAGGCCGACGAGGACCATGGCGCGGTGTCCTTCTGTCTGGTAGTACGGGACCAACAATTCGACCGGCATCAGGAGGAAAAAGAGGTAGCCGGCGAAGTGGATGATGGAGAACGACCAGAGGCCCGGCTGCCGTCCGGCCATGATCTCCCGACCCAAGGTGGACGAAATAATGAGAATGATGGCAACGATCATCACCGCGACGCCGATAATCTTTCCCATCGAGACTCTCATTCCGTCAGCTCCCCATGTCGTTCGGTGGACGCAGTGAAACGTCGCGGGAACCTAATCGCGGATCGCATTCGAAGCTATCGTACGACCTCCCGCCATGATCACTGATCCTTTTGTCGTATTCCTCGTATTAGCGGCCGTTGTTTTCTTGGCGGTGCAGTTGGAGGAGCGGTTCGACGTGTTCCGCTCGCTCGGTGCCGCGCTCGTGGGCATCCTGATCGCGATGGTGTTGTCCAACGTCGGGTTGTTGCCCGGCAACTCTCCAGCGTACGATTTCCTGATGGGCACCGGTGTGAGTATCGCCATTGCCCTGATTTTGTTGGGTGTCGATGTGCGCTCGGTCGTGCAGGCGGGGCCGCGGATGCTGGCTGCCTTCGGCATCGGGGCGGTCGGGACGGCCGTCGGCGCTATCACCGGCGCATTGTTGCTGTCGGGGCTCATTGGGACCGAAACGTGGAAACTCGCCGGACAGTTCACCGGGACGTACACAGGGGGAGGGGCGAACTTTGCGGCGTTGGGTCGGGCGTTTGACACAAGTCCCGACTTGTTTTCGGCCGCCACCGCGGCGGATGTCATCGTCACGGCCGTGTGGATGGCCGCCTGTTTGACGGTGCCCGTTCTGCTGGGACGCCCCAAGCAAACGCAAGACGAGCCCGCAGCTCCTGCACCGACGGGCGAACCGTCGATGACGTTGGAGCGGACACTGCAGAGCAGTGTGAAACCCGTGTCGCTCGGCGACACGGCCGCCCTGGTGACCATCGCGGTCGGTGCGGTGTGGGGGGCCGACAGGCTCGCAGAGCTGCTACCGATTCACCAGGTATTGTGGCTCACGACGATCGTGTTGCTCTTGGCCCAGATACCCGCGATCAAAGCGCTGTCGGGCAGCGCGCTGTTCGGCAACTATCTGTTACTGCTCTTCTTGGCGAGCAACGGTGCGCGCTCGGTCATTGCGAATCTCGTCGCCATGGGACCGCCGGTTTTCTACTATGCGGTCATCACCGTGGGGATACACGGCATCGTGATCTTCGGCCTCGGCCGTCTTGCCCGCCTCGATCTCGCCACGCTCGCCGTCGCCTCGCAAGCGAACATCGGCGGAGCCGCCTCGGCGATCGCCCTCGCCGGAGCGCGCGGGTACTCGGACCGATTGTTGCCCGGTGTGGCGGTGGGATTGCTGGGGTATGCGGTTGGGAACTACTTGGGCTTTGCCGTGGCCGCGATGATGCGTGGGATGCTTTGAGATTTCAGATTTCAGATTGCAGATTGCAGATTGCAGATTGCAGATTGCAGATTGTCTGCTGCCCCTGTTCCCCTGTGCCCCAGTGCCCCGCTGCCTCCACTGCCTCCACTGCCTCCACTGCCTCTCTTGCCTCTCCTGCCTCTCCTGCCTCCCCTGCGTCCCTGCCTCTCTGCGTCCCTCAATACAGCTTCTCCACATCCAACACATTCAGCAGCGTCTCACCGCTGAGGTACCGCCGCAGGTTTTCACAAAACAGGTTGGTCAGACGCCCGTTTTCGCGGTCGCTCGTGCTCCCCGAATGGGGGCTGACCAGCACGTTGGGCATCTCCCACAGAGGGCTCTCTTGGGGCAGGGGTTCCTCTTCGAACACATCCAACGCTGCGCCGCCCAGGTGGCCCGACCGCAGTGACTCGATCAATGCCGCCTCGTCGACGACGGCGCCGCGTGCGATGTTGATCAGGATCGCGCCCTGAGGCAGCGATGCCAGTTCACGGGCCCCGATCATCCTTTCGGTTTCGTCGGTGTGCGGTGTGCTCAGCACGAGATACTCGGCCCGTGGGAGGACTTCGGGCAATGCAGCGGGTGCGTAGAGTTCGTGCAGATTGAGTGACGCGGGGTCGGTCGCTCCCGGACGGCGTTTCACGCCAACCACCGTCATCCCGAACGCCTTGCCGATGCGAGCGACCTTCCGCCCGATCGTTCCCACGCCGACGATGACGAGCGTTCGGTCGACGAGATCGGTTCCCGCGTAGCGCTCCCAGTGCTTGCGTTCCTGATCGTGCACCATCCGCAGCAGTCCCTTGTTGAACATCAGCATCGCCATGAGGCAAAACTCGGCGAGCGGCTCCGCATGCACTCCGCTGGCGGTGGTGAACACCGTTCCGGGCATACGCCGGTCGTACGCCATGCGCTTTACGAATTGACCGATGCCGGCGCTCGTGGCTTGTATCCACCGCACGTTGGGCGCGAGTTCCGGCAAGTCTTCGCGGTGGGTTTGATCGAAGTCGAAGAGTATCTCAGCGTCCAGCAGCAGTCCGCGCCACTGCGCTTCCTGATCCGAGGTACGTTCGATGGGTGAACCCGTGTGGTCGGCGGCGTAGCGCGGCGGTCGCAACAGCCTGGGTTCGTAGATTACGCGAAGTCTCGAGTCGACTTGGCGAATCCGCTCGACGTGTTGCGGCTCGAGGTAGCTCGCGATGAGGACGTGGTGATTCTCTGACGCTGTCATCGATACCGTGGCGCAGGCGAGGCAATAAGTTAATCGGGCGCCCGTGACTGGCGGAATGGCGATTTGTGACGTAAATCTTACATTATCAAGATCGCTGTATCGGAGGTAGGAGGACTCATGATTTCCCGCAGCTCCAAAGATCCCACGAGAGGCATCCGGAGGTTTCTCGCCGATTTGCGGGAATCGGCCGACCGGCGGGCGTGGACACAGCGCCGCAGTGGCGACCGCCGCGTGGCGACGGTGCCGATAGAGGACGACAGACGGGTCGCCGAACGCCGCAGCGGGGTCGACCGGCGTGTGGTGATCACCGATCGTCGCCGCAGGGTGGCGGAAACGTACTCGCTCGAGAACGCCGAGTTGATCTGCCAGATGGTCATGCACGACGACATGGAGGCCGCGTGCCCCAAGTGCGACGGCAATCTGATGCTCGGCCCGGTGATCACCCGCGAAAGCAAGAAAGTGCGCGAGGTACACTGCACTGATTGCCGCCGTTGCCTCGTCATCACCGACCTTCCCGCCGAGATACAGGACACCGGCTGAGC
>CAYLZR010000254.1:2024-3507 GCA_964388145.1 uncultured Gemmatimonadaceae bacterium | reverse complement strand
AGATCGACTAGTACTGCTGGTCACAAGTACGGTGACATGTTGACCATCTCACCGCAATTCCGGCCCCGGAGTACCAGCCTGCTTACCCCCACACTCGCTCACCCGCGAACCGGCCCGTATCTTTGCGCCAGCAAGCCCTCACTCGACCGACCCGCAGCAGGAGAGGCATCATGGCGCGTCCACTCATTCTCCGACTCTCTATTTCCACCGTCCTCGGGTTGCTCTTCCTGGCCGTGTTTCCCGCTCATGCGGCCGGCCAGGACGTCACAGCCATCGTCGGGGCCACGATCATCGACGGCAATGGTGGTCCACCCATCGAGAACGGCACCATCGTGATGTCCGGGAATCGCATCACCGCAGTCGGGCCACGCTCTCAGGTAAACGTGCCGCGGGGCGCCAACGTCATCGACGGGAGCGGAAAGTACGTGACTCCCGGATTCATCGACAGCAACGTTCACCTGTCGTTGTACGGTGCCGGCGAGACCATCGTACGGTACGAGCACTACAACGCGAACCTGACGCTCGAGGCCGCGCAGATGCAGCTCAAGCACGGCTTCACCACCGTGCGTGACAGCTACGGTTCCTTGCTACCGCTGATGCAGATACGCGACGCCATCGCACGCGGCGACACCGTCGGTCCCCGCATGCTCGTTGCCGGAAACATCGTTGGGTGGGGTGGTCCGTATTCAATCACCTTTTCCGTACGTCGTCAGACCGGGCTCACCCTGTTCCAGGAACAATTCAACGACTTCATCACGCAGGGCAGCGGCGAGGAGTGGATGGAGATGGAGCCCGAAGATTTACGGGTCGCCATCAACAAGTATCTGGATCTGGGGCCCGACTTCATCAAGTACGGCGGCACGAGCCACTTCTCGAACCCTGTCATGATCGGGTTCTCGCCGCGGGCACAGCGAGTAATGGTGGAAGAGACCCAGAAGCGCGGTCTGGTTGCCGAGACGCACTCGACGAGCCCCGAGGGTCTCCGGCTGTCGGTCGAAGCCGGTCTCGATCTCATTCAGCATCCCGAGGTGTTGTCTCACGGGATGTCCGATGAGCTGGTCAATCAAATCGTGGATCGCGGCATCGTGTGCGCGATGCTGTCGAACACGATCACCGGAGACGCCTGGGAGCGTCACCTCAAACAACAGGCCGATCGTCGAAAGCGCGAGGCAGAAGAAGACGCCGAAGAGCAGCGCGGTGAGGAACGGGAAAAAACCTCCGCCGAGCTGCGTGCGGAACGCCGCACCCGCGGTGAGGCAACGGAGATTCGCCGCAAAAACGCCAAGAAGCTGATCGCGGGTGGGTGCATCACCACGATCGGCACCGACAACTACCTCGGCACGGCGCCCGAGTTTCGCCGCACGCCCAAACGGGAAAATCAATCGTTCGGCATCGGCAGCGTGATGGCGACCGAAGGCCTAGTCGAGCTTGGCATGAGCCCCATGGAGGCCATCGTCGCCGTGACAAAGAACGGCGCCATCGC
>CAYLZR010000254.1:0-1924 GCA_964388145.1 uncultured Gemmatimonadaceae bacterium | reverse complement strand
CTCGATAACCATCGAACGTCTCAAAACCGCCCTCGCGGACCGCTACGCCATCGAGCAAGAGATCGGCGCTCTGGCCGTGTAGATGCCGCATCGGTATCCTTCGATATCAAGCCTCGAGGATGAAACGTGCCCGATCCGTCGCGAGCAGGAGAGGTCGGCCAGCTCGCCATTACACTCGACACAGGAAGCGACGTTCCGCTGTATCGACAGATCGTCGATCACGTGTGGCTCGAGGTGGCCGAGGGCACGATGGATCCTGGTCAGCGACTGCCAACGGTTCGCCAATGCGCGATCGATTTGGGAGTACACCCCGATACGGTGGCACGAGCGTATAAGGAACTCGAAATGCTCGGTGTCGTGCGTCGCACGGGCGACGGAACGTTTGTCGGGTTGAAACCGGCGGACAAGAACGAGGTCGAACGGCACGCAGCTCTCGCGACGCTCTGTGGTGACGTTCTATCTCGGATCGGTGAGTTGGGATTTACGCTCGATGAGTTCGTCGATACGCTCAACGAGTCACAACCGCCGCACAGCTCAACATCCGGAAAGAGGTAGTCATGACGCCATACACATCCGGCACACAGTTTCCGCTCATGCCAACGACTCAGAAAGGAGTCGGTATTCCGCCGCACTCACCCAACGACACCCGGTACCCGTTTCCAGCCGTTCTCGCAGGGATTATTGCCGGCGCAGCCGTAGCCGGAGGGGTTTTGTTGACGCCGCTTGAGGCGCTAGGATGGGTGGCGCCGGCATTAGGCGGTCTCGTGGGGGTCCTGGTCGGTTCGTCCATCAAGTTCGCCGACCAGTGGGAAAAGGCCGTCGTGCTGCGACTGGGCAGGTATCGCGGTCTCCGCGGCCCCGGTCCGTTTTTGATCATCCCGGTGATCGATCGCGTTACCTACCACATCGACCAACGCATTCGCACGACCGACTTCGGCGCCGAATCTTGTCTGACGAAAGACACCGTCCCGGTGAACGTCGATGCCATCGCGTTCTGGATCGTTTACGACGCCGAGCGCGCTGCACTCGAAGTACAGCACTATCAGCAAGCTGTCGTGTTGGCCGCTCAAACGGCGTTACGGGACGCCATCGGTAAGCACGATCTCGCTGAACTGATCCAATCGCGCAAGGAACTGGGTCGCATTCTGCAGAAAATCCTCGACGAGAAGATGAACGAATGGGGAATCCAGGTCCAGTCGGTCGAGATTCGCGACGTCATCATCCCCAAGGCTCTTGAAGAGGCCATGTCACGGCAGGCACAAGCCGAGCGCGAGCGCCAGGCCCGTATCATCCTCGGCACCGCAGAAACCCAAATCGCGGACAAATTCGTCCAGGCGGCGAAGACCTACGCCGACAATCCGGTGGCGCTCAACCTCCGTGCGATGAACATGTTGTACGAAAGCATCGTGAAACGTGGCTCGCTCATGGTCGTGCCGTCCGGACTGGCCGATTCGTTGAATGTCCCGAACATCCTTGGCATGACCGGCGCGGCCGGAGTCAAGCCGCCAGGCTCCGACAAGGACGCAAACGGCGGGGACACCGGCGCCAACGACTGACCGGACGAAATGACTTTGCCGACATTCGCATCGCTCGTCGTGGCGGGCCTCCTGACGATGTACGCTTACCCGGCCACGGCCCAATCCGGATCGGCTGGCCAACCGCAATCGACCCGCGACGGCGTCTATACCGTGGAGCAGGCACGGAGGGGAGAGAAGATCGCTGCCGAGACCTGCGGCGCATGCCACATGCAGGATTGGTTTGTGGAAACTCTGATGCAATCCTGGGCCGGGGCACCCGTCAGCATGCTGTACGAGCTGATCGCTACGACAATGCCGCAGGACAGCCCAGGCGGCCTCAGCCAACAACAGTACGCCGACGTCCTCGCCTACATCTTCGAATTGAACGAGCTACCCGCCGGACAAGA
>CAYLZR010000253.1:0-3522 GCA_964388145.1 uncultured Gemmatimonadaceae bacterium | reverse complement strand
TTGCCGAACCACAGCCGCCGATTACGAAGAGCGGTAGTTGAATAATGAAACAATATCTCGATTTGCTTCGGCACGTTTTGCAACAGGGGACTCCCAAGGAGGACCGAACGGGCACAGGAACGTTGAGTGTGTTCGGGCACCAGATGCGTTTCGACCTCCAGAAGGGATTCCCGATCGTCACCACAAAAAAACTTCATCTCAAGTCGATCATCTACGAACTGCTCTGGTTCCTCAGAGGGGACACGAACACCGCCTATCTCAACCAGCACGGTGTCGGCATCTGGAATGAATGGGCGGACGAGCACGGGAACCTCGGACCCATCTACGGCTACCAATGGCGCTCCTGGCCCGCACCGAATGGAGAGCACATCGATCAGGTCGAGCGTGTGGTCGACGAGATCCGGAGCAACCCAACTTCGCGTCGACTCATCGTCTCCGCGTGGAACGTCGCCGACCTCGGCAAGATGGCGCTCGCCCCGTGTCATCTCCTATTTCAGTTCTACGTGAGTGACGGCCGGCTTTCGTGTCAGCTCTATCAGCGGAGCGCCGATTTGTTTCTCGGTGTTCCGTTCAACATCGCGTCGTACGCGCTGCTGACGGTGATGGTGGCTCAGATCACCGGACTCGAGGCGGGTGAATTCATCCACACTTTCGGAGACGCACACATCTACAACAATCACGTCGAACAGGTCCGACTGCAGTTGAGCAGGGAGCCACGACCACTCCCGACGATGCAGCTCAATCCAGCGATCGCGGCACTCGCCGATTTCACGTTCGAAGATCTCACGTTGGAGGGATACGACCCCCATCCGAGAATACCGGCTCCCATAGCGGTATGACGGTTTCCATCATCGCGGCCCGTTCCGAGAACAACATCATCGGACGCGGCCCAGACATCCCTTGGCATCTTCCCGCCGACCTCAAGCACTTCAAAAATCTGACGATCGGTCACACGATCGTGATGGGTCGCAAGACGTTCGACTCCATTGGTCGGGCGCTTCCGAGTCGCCGTACCATCGTGATCACACGCAACACCGTCATCGACGACCCGGGGGTCACCGTGGTGTCATCGTTAGAGGAGGCGCTTCGTGTTGCGGTGCGGGATCCGTACGAACCTGACGGCCAGGTTGACATCTTCATCATTGGTGGCGGTGAGATTTACAGAGACGCAATCCCGCAAGCCGAGAAAATGTTTCTCACGCGGGTACACGCCGAGATCGAAGGCGACGTGCGGTTTCCGGAGTTTGGTGACGAGGAATGGGAATGCATTAGCGCAGAGCGCCACCCGGCGGATGCGAAGAACGCGTTCGACTATACGTTTGAGGTGTGGGAGAGAAAGTGAATATCCAATACTGAATATTGAATATTCAATATTTGATATTCGAGCTTGCCCCGCCCGTTCCCCCCCTCCTCGGATCCCCCCCCGCCCGGACCCGGTTGCCGTCGATCAATACCACCGCTCCATAGCCCATGCGAAGCTCGCCGCGGAGTGAGATACGCTGGAAGACGTGTCCCATCGCTTCGAGCTCCCGCACCACGCTGGGTGAAAATCCATCCTCAATCTGTATGACGACGTTCCGGGCTCCGTTCGCGCCGGGTTGTCGGCGCCCGCCGACCAGGAATCGCGGCAGCTCGAGCGCTTCTTGCGGGCCGAGGTCCGCGTCGATCATGGCCGCGACCATCTGGTACACCGCCGACGTGATCCACGCGTTGCCGGCTGCACCGACCGCCGCCATCGGCCGTCGATCGTCGTCGGTCCCCCGAAAGATCAGTGTGGGCGCGATACTCGTGCCGTTGCGCGCATACGGAAGACGCGCGTTGAACGACGAAGGATCCGAACTGTACGAATTAAGCTTGTCGTTATAAAGGAATCCCAAACCTGGTGAAACGTAGAAGTTTCCACCCCAGGTGCCGAGCGTTTGCGTGACGGACACCATGTTGCCGTCGGCGTCGGCCACGGCGAACGCCGTCGTACCCGTTGCGCGGCAATCTCGGTCGTCAAGGTTCACGAGACAACCCGATCCCTCCTCGAGAACGCCTGATGCCACTTCCTGAGCGCAGGCCGGATTGCCGTTGTCCGCCGCCGCCAGATCTTCCGAGCTCGTGCTCTGCTGAGCGTTAAAGCAACGCTCCCAGCGTATGCGTGCGCTGTCTTTGCTCAACACGGGCGTAACATCCACAGGCCATAGACCCGGATCGGCAATTCGTCCGCGCGACGACGGCTGGAGCTTCCACGCCTCGATCATCGCGTGCAACGTGCCGGCGTCGTCGGTATAACGGTTTGTGTTTCGGAATCGCTCCAAGAGATTCAGCTTGGCGACCAGCGACGTTCCCCCACTCGCTGCGGGGACACTCGAATACACGGTGTGATCGCGGTAGGTGCCCTTGATGGGCTCTCTCACGGGAGCATAGTAGCGAGACAGATCGTGGAGTGTCATCGCGTTCCCCTGCCCGCGGAGATCCGCCACCATCCGTCGCGCGATTTCACCTTTGTAGAATGCGTCCGCTCCACCGTCCGCGATCTGTTGCAACGTCCAAGCGAGGTCCGGATTCCTCAGGGTGTCGCCAACTTGCAACGGTTCGCCGTTCGGAAAGAACAACGCGCCGCTGCTCTCGTACTTCAGAAAACGCTCACGTTCCAACCCGAGGGTCGTCGTGAAACCATCGTCCAACACAAACCCTTCCGCCGCCAGCTTGATCGCCGGTTCGACAAGGCGAGCCCACTCGACGTCACCGCTACCGTACAACTCCCATGCCCTGTGCATTCCCGCAACCGTTCCGGGAACGTTGGCAACGACGGGGCCGTCGCGCGGCAAGTCGCCGGCTGGTAACGTCGAGCTGCCGAGTGATGCCTGTTCGGGCACCCGCGTCAGAAACTCGATCACGACGGGTTCGTCCATGTCCTCGAGGTACACGAGCATCTCACCATAGCCCGCTACACCACTTGCATCCGGCTCGGCGACGCCGAGAGCGAAGGATACCGCAACGGCGGCGTCGACCACGTTACCGCCAGCGTCGAGGATTTCTACACCGGCCGCAGTCGCCAACGAGTGCGCGCTCGACACACCAGCACGCCCGCTCGCCTCGACACGAAACGGCGGCCGATCGCGCATCATCTGGTAGATGACATCCTCGAGTTCTTCCTCGGTCTCTGCACTCAGCGCCCGGGGACGATAACGGTCGCGAAGTTGCGACCACTCGCCGCCGGCGTGATTTGCGTAATACAGAGACTGCAAGCGCGTCCAGACGCGATCGAAGGCCTGTGTGTTGTACGCTTTGCGGTCAGCGGGAACGGTGAGCGCGATCTCGGTGAGACCCGTTCCGGGTGCCGCGGGCACAGACACGATCCACAGCTTGCGGTCACTGGGAAACAAATCGCCGACGTTGCGATCGCCTAGTCGATCGGGATCGCCGTTGTACCGCAACGCACTTGCGGGAAGCTCTGCGATCGCCAAATGAAGACCATCCGGCGTCCACGCACTTTCACCGGCCTCCTCGCTAACCAGATTCGAGTAGCTTCCA
>CAYLZR010000252.1:1957-3524 GCA_964388145.1 uncultured Gemmatimonadaceae bacterium | reverse complement strand
AGAGCACTGAGCTTCCCAGCCGTCTTCTCGACCGTGAGCTTGCCGTCCCACACAACTGCCACTCCCGCCGAGTCGTAACCCCGGTACTCGAGCCGCTTGAGCCCTTCCATGATGAGCGGGATGGCCTGTCGGCTACCCGTGTATCCAACAATTCCGCACATAGCTCGTTCCGATCCCCTCCCTCGTCTGTCGTTACCCCAATGAACCGTCGAACGCCCCGCGGGCGGCAGCCACCAACTCCTCGGCTTGCGCGGCGGAGGGGGCCTCCGCGATCAAGCGCACAATGGGTTCCGTGCCCGACGGCCGAACGTGGAGCCAACTATCGTTCCACGTCAGTCGCAGTCCGTCCTGGCGATCCACCGTCGCATCTTTGAATCTGCTTTCAAGCGCCGCATACGTCGCGAGCAGGTCACCACCTCTCGGTGTTTTCGCCTTCACGATGGTGTAACACGGTGCTCCATTCACCACCTCGGAGACCGTGCGCCCGGTCACGGTCAACAAATGCAACACCAAGGCTGCCGCCACCGGGGCGTCGCGCCCGACGTGTAATTCCGGCAGCATGACCCCCCCATTCCCCTCCCCACCGACGATGGCTCCAGATGTCAGCATGGCGCGCGCCACGTTCGCCTCGCCTACCGGTGCGCGAATGACATCCGCGCCGAATTCCCTCGCCACGTCGTCTACAATAAGCGATGTAGAGAGGTTGACAACCACGGGGCCAGGTGCCTGAGATAGCACGGTCCGCATCCCGAAGGCCAGGGTGTAATCTTCACCGATTGGCCGACCGGTCTCATCGACCAATGCGAGCCGGTCGCTGTCGGGATCAATCGCCATCCCCGCGTCGGCTCCACTCTCCCGTACGAGTCCGGACAACCCGCCTAGGTTCCGGGGTATGGGCTCAGGCGGGCGAGTAAAGAGACCGTTTGGCTCGAGTTCCATTCCTACCACCCGGCAACCCAGGCGTTCCAACAATCCCGGCATGATTGTGCCACCGACTCCGTGGGTGCAGTCGAGTGCTATCGTGAAGCTTCTGTCACGAATCCGATCGACATCGACCACCGAAAGTCCCAACACGCCCTCGACGTGCCGCGCGATTGCATCGGGGTCTTCCACTGACGAGTGGACCTCACTTCCGGATTTAGCAGGCGCGTGTTCTCCTTCGGCCAGCGCCTGGAGTCTCACGCCGTCCTCGCGATCGAGAAAAATGCCGTCGGCCCCGACGAACTTGAGCGCGTTCCATTCTATGGGATTGTGACTAGCCGTGATCACGATCCCTCCGCCGGCTCCGTGGTGCTCTACAGCCAACTGCGCGGTAGGCGTCGGGATCATCCCGCAATCGATCACCCCACACCCGACAGAGCCCAACCCCACCGCCACGGCCTCGGCGAACATCGGTCCCGAGGTCCGGGAATCGCGCGCCAACACGACATGTGTTCCTCCGGACTGCAGAACCAGGCTCCCCATGGCGGCCGCAAAGCGGCCGACCAGCTCCGGCGTCAGGCCCTCGCCGACGATACCCCGGACTCCGGAAACGCTGATGATGAGAGTGTCGGACATGGTGGGGCGT
>CAYLZR010000252.1:0-1857 GCA_964388145.1 uncultured Gemmatimonadaceae bacterium | reverse complement strand
CTAGAATTTAGAATCATTAGCTCCTGTATTAGTTTGCCTTAGCCTTACACCGGGCCAGAGCCTTACACCCAGCCAGCCAATGACTCGCATTTCCGACGACGACCTCCGATTCGACATCTCGACCCGCGCGGTCCACGGCGGGCAGGATCCCGACCCAACGACCGGCGCCATCATGACGCCGATCTTCCAGACTTCCACCTACGTGCAGCCGAAGCTCGGCGAACACAAAGGGTTCGAGTACGCGCGTACTCGGAATCCCACGCGTGACGCGTTAGAGAAGAACCTCGCCTCGCTCGAAGGCGCGCGTCACGGATTTGCGTTTTCGTCGGGCATGGCGGCCACCGAAGCGATTCTCAAACTGTTGTCAGCTGGCGATCACGTCGTTTCGGGGGAGAACCTATATGGCGGAACTCATCGTCTCATGGTTCAAGTGCTCGAGCGATTCGGGTTGAAGTTCACCTTCGTCGACGGGCGAGATCCGGCGAACTTCGAGCGTGCGGTGACGCCGGCCACCAAATTGATATTCGTCGAGACCCCTACGAACCCGATGATGCGACTCGTGGATCTCGGCGCCATCGCCGAGCTGGCCGCCGCGAGGGACTTGTATTTCGTCGTCGACAACACGTTCGCCACCCCCATCTTTCAGCGGCCACTGGAATTCGGTGCCCACATCGTCGTGCACTCGACCACCAAGTTCCTCAACGGGCACAGCGACATCGTGGGAGGCGCCGTCCTCACCTCTCTCGACGATGTCGCGGACCAGTTGGCGTTTCTACAGAACGCCGCGGGCGCCGTGCCTGGTCCGTTCGATTGTTGGCTCGTTTTGCGGGGCACGAAGACGTTGGCGCTCCGCATGAAAAGACACGATGAGAACGGCCGCCGCATCGCCGAGTGGCTCACGCAACAGCCGCGCGTGAAACACGTCTATTATCCTGGTCTGGCCGACCATCCACAGCACGAGCTGGCCTGCTCGCAGATGGGGGGATTCGGTGGGATGATCTCCTTCGACATGGGGTCGCTGGACAACGCCCGCGCCGTGGCCGAACGGACGGAGCTGTTCTCTTTGGCCGAGTCGCTAGGAGGGGTCGAAAGCCTCATCGGGCACCCGGCTACAATGACCCACGCCTCCGTTCCGACGGAGCTACGCGAATCCATGGGTTTGACGCCCGGATTGGTAAGGATTTCGGTCGGCATCGAGGACCCCGACGACCTCGTGGCGGACTTGGAACAGGCCATGCGGGCGGTGGGGTAAGAGGACGTGACACCCTGAAACTGCGGTCTTAACGGCGCGTACAGTAGGGCACGGTAGTACTTTAGAAGTCTGCGCGCACTTTCGATTTGGAGGCACACATGACCGGCGTTCCCACCGACCGCCCACGCAAAATTTTCACCGGGATCGCGCCCGTGAGCTGGGAGCATCCAGCCGACCGGGCCGCGCTACAGGCCCTTCGGGCTGTGCCCGGGTTCGATACAGCCATCAAGAAAATCCTGTCCTTCATCGGCGGGGAGCAGGGAATCCGGCTGATCTTCCAGGCAAACGCGGTGAAAGTAGGTCCGAAGCAGTTCCCGAAGTTGCACAGCATGTTGTCTGAGGTGAAAACCACGCTGGATTGGGACAAAGACGTCGAACTCTACGTGTCGCAAACACCAATCGCGAATGCCATGGCGGTCGGCTTCGAAGAGCCGTTCATCGTCATGCACTCGGGCACGATGAGTCTTCTCAACGACGATGAGCAACGAGTGGTCTTGGGGCACGAGGTGGGACACGTGATGAGTGGGCACGCGCTCTACCACACCATTCTCTACCTCATCATCCTGTTCGGCTTTGCCAACCTGCCGTTCCTGGCGGGAATCGCC
>CAYLZR010000251.1:0-3534 GCA_964388145.1 uncultured Gemmatimonadaceae bacterium | reverse complement strand
TCGCCACGGTCGCTATATCACGTTCCAATTCGCCGAAGTCGCAATCCCGAGAAGCCTGTTCGCCAACATCCTGCGCCTGATTGGCGGCCTGCGACCGGCCCCTTTACCGCCATGATTGCGCTCGATCCCGTAGCATCCAAGTTGCCCGGCAGGACACGTGTGCGCTGTCCATGCCAGGGCGCGCCCTCAGAGCGCGAAATGACCGTTGGGCACGGTTTTCTATCAGCAAATCAGCCCGATCAAGGGGGAGATCGTGATCTACCGTACCAGTTTAGGATCGCGCTCGCCCGGAGTCGCCAATTGTTCTACGGTCGCGGGCAACCGGAGAGAGCCATCTGGGAAATCTCGAATTGGATGGAGAGCGGGGTTCCTGGCGGTGGTTCGGTCGCATATCAAATTGACACACGATCGAATTGGGAAGGTTGTATCGTTTTCGTGCAGCGAGAGGAATGGACCTACGCTGACATCTGCTGGGGAGAGACACCATGGGGGCGGCGAAGTCAGTCGCGCTGGTTGCCGCGCTGGTATTGGCATCTATCTCGTTTCTTCACCCTTCGGCTCTGGCCGGGCCAATCCACGACGCGGCCAAGGCCGGCGACGCGGAGGAGGTCGAACGCCTGATTGCCTCCGGGGCTGACATTGATGAGAAGGATATCGCGCAAAAAACCGCGTTGCACTGGGCGGCCGACGCGGGCCATACGGACGTCGTTCAGGTGTTGGTCGCGAAAGGGGCGAGCATCAACGCCGGGGACTTTACCGACGTGACGGCGCTCCATATGGCGGCCATTGAAGACCACGCGGGCATCGTAGAGCTTCTCATCGCCAAAGGCGCCGATGTCAACGTAACGGACTCCGACGGCATCACGGCATTGGACGATGGGATTCGCTTGAGCCATGCGGGCATTGTCGAGATGCTCAAACGCGCCGGCGCCAAGTGCGGGACGAACGATCATTACTCCAGGTGGTGCAAGGAAGCAAAAGGGTCGGAATGATCCGACTGCGCCACGTGAGGTGAACGCGTCACGCGCGGAGACTGGTTTCGGTCGTCCATTCTTGGCCCAATTCCGGGAGGACGAAGGGATTGTAAATATAGAGCCGCCATACGAAAACCCATGCGATCACAGAACGCCCTCACGTCCGGTGATGGCTATGAGCGGAAGTTCAGCGATGTTCTCTCCGACTTCCGCTGTTGGCCAGAAAGCAGACGTAGGTGCCGCGAAAATTCATCAGGCTCATCACCGGGGCGTCGCCAATCAAATTTCTTTGCTGATATCCTACGAATCCCCACCCAACTGCCCGACCGCGACACACCATGGCTATTGATCTCACCGAACTCACCGATCACGACCTCAGCGACGACTGCCCCGTCTGCAGGGCGCAGCACATCGTCCAGATCGCCCTACTCCCCGCCGCCGCGGCATGGGAGGCCAACGACGAACTCCCCCGCTTCTCCGTCGCCCTCCACGGCGCAGCGGAGCTCCTGGGCGTGATACTCGAAGACGGAGTGGGGCGCAGCGACATCGAGGCTGCACTGGGCCGGTTGCTCGACGACATCGAGCGACGCATCGCGGAGGACCGGGTGATGGGCGGTCCGCCAAAGGGAAGTGCTTAGGTCGGTGCGAGTTCGGCCGCGCTCCGAGAACGTGGCTATCAGTCACCGTCCCCGGCCCCGGCCCCGCCCCACGACATCAGGTACACGAGCCGAGCGTTGCGCGCCTCAGGGGAAGAATCTATGCGATGGAAGAAGCCTCGGTACGGCTGCTTATGGCTATTTCCGGACATTCAGAGAGTCACGCGATAACGTCCGCGGTACCTCCCTAAAGCGGACATCGGTGCGGTGGAAACTCGACAGTGACCTTCGGATGAGCGCTTGTTTACTAGCCGCACGGATTAGCACACATAAGAAGCGGGAGCGTATATCGACATACGGGAATGGAGTATAATTGGGTAGAACAGGGGCGAATAATGCTTTGGATTGGATTGATAGGCGGTTTGATCGTAGGTCTGCTAGTTATGTATGGCGTGTGGTTGCTGGTTCGATCATTGGGTGACGGTAACGGCGAGCGGCGACCTTGAGATTCGCAGATACCAAGGGTCGAAAGGGGGGCTTCCAGACATCCTTTCCGTGTATTTCAAAATTGGAGATTTCGGCTGGCATCTTTCTCTTTAGGCGATGCTTTTCAATTGCGGCGGCAATGTCCGCTGTTGGCTAAGACCGGTCATCCCGGGGTGCGCTCGATAGCGTCCGCTCGACCCCCAACTTCGGACAACGGGACGTGAATTCGGCTCTGGTGTCAGCTCTCAGGGGTTCAGCGGACATAGCGAGCCATGGTGACTGAGGTCCGGTTTTGACCCACAGCGGTCATTGATCTGGGACGCATCCTCTGGAGAGCGCTACGATATTCGCGCGGTCGAGGAGCATTTCGACCATAGCGGCGCAGATACGACAAAGGTCTGTATCCGTGTCCTGAACCGCGGCCTGTCCGGGTGGTATAGCCCACATTTTATTCCGTACTATCCAATCAATGTTAGATTCACGAGGAACACCCCACACGATGCGCTACACTCGAACAGGCCTCATCCTTTGCACTGAGAATTACAAAGAATGCGTAGAGTTCTACTCAGACGTTCTGGAACTGTCGATTCTGAACTCTCTTGATAACGAACACTCGAAACTTACTTGCTTTGGTATGGGTGGCAACAATTATCTTATGATCGAGACTGGAGGCACATCGATTCCGATTGGGAAAACGCTTGACCAGAACCCTGTCTGGTTAAGATTCATTGTTGAGGATGTAGAAGAAGCTGCTGACGAACTGAGACGCAAAGGAGTAGATGTGAAAATAAGGAAAGAGGTCCGGGGCACGGTAGCCGATTTCGCGGACCCGGACGGCAATATTTGCTCGCTTCGAGATGAAGCTACTTTTTGAGAGAATAAATCTAACTAGCGCTTGCAGCCGACGCGATAGACCGCGCGGCTGAAGCGGTCGCTTTCGCTTTGCGACCCTTCGCAAGCCGAGACTTGAAGAGTTCCCGGTTGGCGGGGAGAGCAATAGCCTGACGGTCCGCCTCCGGATCCGACAACTCGCGGCACGACTGCTTGTGACTAGACTCGGACCCGGCGGCCACGCCCGATTTACGTCCGGAATTCCCTCAGCTTCGGAGATTCCGACGCCGATTTCTGCTTTGCACCCGATTTCTTCCGGTTCACCCCCAGCTCCGGACGTGGGAGGCACTGCTGGCGAACGTCTGAGTCTGAACCTTTCCAGTCATCGCGCCGTGACAAGGGTTGCTTCTGTTTGACAGCGAACCGCAGCGACCGTCGCAGGAATATAGAAAACCGGTAAACCGCGAACTCGGTTCGATCCGCCGTGAGTTCAGCTCGTGATACATTGTTCGCCTTGGAAATGCTGCCCTAAGAGGCGTGGGCGCGCCACTCCTTGGCGCCGCGCGCGTCATCGGCGCAGCGCTTCGGTCAAGGCCGTCCCGTAGGCGAACACCGCGGGCGCGCCGCCGGTATGGATGAACAGGAGG
>CAYLZR010000250.1:0-3539 GCA_964388145.1 uncultured Gemmatimonadaceae bacterium | reverse complement strand
TTGGTCATGCCACAAGACGTCAGTGCCATCGTCCCAACCAAATACTGGCACAAGATCGCCGACGGCCGGATCCAGTGCGACGTATGTCCCAGGGAGTGTCGGCTGCGTGAAGGGCAACGCGGGCTGTGTTTCGTGAGGGCCTGTGAGGGCGACCAGATCGTCCTCACGACGTACGGCCGCTCGAGCGGGTTCTGTGTCGATCCCATCGAGAAAAAGCCACTCAACCACTTCTTGCCGGGTACACCGGTTCTTTCGTTTGGGACGGCCGGCTGCAACCTGGCGTGCAAGTTCTGTCAGAACTGGGACATCAGTAAATCGAGGGAGATCGATACGTTGGCGGATGCGGCGTCACCAGAGGGCCTGGCCCAGGCGGCACGACGACTCGGGTGCACCAGCGTGGCGTTCACCTATAACGATCCGGTCATCTTCCACGAGTACGCCATCGACGTGGCTCAGGCGTGTCACGACATCGGCATCAAGGCGGTGGCGGTCACCGCCGGATACGTCAACGACGAGCCGCGTCGGGAATTTTACCGGTACATGGACGCCGCCAACGTGGACCTCAAGGCATTCACCGAGCAATTCTACCGCCAGATCACCAAAAGCCATTTGCAACCGGTGCTGGACACGCTGGTCTATCTCAAGCACGAGACCGACGTGTGGTTCGAGATCACGACCCTGGTGATCCCGGGAGAAAACGATTCCGACAAAGAATTCCACGAGTTGACGTCGTGGGTGGTGGAACACCTCGGGCGCGACGTGCCCCTGCACTTCAGCGCGTTTCACCCCGATTGGAAGATGCTTGACAAGCCGCATACCCCACCGGCCACCCTGACCCGTGCTCGGCAGATCGCCATAGAAAATGGGGTTCGCTATGCCTACACCGGCAACGTCCACGACGAGGAGGGCGATACCACCTACTGCCACGATTGCGGTGCGGCGCTCATCGTGCGCGACTGGTACGTCTTGAAGGATTGGAAGCTCTCGGCGGACGGCCACTGCCTCGCGTGCGGCGCGCAGTGCAGCGGCGTGTTCAATGGCCCGCCCGGCACCTGGGGGGGCCAGCGTCTACCAGTACGGCTATCAGCATAGCTATTAGCTATTAGCTATTAGCTGTACAAGGCCCTTCCTTTTATATGTCACAAATTCAAACGCCGGATGGTCCGTCCGCGCTTCGACCGTCCACTCGGACTCGTTGAACTGCGGGAAAAACGCGTCGCCGGTAAAAGAACCCTTCATGAAAGACAAATACATCGCGTCGGCGAGTGGAATCGTTTGTTCGTAGATCGTGCTGCCGCCGGCGCTGAATACCGTCTTGCCATACGATGTCGCAACCTCGATGGCTTCCTCGATGGTGTGAGCAACCACCGCGCCCGGCAGCTCGTTGACCGACCGGCTCACCACCACGTTATGGTCGCTGGTGAGCCCCTTGCCGAAGATAGGGTACGATCGTCGGCCCAAGATGACTGTTTGGCCGCGGATAAAGTCGAGGAACTGCTTGTACTCTTCCGGCACATGCCAGGGTAAGCCGTCACCCTTGCCGATGACGCGGTCCCCCTGCGACATGGCCGAGATGACGATCAAACGATTGCAGATTGCAGATTGCAGATTGCAGATTGTGTCCAACCACGATCTGAAATCGGAGATCTATCATCGACATACCGTCCTTACCGCCCTTCCGCCCTATACATCACCCGTCCACCCACGATCGTATAAACGACTTGGGTGGCCGGTATCTCGTCCTCGGGAATGGTCATGATGTCCTGCGACAGCACGGTGATGTCTGCCAGTTTTCCAGGCGTCAAGGATCCCTTCAGGTCGTCTTCGAAAGCAGCATACGCACCGCTCAAGGTGTACGACCGCAGCGCCTCCAAGCGACTCAGTCGTTGTTCGGGGAAGAATACGGTTCCGTCGTTTGTCCGACGCGACACCGTGGCGTAGTAACTCGCGATGGGATCGACGTCTTCCACCGGTGCATCGGTGCCGTTGGTGACCACCGCCCCAGACTCGAGCAAACTTTGCCACACATACGCGCCTTCTCTTGCCCGCTGCTCACCCAACCGCTCGAGCACGTACGGCGCGTCGGACGTCGCATGGATACCCTCCATCGACGCGATGACGCCCATTTGGCCGAATCGCGGAATGTCGTCCGGGTGGAGATGCTGGGAGTGTTCGATCCGCCACCGCAGATCGCTCTGATCGGGACTTGCAGCGAAGATCCGCTCGTAGATATCCAACACCTCGCGATTCGCGCGGTCGCCGATCGCGTGCGTGTTCATCTGAAAACCGTGCTCGGCCGCGAGGCGCGCGGTTTCTTCGACACTCTCGACGCTGCTGGTATTGAATCCGCTGCTCGACGGAAGGTCCTCGTACGGCTCCAACAACCAGGCGCCGTGTGAGCCAAGCGCGCCGTCGATACTCCGTTTGATCGCCCGCACCGTCAGGCGGTTGTCGCCGTACCCGATCATCCGGTAGTTCGTGAGCTGCGCCGCGAGTTGCTCGTTGGAGACCCGCAACATCACGTAGAGACGGACACCCATGCTGCCGTCGTCGACCATCTCCTTGAACATGTCGACATCTCTGAAGGACGAGCCGGCGTCGTGGAAGCTTGTGATGCCTTTCGCGAGCATTTCCTCGATGGCGAGTTCCGCCTGGCGCCGCGGGTCGGGCGATACCGCATCCCTTCGCGCCGGGTCGAGCAACCCCTGCGCGGTCTCGCGGAACATCCCGATCGGATCTCCGTTTTCGTCGCGCACAATTTCCCCACCGCGTGGGTCGGCCGTACTCCGGGTAATCCCCGACATCTCCATGGCCATCGCATTGGCGAAAGACGCATGGCCGCTGGCATGCCGCAAGACGACCGGGTTGTTCGGGGAAACCGCGCTCAGCGAATGATGCGTCGGGAGGCCCTGCACGCCGCCCTCCGGCACCTTGTCCCACTTTTCCTGGTGCCAGCCGCGGCCCCGGATCAGCTCACCGGCCTGCGCATCCCCGGCCACCGCGTCGACCATCGACACGATCTCGTCCCAGTTCGCCACATTCATAACATCGAGCTGCATGTTGGCGTCGCCGATTCCGAGGAAGTGACCGTGACTCTCGACGAAACCGGGGATGGCCAACATGCCGTCCAGATCGATGACCTCGGTGTTGGGACCGACATACGCTCGGATTTGCCGATTCGATCCCACGGCGATGATCGTATCTCCTTTGACGGCAATGGCTTGGCCGTCAGGAACGTTTTCGTCCACCGTCACGACCTTGCCACCCCTGAGAACCAGGTCGGCTTCGATTTCGGGAGACGACACACAGCCCGCCACGAGAGCGGCGAAGGCCGACAGTGTGAAGAACCGAGGCAACACGCTCACCTCCTTGTGAATTTGGGCGAGAAAAACCGGCCCATAAGATGCCTAACCGAAGGGATGGATGCGAGGGTCTACCGAACGTGGACCTCGGCGGGTAACCGCCGGGGGCCTTCTACCATAGGTTCCCATATCAACCAACGATGGAGCGACAGTGGAAGTCAGTGTGTATCTGGCGGG
>CAYLZR010000249.1:0-3557 GCA_964388145.1 uncultured Gemmatimonadaceae bacterium | reverse complement strand
ACGTGACTGGGCGGCGTTCAAGGCGGAGAAGGGACTGAAGTAGCGCGCGGTGCGTTCGGGCCGGTTTCTTTCTACTCCGCCCGCAGCGCAAACCATATCCCGACCGCTTGTCATGTCCGACGAGCTACGTCACCGGACCAACGACTATCGTCACCTCCACGTCGGCGTACAAGCCGCCGTCATCCGCGCGGCCTCGCAGCACGTAGGTCCCCGGCCGGTCGAACGTGACCGTCACCTCATATCGCCCGCGCTCGGGTACCTCGGGTGCCGCCCAGAGCGGTGCCCAAGGGGAGTTCGCCCCCGTCCGTGTGTCCTCCCACACCTTCACCTGTAGGGGATGGAAGGTCACGGTGCCTTCGCCTCGGAACACGAACCACGCCAGGTTGAGCCCCACGACCTTGTTGACCGTGATCCTCATGGGAGGTCGTAGCTGCCGCGCCGTCAGTTTCGGAGCGCTGTCCGGCTCGGACGTGGAGCGTCGACGGCGGCGTCTGGGCAGATCGTCATCGGTGACGTAGGCAACCAACGTCACGGGCTCGCCCACCCGGGCTCTCCGAACCTCGTCCCCATCGAGTGTGACCGTGGGGTGGGTGTTGGCGCGCGATGCGGAGTCGCTTATGCCGATGCCGAGTGCCCCGGTTTCGGAGGCGATCACCATGTCGTCGAGCTGGTAGTCCGTTCGGAGCGTTCCGTACGCGTGCTCGATCATTCCCTGTGTCGTCAGCGTCCACACCAGTTCCTGATCGCCGAAATCCGCCGGCACGCGCACCATGAACACGAATCGGTTGCGGCGCGGAAGAAAGTGCGTCGGCTGTCCCTGGTCGGCGCCGCCGGGGGAGATGTTGTTTTCGGGACCCACCGGGACGTCCAACTCCTGGTGCCAGTTTCGGTTCATGTACCCGAACACGAGACTGAACGACCCGTCGTCGTTCTCCAGCCATCCTTCGAACGCGGGCGATACGTTTTGGTCCTTCTGGTACGTCGTTTGAGCACCGGCGTTCGGGCAGAGTACGAGTACCGCTGCCACGGCGAGGCCGAGGGGCACGACCCCCGGGATCCTCTGCGCCGTGAACAAGGTCGGCTGCATCGCTAGTTGCCCGGAATGACCATGCAGAGTGGACATCCGATGACGTGATCGTTGACCGTCAGGTTGAGATTCTTCCTCCGTTCGGCCATCGCTTCCTGAAACTGCTCGTCGGTGAGGGCCAAATGCATTCCCAGGTCGATGAACATGTTTGCTACGGAGCGGTTGCCCGCCCCCTGCCAGTTCCTGGTGTCCGGGATGTTGAGGTTCCGGGGCGTGTTGTCCATGTAGCCGATGATGTGCAGGATCGTGCCCTTCGGCAGCAGGGGTTCGTGGTCATCGGCGAACGCGTAGCCGCGGACCCAGTTGTGGTCGTATCCGACACAGGAGAGGGTCTCGATGTTGAACCCCCAGATTGCCTCGAGGCACATCCGATACCCCGGGGCATGCAGGTGCGGCTCGAACGTGACGATCTTCGTGTGTTGCTGCAGCACCGTGTAGGCGTGAAGCTCCTGATCTGCCTCTCCGGCCTTGATATCAATGTCGGAACCATTGCCCAGCCCAAGAAAGATCGGCCGGTATTTCGGCTCGTAGTCCTTTGGGTGGAACCTGAATCCGATCTCGAGATGTGCTCTCGTGTCGTGACCGTTCGAGTGCAAGTGGGTAGAGTTGGACACGATGCTCGAACCGGCCTTCAGGAGCCGGCCGGCCTCGACATCGAAGATGTCGGGGTTGCGACCGACCTCGTGCACGGGCCAGGTCACCCCTCGGTCGTTGCTATCGTCGAGCACCCGCGTACTCCACACCATGTGGTGGAAGACGTACAGTCCACCGACCGTTGCACGGCCACGGTCCCCACTCTCCTTCACATTGTTGATCTCCCGGATCTCGACCGACGCCACGTACCGGTCTTCGGTGAGGCCGGTTGGTATGCTCTTGATGTCCCCCCACCAGTCGGTGGCATCACTCTTCACCAGGAATTCCTGCGACCTCACGATGAGGTCCGGTTCCCCCAAGCTCCATCCGACCGCGTCATTGAAGACCAACGGCGGCGGCAATTCGGCGGGATCCCCTTCGGGCATACCGTTCTGAACCCATGTCGCGATAGCGGCGATCTCCTCGTCGCTCAGCGACGGATCGTCCTTGAAGTGTTGAATACCGATGTCCTTCTCGACGTACCACGGCGGCATGGCGCCCATCCGGTCACGAATGCCGGTCCGGTACTGCATCAGCCAGCCGTAGACCCGCACGGTGTCGTAGTCGACGAGCGGCATCGGTGCGACGCCTCCCGGCCGATGGCACTTCTGACAGCTCCGTTGCAGAATCGGCGCGATGTCCTTGGTGAACGTCACCTCGGCGCGAGGTGAGCCCTCCTGGGCTTGGAGGGTGACGGGCATTGCGAGGGCAACGACGGTGGGGGCGAGCAGCTTGAGGGCGACGGAAGGGTTCATGGCATGTCTCTCCGGTGGGGGTCCGGCCTGTAACAGGATAAGGTGGGGGAGGAAGCGGCCGCGAGCAAGTGGGAGTACAGAGGCCTTTTGGGGCTTGGATTCGCTGAAGTTAACCAATTGTAATACATGTACTTATGAAATACGCCAGGCGGGATTCGACGCCAAGGTCGGAACGGTCGCCGACCGCTACAGTATCGAGCGTGAACCGCCCCTACCGGCCTTCAGCACCCCACATAGCCATCTTTCTCCAATTGCAGAATGATCTGCTGCGCGGCTTCCTCAGGGGTCACGTCGGTCGCATCGATGACCACGTCGGCGTCATCGGGTTCCTCATATGGATCTGAAATGCCCGTAAACTCTTTAATGATTCCGGCCCGCGCCTTGGCATACAACCCTTTGCGATCTCTCTGTTCGCAGACCGACAAGGGGGTGGCCACGTGGACCAGGATGTAACCGCCGAGTGGTGCAATCAATGCTCGGTTTTCTTTGCGGATGTCGTCATACGGCGCGATAGGCGCGCAGATGGCAATGCCGCCATTCTTGGTTATCTCGGAGGCGACGTAACCAATTCGACGGATATTGATGTCGCGATGCTCTTTGGAGAAGCCAAGTTCAGACGATAACTGTTTTCTCACCACATCCCCGTCGAGCAGCGTGACAGGTCTCCCGCCCATCTCCAAGAACTTGGTTCGCAGCACGTTGGCGACGGTCGATTTGCCGGAGCCGGACAGGCCCGTGAAGAACACCGTGAAACCCTGCATGTGACGGGGCCGATGACTGCGACGTAGCTCGACCGCCACTTCCGGGAACGTGAACCATTCGGGAATTTCCCGTCCTTGAGCCAGTCGCTCCCGAAGCTCAGTGCCCGAGATGCTCAACGATCGCGCACCGTCGGGTACTTCGTCCACAGGGAAGTACGAATCCTTGTCCTCTACGTAAACCATCATCTTGAACGGGACCATGGTCACGCCCAGTTCTTTTTCGTATTGGCGGAGCATTTGTTGCGCGTCATACGGCCCGTAGAACGGCGTGCCGCTGGAATCATTGCCGGGCCCGGCGTGGTCTCTCCCGACGATGAGATG
>CAYLZR010000248.1:0-3563 GCA_964388145.1 uncultured Gemmatimonadaceae bacterium | reverse complement strand
CTGAGCGTCTGCGCCCCCAGCATCCAGAGCGATCAGGCATACTCCGAGGGCGACAGCGTTCGAGAACCGGGCGGTGATTGCGGTCATGGACTAATTGAATATCCAATATCCAATATTGAATATTGAATATCCAACACAACACGGAATATCCAAACCGAAGTGTCCACCGATACTCCTTGTTGGATATTGGATATTGGACATTCAATATTCAATATTCGTTTGTCACTCCCTCCCCACCTTCGCCTTCAACTCCTCGAAGAAGTTCGCAACGATCTTTGGATTTCTTGCAGAATCGCACGGCGGCGAGTTCTGGCCGAAGCACCTTCACGGCCACCTTGCGTTTGTGCTTGAGGTCTTCGGCCAAATACACCGTCGCCATGCCGCCGGCGCCGCGTTCGTGCTCGATAGCGTAACGGTCGGAGAGGGCGGCTTTGAGGCGGTCGATAATGTCAGTCACCCAACGCTCCAGTGGTTACCACGGGTAAACCCGCGGCTCGGCCAACTGACTGTCGCTGAAGCGACCAACTCCCCTTAACGTCGGTTTACCGACAGATTGCCGAGCGGCGGCTTTAGCCGTCGTCAATCTCCCGATGCCGGACCGCTGCTGGATGACGCAGGGGTCGGCGAGAGCGCCCGAGAGCCGGGCGGTGATCTCGGTCATGGGGGACTAAGATGCGGTACGACGCCGGTTTTGGGGAGTCCCGCCCTGAGAGGGCGCGCTCGGCCAAGCACCGCGTCCTGAAGGACGCATCGGCGCCACACGGGATTATCGACAAGCGTGGATCTGGAAGTGCAATCTGCAATCACTAATCTGCAATCTGCAATCAATTACTGCACCAATGTGTACGTGTATTTAATCATGATCGTCCGCGTTTGCGACCACGGGAGCCGCGGGCCACCCAGGACGAACCGATCCGTGTTTACGTCGTCGTTGTACACGAGCCACAGATCGTTTCCCTCCCGGAAATGGTACCGCAATCGTGCGTTGGCGCTCAGACGATCCGCGGTGCTGCTGTACTGAAACAGGGCGGTGGCCGAGAAGTGCGTATCCAGCGCGGTCTGGATTCTGAATCGTGCGAGATGGGCGGTGAGTGATTCGTTACGATCGGCGAACCGCACGATGTTGACTTGGTAGTTGCTTCCCATCTCGAGGTGCGGCGAGAAGCTGATAGTCGGCCCGCCGGATACTGCCACGCGCCAACCATCGTAAAAGGTGCCTGCGCTGACCGTAGCGCTCCCACGAAGCAGCGAGCTGCGGGACAGGTTCATCCGCACCCGCCCCTCGTGGAACCAGTAGTTTCCGGGTTCGACCGGTGTAACACCCGAGAGAAGAAACGTGCTCAACACGCTCTCGTAACTGTTCTCCAGGGTCAGCGTCAACCGGCGGCCCGACTTGAACTCGAACGCGAGCGACGGTGAGATGGACGCAGACTCCACGGTCTTGTCCCCGTTGCGCAAGAATACCGACGCCTGGCTGCGCACGGTCATGGTCCGCAATGCAGATTGCACACTCTGGAACCAGCGATACTGGGGGTTGGTCTGCAGTTGGGTGAAGTCGTCGCGCAGCGTGAATCCCATCCTGGGGGAGTAATCGGGACCCGACCGCACGTAGTCGGCGGAGTAACTGAAACCGGTTTGATTGCGCCGTTGCCAACGCGCCACGAATCGGCTCGCGTCAAGGAGGTTGCCGGCCGGGTCGGCCGGGTCTTCCGTCTCAAACGACGCGATCCATTTGGCAGTCACGTATTCGTCACCGAACAGGCGTAGACTCGTGTCGAATCCCGTGGTGACCGCATAGTTCCCGTCCGTATCGACCTTGGTGGTCATCATCGCACCGATTGTCGAAAACGAGTTGAACACCTGCCGTCGCAATCGCGCCACGCCGAAATTTTCCGAGTTCAGTCCGTCTTGCGCCGCGGTCTGCATGGTGAGGAATCCGACATCCGTGTCGCCGACCCGCCCGACCATGCGCAACCCGCCCAGAATGCGCACTTGTTCGCCATCACTCAAGCCGATGCGACGGCTGTGAAACAGCCGGCTGAAACCACCGGTGTTGAAGTCGAAGAGACTTGCGCGCTCCTGGAAGAACTGGCGCTTCTCGGGGAAAAACAGCGAGAACCGAGTCAGGTTGACCTGCTGAGAATCCGCCTCGACCTGTGCGAAATCCGTGTTCACCGTAGCGTCCAGCGTGAGACTGTTGGTGATGTTGTATTTCACATCGAGTCCAAGCTCGTTGGTCCGCGCGTTGTCGGTCCCGTACGCGGTCCCGCCGCCGTTCAGTTCCGCCGCCTGCGTTAGACCGCCCAGAACATACGGCGTCAGGTAAACAGGCTTGGCCGCGTACACTCCTTCCATCGAGACCCGCTGCGCCTGCGATGGCTTGGCAAATCCCATCCCCCAATTCGGCGGAATCTCCGGAAACGTCAGGCGCTCGTTCTTCCGCGCGATGAACCGGTACACGATCATCCCCATCTCGACGTGGCCATCCTGGTCCTGGAATCCCAAGCTCGAGAAAGGAATCCGCATTTCGACGAACCAGCTGTCTTGGGTCCATGTCGTCGCGAGATCCCAGTACGAGTTCCAATCGTTGTTCATGGGGCGGCCGGTAGTGCGCTCCCCGTCATTGGCTATCGACCGATCGGATCGGACACCGGATGGGCTCGCGGTAAACCACACGGCCGACTCGTAATCGTTGTACGTGTCCAACACGATGGAAAGGAGATCGTCCCCGCTGTACTGATCGCGGTACAGCGTGGTGCTGCGCACGCCCCCCGGATCGGAATCGTACATGCGTCCGCCCATGTACAGATAGGAATCGTCGTATGCCACAAGAATCTCGGTCCGTTCCGACGGAGGCGCCTTGAAGGTCGGACCGTAGGTGGTGATGGGGAGCAGCGGGACGTCCCGCCACGCAGGCTCATCCAGCCGGCCGTCCAGCTGGATGGGGCCCGAGAGTCGGTGCAGGGGCATCGGCTCTTGCGCCACCGCAGGCGAAACGAGCAGAACGAGAAAACCCAACAATGTGAATGGGAAATACTGCCACAGATTGATTTCTTGAGCGCGGATTTTCCCCATGACTATACGTCGTTCGGATGTTGCAAGGAACGATCGGTGTCCAACAAATCAATCCGCGGCAGTATTTCCTTCATCCGTGGCAGCGTTTCAATTTTCACCGCACCTCCGTGGCTCGACGACTGTCGTCTTGAGCTTGGAATTGTAGCGCCTTAGCACCGTCGCCACACCGCCCCACCGAGCGTGGGGACCCCAGCCCGTGACCGTCCTCACTGAATCCGCCCGGCCCCCTCGGATATTACGCGCCATTCGGTGCCGAAGCTGGAAAGCCGGTGCAACCGACCGGACCAGGGAAATTCATAGGAGGAATCCGATGAGGCTTTTGACCGGGAGCGGGGCCTTCACCGACACCTTGAATCGATCAGGTTCGAGCGCAGCCTCGGGGACGCTCATCGGCAACAGCCTCAGCCTCACTCTCGGCGACTTCGATCAGCAATGCGGCGGCCGCATGTTCACGAACACCGCCACCGTGACCAGCACGACGAGCGGGT
>CAYLZR010000247.1:2084-3592 GCA_964388145.1 uncultured Gemmatimonadaceae bacterium | reverse complement strand
TGACGGCGGCGTCGTCCGGCCACTCCAGCCCGGGGTGCTTCGGCCCCCCGGGTTTTTTTCGTAAGACGCGAGGGGTACGTCTTACCTCTCGCGATCGTCCACGAACGACACCGGAACATTTTCCGGGATCAATCCAGCTTCTGCGGCCCGTCCCAACAACTCCGCCATCGCCTTCCGCCCGCGTTCTCCGTAATCCACCGTTAGATCGTTGACGTACATGCCGACGAACG
Organism: uncultured Gemmatimonadaceae bacterium; assembly: GCA_964388145.1. Taxonomy (GTDB): domain Bacteria; phylum Gemmatimonadota; class Gemmatimonadetes; order Gemmatimonadales; family GWC2-71-9; genus B3T1B10. Next base: position 3,362 of record CAYLZR010000247.1, on the reverse strand, counting down.
TGTCGGCTTTGGCGTCGTCCAAACCGCGTGAGAATTGCAGCGCGTAGGCGAGGGCCTTTTCCCGATGTGCCAGGCCGGTGGTGATGCTCGCGCGCAGATCCCGAGACACCGCGTTGATGAGATCGTCGCCCAGATCGCGACGAACGACGTTGCAGCCGAGCGGGAGCGGCAATCCTCCCGTTTCTTCGAACCACCAGGCACCTTCGTCGAGCCAAAGTTGAAGGCCGCGATCCTGGTACGTCAGCTGACCTTCGTGAATCAATAGGCCGGCGTCGACCTCGCCGCGTTCCACGGCCTCTTCGATCTGATCGAACGGCACCATTACCGCATTGAAGTCGGGTTGAAAGAGACGGAGGACCAGGTAAGCGGTGGTGAGCTCTCCCGGCACGGCGATGTTCCTTCCCGCGATGGCCGAGCGGACGTCTGCCGGTCTCGGCGTTCGGGCAACCAATCGTGGACCGTACTCGCGATCGCCCATGGACGCGCCGTGCGGAAGGATGGCATAGGTATCCGACAGGTGGGCGTAGGCATGTACCGACACAGCCGTCACTTCGAGTTCGGCTTTCAGCGCTCGCTTGTTGAGTGTTTCGATGTCCGCGAGCTCGTGCACGTACTTGCGATCGCCGGTGTCGATCATGTTACGTGCCAAAGCCCAGAACATGAAAGCGTCGTCGGAATCCGGGCTATGAGCTACATGAATTGTGGGCATCAGTTGTTCACTCCGAGCGCCTGCCGTGCGGCGGTCAAGAAAGCCTCTATAGCCGGATCGTGTGCGGCATACTCGGGTTTCTGTAACGCTATCTCTTTATCGTAGGCGTCGAGAAAGTCGCTGTAGGCCTGTTGTTGTCCTGCGGCGTTGTCCGTCAGCTGCGCAATGGCAAAATCCAGCATCACCCCGAGAAGATGATCCGGGTTTGTGGCGCGGATTGAATCCAACTGCGCTCGTGCTGATGCGAACGCCCCGGTGAGCGAGTGTATCAACCCCACGTGGTATCTAGAATCGCTATCCTGGCGCGGTAACATGGCATACGCCGCCAAGGCCATCGGTTGGAATTGTCCGACTTGTGCCGTGTCTCCCGCTTCAGCGGCCCGGACGATGCGATCGAACAAGCGATCGGCTCGCTCCCTCGGAGTCAACTGGCTGATGTCTGGAGCGAGTGCCGGTGGACTGGGTTGCTGGCCGGGGGGCTCGCTGCCGAAAACTTGTAGGGCGATGTATCCGATGCCGAGCGTACCGATCGCACCTACCGCAATCCACGCCGGCAGGGTTAACCGAGC
>CAYLZR010000247.1:0-1984 GCA_964388145.1 uncultured Gemmatimonadaceae bacterium | reverse complement strand
CCGCACTTGGGACACCGTACCGTCCGCTGTGACATGAACCTCTATTGCTCGTGGGGCAGGGAATGTACACCGGTCGGCACCTCGGAATAAACGCCGCCGTGCTGCCGTCCGACTGCTCCAATTTTCGGGATCGATTCGGGACCCCGGGGGCAGTGCGGCGAGTTCTCCGACCCGTGCGCTGGCGTGCCAATAGGCGCTGCATTACTGTAGCCAACATGGCCTCGCGTTCGACGGACAATTCCGGTGTGCCCAAGTCGAAACACTTCGATCCACCCCTGTCGGCGATCAAAGCTCGACAGATGGGAGAGCTGGCTCGAGGTGATGATCGGTGGGACGTATTGCTCGAGTCGGTTCGTGACGATGAGGTGAACGGCCTGCGGGGGCGCATTCATTTCGTCAGTGGCACCACTCATCGGCTTTCGGGGTGGATTTTCCTCGAGTGGGCCGAGCGCGACGTCGACTCCCGGTTCAGCGAGTTCTCGGCGCATGAGCTGTGGAGCCTCCTGGACTCCTTGTCTTAAGTTCCTCCAAAACCTTCTGAATTTGCAAAATGGCTGAAAATTCTGCCAGTCGGAGCAGAGATTTACAACTTTTGAGCTGAAAATCGCGCCAGTTGTGCCAATTGTGCACGTTATCGTTGACACTGAGTCAGTTCCGGGGTAAAATCCTGCGTGCCGCGATGCAAAAGCCTCCTCTCGGGAGCCGAAACCGTGGCGAAACGACGAATTGCCGGCCACAGATCCCATAAATCCAAGGAGCGTCCCGTGCCCCCCAAGTCCCTCACGTTCGACTCGGTAGTGAAGCCGAAGCTGTCGACTGACGTCCTGAACACCAGCGGCGCCACGGCGGAGGATATCGAGCAGCTCGCCGATCGCTTCGAGGTGGATTCGCTGAGGCTGCAGTTCACCGATATTACCGGCATCAACAAGAACGTCGAGGTTCCCAAGAGCCAATTCGCGAAGGCGCTCGCCGGCGACATTCTTTTTGACGGGTCGTCCATCGAGGGCTTCGTGCGCATTGAAGAGAGCGACATGTTGCTGAAGCCCGACCTGGAGACGTTCCGGATTCTTCCATACGATGACGAAGGCGGCCGTGTTGCTCGCTTGATTTGCGATATCCACGACGCCGACAACACACCTTTCGCAGGTTGTCCCCGACTCGCTTTGAAGCGTCAAGTCGAGCAGGCCGCCGCGCTTGGCTATGCGATGATGGCCGGATGCGAGGCGGAGTTTTTTCTGTTCCAGGTGGACGAGAACGGCAAACCGTCGCTGGATACACACGACATGGGTGGCTATTTCGATCTTGCGCCGGTGGACAAGGCCGAACCCTTGCGCCGCTTGATCATCAACGATCTGGAAATGCTTGGGTTCGAGATCGAAGCCGGCCACCACGAAGTCGCGCACGGCCAGCACGAGATCGACTTCAAATATGCCGACGCCATCAAGACGGCGGACAACTTGGCGACGTTCAAGTTCGTCGTTCGGAACGTGGCGTATCGACATGGGTTCCTGGCGACGTTCATGCCGAAGCCGATTCAAGGAGCAAACGGCTCGGGTATGCACACGCATCAGTCACTCTTCCGTGGAGACACCAACGCGTTCTTCGCGCAGAACACCGAGTGGCAGCTGTCGACGGTTGGGTTGAGCTACATCGCCGGCTTGCTGATGCACGCGCGTGGCTTTGTGGCGGTGACCAATCCGCTGGTCAACAGTTTCAAGCGTCTGGTGCCAGGTTACGAAGCGCCCACCAACGTGGCGTGGAGCATGCGGAACCGATCGCCGTTGATCCGGATTCCTGCGAAGCGTGGACAGAGCACTCGGTGCGAATTGCGCATGCCGGATCCATCGGCCAATCCTTACTTGGCGTTGGCAGTACAATTGGCTGCCGGGCTCGACGGTATCAAGCAAGAGTTGACGCCGCCGGATCCGGTCAACAAGAACATGTTTACGATGAGCCATCGCGAGCGCCGCAAGCACCGCATCGA
>CAYLZR010000246.1:0-3598 GCA_964388145.1 uncultured Gemmatimonadaceae bacterium | reverse complement strand
ACGTACCCAGACAATTAACCGAACCGAGCGCAATGCTCCTCCTGCTCCTCGCACTTACCTCCGCCGACACATCACAGACGCTGTGGATTCCCGTTGCCCCGGCCGAATCGCTCAGCGTGACGATCGTCGGCGAGGGACCGCCGGTGGTGCTCATTCCCGGTCTATTCGGATCGTCTTATGCGTTCCGACACGTGATGGCCCTGTTAGACACCGCCGGCTATCGCGCCGTTGCTGTCGAGCCACTTGGGATGGGGTCATCGTCCCGACCGAAGGACGCCGACTACTCACTCACCGCACAGGCGGATCGAGTGGCCGCGGTACTGGACTCGCTGGGGATCGAACAGGCGGTGCTCGTCGGCCATTCCCTGGGGGCGTCGATCGCCCTGCGGTTGGCATACCGCCACCCGGAGTCAGCGCGCGGCATAGTGTCGCTGGAAGGGGGTCCGGGCGAAACGGCGACAACCAAGGGCTTTCGGTTTTGGATGCGCTTTGCACCGGTCATTCGCATGCTCGATACCCGTCGCATCATGCAAAGCCTGCTATATCGCGACCTGAAGAAGATGTCGTTCGATGAGTCTTGGGTCGACCAAGCTGTCGTGCAGGCGTATACGATGGGGATGGCTCGGGATCCTCGGGGAACCATCAGCGCGTACCGAGCAATGGGGCGGGCCGAGGAGCCGGAATTGTTGCGTGATCACCTGGCGAAGATTGAATGTCCGGTGGTGCTGTTGGTTGGTGACACGAAGCACGACGGCGGGCCTCCAACGGAACAGATAGCGTTGCTAACAGACCGACTCCCGTCGTTTACAGTCGACACGATCGCTCAATCGGGATTCTTCATCCAAGAGGAGCAGCCCACGGCCGTCGTTGCCGCCGTGAAAGGCTTGGCGAAGAGATAAGGTGATCATCACATCTGAGTCTTCAACCAGCCTTCCACCTCGCCGCGATATTCCTTGAGGGCGGCCTCGCTTCCCGCCTCAAACCGCATCACCAACACCGCCTGAGTGTTCGACGCTCGTATGAGACCCCATCCATCCGCAAACGAGATACGCACGCCGTCGATGTTCAACGTGTCGTACTTGGAGGAAAAGTGTTCGACGGCGCGGGCCACGATGCCGAATTTCTTTTCGTCGTCACAATCGACGCGCAGCTCGGGTGTCGAGTGGCGCTCGGGTAGGTTCGACAGCATGACGGACACGGGCTCGTTCATCTTGGCTACGTAATCCAAGAGCCGAGCCGCGCCGAACAACGCATCGTCGAAACCGTAGTAGTCTCCACCAAAAAACATGTGACCGCTCATCTCACCCGCCAGCGGCGCGTCCAACTCTTTCATCTTCACCTTGATCAGCGAGTGGCCCGTCTTCCACATCACGGGTTTGAGGCCGGAGTTCTCGAGGTCCCCAGCCAGAACGTCGGAGCATTTGACGTCGAAGATGACGTAGTGCCCACCACCAGCCCGCTGAACCAGATCCCTGCCAAAGAGCGCGAGCAGCTTGTCGCCGAACACAACCTCGGCGCGCTCGTCGACGATACCGATGCGATCTCCGTCTCCGTCGAATGCGATGCCGAGCGCGGCGCCCGTACGACGCACGGCTTCCTGCATGTCCGTCAGGTTTTCGAGAACCGTCGGATCCGGATGGTGGTTGGGAAAGGTGCCGTCTGATTCGCAGAACAGCGGTACGACTTCGGCACCGAGCCGGGACAAGATGTCCTCGGCGACGAGACTGAGAACGCCGTTGCCGCAATCCACAACCACCTTGAGCGGCGTCGCCAGCGGCCCGTTGCGCTCGAGAATCGCAGCCCCGTACCGCTCCAGCATGGTGGTCTCGACCTCGAGACGGCCGGCCCCGTCGTCGGTCGCGTCATCTTCGATCAGACGCCTCAACTCTTGGATGTCTTCACCGTACAGCGTCGCGCCCGCCACCACCATCTTGAACCCGTTGAACTCGGGCGGGTTGTGGGATCCGGTGACCTGTACGCCGCCATCCACCTCCAGCTCGTGGAGCGCGAGATACAGCGCCGGCGTGGGCACCATGCCGACATCGACGGCCGTGCCGCCCGCAGCCGCGATACCGTCTCGTACCGCGTGGGCCAGCAAGTCACCACTCGGCCGATTGTCCCGCCCCACGGCGAGCCGCGCGGCTTTACCGATCCGTTTGCGCGCCTCGGTGGCCACCGCCCGCCCGATGGCGTGCGCCACCTGCGCATCGAGCTGCTCGCCTACAACGCCTCGGATGTCGTATTGACGGAAGATTGACGACGGAATGTTCATGTCACTTCAGGTGTCAGGTATCAGGTTCCAGGTTTCAAGGGTCTGAAGCAACTGACACCTGACACCTGAAACCTGAAACCTTAGTTTCCCGGGCTATCTCGAAACGACTTCGTCGGTCCCTGGAGCGTTGAGCGTGAATGCCGTTGACGGCTTGAGGCCCTCGCTGCTCGCCCGCGACGCGTCCATCAACGGTCCCGGGAAGAACCCGAAGAAGAGCAGCAAACCAGCCGTGGCACCGATGACCCACCGACCTGCCCCAACGGCAACGCTCCGGCTGTGCGCGTCCTCGGTAGTCGGCGGGCGCATGTACATCTCCATGATCACCGGCAGGTAATAGCCCGCCGACACGACGCTGGCGATAACGAGGAGAATGCTCAGCGTCCACTGATCCGCCTGGATGGCCGACATCAGTACGTACCACTTGGCCATGAACCCAGCGGTTCCGGGAAAGCCAAGCAGCGACATCATGAACACCGCCATCGCGAACGCGATCCACGGTTGTTTGGAGGCAAGGCCGGCCAAGTCGTCGATCCGCACGTCGCGTTCACCGTTTCGTCCGACAACCGTCAGCACGCCGAACGCGCCCAATGTCACCAGCGTGTAGGCAAAGGCGTAGAACAGGTACGCCGCGGCGCCGGTCTCCGTCCCACTCACAACCGCCGTCAACAGGTATCCGGCATGGCCAATCGAGCTGTAGGCGAGCATCCGCTTGAGTTGGCGTTGTGCCAAGGCCATGAGGTTGCCGCCGAGCATGGTCACCACGGCCAACCACCAGACAGCGTTTTGCCAGCTGGCGATCGTATCCCCCAACGCGTGCACCATGATGCGCATCAGGGCGGCGAACGCAGCCGCCTTGACGGCAGCCGCCATGAATCCGGTAATTGGCGTTGGTGCTCCGTCGTACACGTCCGGCGTCCACATGTGGAACGGGACGGCCGCGACCTTGAACGCGAAGCCGATTAACAGCAGGCCGATACCAGCCATGAGCATGCCGTTGGATTGCAGCCCGAGATTGAGCGTGCGGGCATCGATGAGCGTCAGGTTGGTGGTTCCCGTCGCGCCGTAGATCAGTGCGATCCCGTAGATCACGAACCCCGATGCAAACGCACCCAAGAGGAAATATTTCAGCGCGGCCTCGGCGCCAAACACGCTCCTCCGGTTGATCCCCGTCAGCACGTAAACGCAGACGGACATCACCTCGAGCCCGATGAACAGCACGATCAAGTCGGCGGCGGCCGACATGACCATCATGCCGATCGTGGCGAAGAGAATGAGCAGATAGTACTCGGGGGTGAGAATGCGCTCACGGTTCACGTAGCCGAGCGA
>CAYLZR010000245.1:0-3605 GCA_964388145.1 uncultured Gemmatimonadaceae bacterium | reverse complement strand
CCGTTTCGCCTGAGTATGCGCACCAGTGAGCGGCGGACATCCGGATCATCGTCCACCACCAACACCTTTTCCCGTCTGGCGGAGGGACCTGACGTCTCTACAGGGACACGTAGGGCTGTGTACGATACACGCCTCCGCGCTGGAATTTCTTGCGCGACCTCGATCCGGTCCCGGCCGGCTTCCTTCGCGCCATACAGAGCCCTGTCAGCGGCGGCTATCAGTACCTCGTATGATCCCATGCCCTTCTGGTACGTTGCAATACCGGCGCTCACCGTAATTTGTCCCCAGGGAAACTCTCTCGATCTGATGCCGTCCAACACCCGGTTGGCAAACATCAGGGCCTCGTTCGCTTCGGCCTCTGCGAGCACCGCGATGAACTCTTCACCGCCGAACCGTGCCGACAGATTCATGCGCCGGGTGTTTGCCCGTAAGACGTCAGCGAACGCGCGGAGTGCTTCGTCGCCGCTGGCGTGGCCGTAACGATCGTTCACTTCCTTGAAGTGATCCAAGTCGAAGACGACCAATGCCAAAGATCTTCCTCGGACGGCGGCCGCGAATTCAGATTCCAATGTGAACTCTGCCGAGCGTCGGTTGGGGAGGCCCGTCAGGCGATCCACCAGAGCCATCTGCTCCGCCATGCGGCGCTGCCGATGTAGCAACTCCGCAAAGATCGCGATCCCGATGGAGATCCCGAGATAGAGCACGACAACGCCCAGTAGGAGAGGCCAATTTGGGCTGCTCACGCCGAGAACGAGCACGAAGACCTGAGTCGTGGAGAGCACTGCCATGCCGGCGGCCAACGCGAGCGCCACGCCTTTGAATCCCCGGTAGTACGCCAGAATGAAGGCCGGAATCAGGGCTGTGAGCCAAACTAGGACTCCCACCTCCTCTTCCGGCATTACAAAAGCGGCAAGGACAGGCACGCCCAGCGAGGCCACAGAGAGCAACAGCGCCCGGAGAGGGACCCGAGCCGTCTCGCCGACCATCGTCAAAGTAGGGCGCCGCTCTCGCACGATCTTGTGTAACTCCGGAGCTAGAGGAGGTCCCGTCGTTCGGGAACTCACGACCCGGTTGGACGATTCTCCCCCGTGAGTCGAGCGATCCGCCCACGAAGATCATCGACGATCCACTGAATCTTCGGGTCCGGTCGTTCCCAGGTTTTCAGAAGCCGATCATAGCTCGCGACGGCATCGTCCGTCCGACCAACGGCCTCGTAGGCCTCACCGAGCTGAATGAGCACCGCCCAGAGGTTGAAATTGTCGATTTGCGCCCGGAACAGCACGCGGGCGTCCAAGTACTCTTCGAGGACTGCGACGGCGGAGTCGGGCTGTCCGGCCAGGGCATAGGCCTCGCCCAGCTCGTTGCGGAAACAGAGATCGCAACCGGGTGATTCTTCGCGCGCCGCCGCGAAAAGCCGGACTGCGTCGTCGAATCGCTCTTCCGCTATCGCGAGGGTTCCGTACGCGCCCCAGAGCCCGGCGGTGCGGTCGTCTTCGTCGCCCGACAGACCCTGATCCCGCTCATATGTCGCGAGCATCCGGCGAGCCCGATCGACCCGGCCGGACCGAGCATATAGACCCGCGACCTGAAGATCGTCTCGCTGGTTGACCGCGAGCGTGTCATACCCGGCCTGTCGAAGCGCTCGATCCATCTCCGCCACCGCCGTTTCCGGATCGTCCAGGAAATAAAAGTTGACGACTCCGCTCATGATGGCGTCAAACACGCTGCGTGGCTGCGGGATCAGCGTCATCCCCGTGCGTTCCTGAATGTCGTACGCCTCACCGATCAGATCGATCGCTGTCTCGAGTTCTCCACGCACGGCTGCGAAGCTTCCCTTGAACAGAGCGATCTGCAGTGCAACCACGGGGGGGGCCATGCTCCCCCGGCGCTCCCACTCGGCGAGCACGCTGTCCGCCTCCGCGTAACGGAACTGTGCGCTCAGAAGCGCCCCGTGGAGGTTGGGCAAGCTGGGGTGCCCGGGATACTCTTCCTCGAACCGGGCGAGCGTCACTTCCGCAGTGTCGACCATGCCGAGGTTGTACTGCGTCTGCACCGCATTCCCGAACGTGACCGGCGGCGCGCCTCCGTTTCTGATCGATCGGCGGTACAACTCCTCCGCCTCCGCGACCCGTCCCCGGCCACGGTAGTTGACCGCGAGGTTGTTGAGCGCGGTGGGGTCGGTGGGATAGCGATCAAGCAACGTCGTGTAAGCCAGTTCGGCCGCGGCCTCGTCCTCGGTGACGTAGGTGTAGTACGCAGCCTCGGCGAGGTATCGCTCGCGATCCGTCAGCCGGTCCTGCAGCTCGTAGGCCCGCGTAAACGCCGCCACCGCACGCTCCGGATCCTGGCCCTGATTGCGGAGGATGATCCCGAGCTTCCGATGCGCCATGGCAAACGACGAATCGACATCGAGTGCCTGCTTCAACAAGGCGATGGCCTGATCCGCTTCCGAGCGATCGTTGGTGCGTTCAGCCTGGACGAAGAGTCGAAGCGCCTCGGTTGAAATCGTCGTCACCTCGGACAGCGGCGCATCCGCACGGATCGTCTTCAGCGATTCGCCGATCCGCTCCCGCAGTGTCGCGGATAGACGATCGACCGCCCCGACCAGACTGCCACCCGACGCGGTTTCGCGGGCGGCCGCAAGCGTTTCGCCCGTGCTGGTAGCGATGAGCGTTGCCGAAACGATGTAGTCGCCTGCCAGCGATCGAATCTCTCCGCTCAATACCGCTTTCACGCCCTCTCGCACGGCGATTTCCATGGCAAGGTCGTCGGTCAGGATCGTATTGGGGTCGCGTTGCATTCGCCGAAGGACCTGGGCGATCTGCATTGGTTCCATCAGCGTCACCGTCTCCGACTGGGCGAGATCGATACGGAGGAGTTCGGTAACCGACTCAGAGAGCGTCGAGTCGGAGGTGGCGTTCTCGAACTGCGCGAGAATCAGCCGCCCCTGATCATCGAGGACGCCCGCCGCCACCAGCGTGGCGACCGGACCGATCCCGAGCATCCGCATCGCCGTATACGTCACGGTGCCGGCGGCAAACAGACCATACCCTCCCACGAGAACGCGGCGGATGACCGGCCACCCGGCCCCACCGCGCCACGCGCTGAATCCCGCCGCCAACACGGCGCCGACGGTGAGCATCGCCGTCCCCTGGAGCGTCCAATCGGGGAGGCCGAGCTGCATCATCAACAGGTACACGACGCCGACGAGGACCGCTCCCACACCGGCGAACGTCGCCACCACCCGGACCGGAGATTGTGATCGCACGAAACCGTCGACGTTGATGGCCTGCGTCGAGGCGGGTGTCAGCACACCGCTCGAACCGGCGACGGCGTCGAGCACCGACGAAAGCTGGTCGGCCGATTGCCAGCGATCGGCTGGTTTCTTAGCGAGACAGCGCATGATTGCGTCGGCGAGAGGCGCGGGAATCGAGGGCCGGTGTTCGGCGATTGGACGCGGTGTTTCACTGATGTGCGCCGCGAGAAGCGCCTGGACGGAGTCCGACTCGAACGGGAGCCGCCCCGCAAGCATCTCGTAGGCCATGCAACCCAGCGCATAGATATCGGCCCGATGATCCACGTTCGGATCGCCCGCCGCCTGTTCC
>CAYLZR010000244.1:0-3620 GCA_964388145.1 uncultured Gemmatimonadaceae bacterium | reverse complement strand
TCGGTGAGGAACTCGCCGCGCAACCCAAACAGCCCACGGGCCGGGATGCGGGACCGCATCCTGACCCGCCCGTCACCCGTGTTTTTCATATCCATCATCTCGCCCCGACGGGTCGCCACATTCTCGATCACCGTGCCGAGCATGTCTTCGGGCACGTCGATCGTCAGATCTTCGTATGGCTCCAACCGCTCGCCGTCGTCCGCGACCTTGGTGATCACGCGGGGCCGGCTCACTTGGAATTCGTAGCCCTCGCGCCGCATGGTTTCCATCAGAATGCTGAGATGCAGCTCGCCTCTCCCGGACACCATGAGTACGTCGGGCTTGTCGGTCTCCTCGACGCGGAGCGCGACATTCCGCTCCAATTCTTTGAACAGACGCTCGCGCACCTGACGCGAGGTGACGTATCGGCCGTCACGACCAGCAAACGGTGAGTTGTTGACCATGAAGTCGACGGAGATGGTCGGCTCCTCCACGGCGATGCCGGCCAGCCGTTCGAGCCGACCCGGGTCCGTGACCGTCTTGCCGATCTCGACGTCGGCGAGACCGGCCATCGCCACGATATCACCCGCTTCCGCCTGTTCGATCTCGGTGCGCTGGATCCCCTCGAAACCGTAGAGATTGGTGACCCGGGCGGTGACGGCTTCGCTTGCACTCAACTCGCCGGGTTCGCCAAGCGGGAGTAGTGCGACGGTCTGACCCACCGACACGGTGCCACGCTCAATCCGCCCGATGGCCATCCTACCGACGTAGGGCGAGTGGTCCACTGTTGACACCAGCATCTGAAACGGTCCATCCGGCTCGCAGCGGGGAGGGGGGACGTGCTCGAGGATCGCGTCGAACAAGGGCTCCAGGTCCGTGCCGCGGTTGTCTATGTCGGTTGACGCCACGCCTTCCTTAGCGGACACGTAGAGGAACGGGGCATCGAGCTGGTTCGTCGACGCCTCGAGGTCCATGAACAACTCCAATATCTCGTCGTGGACTTCGGCCGCCCTCACGTCGGGTCGGTCGACTTTGTTGATAACGACGACAGGCTGGAGACCCAGCCCCAACGCCTTGCGGGTGACAAACCGCGTCTGAGGCATGGGCCCTTCCACGGCGTCAACCAGCAGCAACACGCCGTCGACCATACGCAGAATGCGCTCTACTTCACCGCCGAAGTCGGCGTGTCCGGGCGTGTCCACCAGATTGATCTTGGTGTCTCGCCACCGTACCGACGCGTTCTTGCTGACGATGGTAATGCCACGCTCCCGCTCGAGTGGATTGGAGTCCATGACCCGCTCCTCCACCCGTTCGTTGGATCTGAATACGCCTGCCTGCCGCAGCATCTTATCGACCAACGTCGTCTTGCCGTGATCTACGTGCGCGATGATCGCAATGTTACGAATTGACAACTATACCCTCTCCGGCTCGGCGCACATGTGCTCCTGCTCGATTTGCATCGTCACGTGCTGAATGCCCATGTCGGCGAGCCGACGCTGCGCCGTCTCCAATATCGGCTGGTTCAGCTCTGGATCTTGAACGACCACGTGACCGCTCATGGCCACCACGCCGCTCGTCACCGTCCAGACGTGGAGATCGTGCACGTTGTGGACTCCGGGAATCCCGGCGAGCTGCTGTTGGACATCGCCCAGCGAAATGTGCGCCGGGGTTCCTTCGAGCAACACATCGACGCTCTCCCGCACGAGCCGCCACGCGCTCGTCAGGATAAGCAGCGCGATGACCACGGAAATGATCGCGTCGACCACGAACCATCCCGTGAAGAATATGATGACTCCCGCCAGGATCGCACCGATCGACCCCAGCAAATCGCTGATGATGTGAAGGTATGCCCCTCGAACGTTGAGGGAATGCCGGTGACCCTCGCGGAGCAACCGCATCCCGACCAGATTTACCACGAGGCCTGCAGCAGCCACACCGAACAAAATGGCCGGCTGTACCTCAGGCGGTTGCCCTATCCGGCGTACCGCCTCGACCACGATCGCTCCGGCGATCACGAAGAGGGCCGTGCCGTTGATCAACGCGGCCAGGATCTCGAGGCGGAGATAGCCATACGTCTTCTCCGGCGTCGCGGGACGAAGTGCTATTCGCGCCACGAACAGGGACAAGCCGATCGCCGCCACGTCGGTCAGCATGTGACCCGCGTCGGCGAGCAGGGCGAGTGAATTTGCCAGCACGCCACCCACGATCTCGACCAACATAAAAAACGCCGTGATGGCCAAGACCGTTTTCAACGCCCGCGCGTTGGTGGCAGACAGGGCCGACCGCTGGACGCACCCCACGGCCGGAGCGGCTCCCGTACCTGTAGTCACACCCGTCTCTCACCCACTTCGGGTGACGGAAAGGTCGACTTGATGTAACTTTCTCGGTACGTCCATGGACGAAGTCCCATTATCCTCCATTCTGCTGCGTGGGCTCGCGATCGTCGGTTTGATCGCCGCCAACGCTTTCTTTGTTTCCGCCGAGTTTTCCCTGGTGGCGGCCCGCCGGGCCCGCATCCACAAGCGTGCGGAGGCCGGTGACAAAAAAGCTAAGCAGGCACTGAGGGCGATACAATCGCTCGACCGCTCGATTGCCGCCACGCAACTCGGCATCACGTTGGCCAGCGTCGGACTTATCTGGATCGCGGAACCTGCCGTGGCCGCCCTATTACAGCGAGCGGTCGGCGGCGCGCAGGGTGTCGTTGCGGTGATCGCGTCCCACGCGTTCGCGGTCATCCTGACGTTCGTCGGAGTTGTCGGGCTACAGGTCGTATTCGGCCAGTTCATTCCAAAAGCCATCGCACTGAACCATCCAATCAACATCAGTCGTTGGGTGGCCGCACCGTTGATGCTCTTCGCCGCCATGACCGGACCACTGCTCTGGGTGCTGAACCGGACTACCACGAGGATCTTGCGCCTGGTGGGTTTGCGTCAGCTGTCCGAGAGAAACGAGATGTACAACCCGGAGGAGATCCTCACGCTGGTCGAGCAGAGCCAGAAATCGGGGCATTTCGACACCCAAGACGTCCAGCTCATCAAGGGGGTGCTCGAATTTACCCAGAAGACCGCGAGGGACGTGATGACACCTCGAACCGAAGTCATCGCCCTGGAGACCAACCTCACGGTAGAGGAGGCCGCTGCTCGAGTCGCCGAGGAAGGGCGATCGCGTTATCCCGTCGTGCGTGAATCGCTCGACGACATCATCGGCATCGTTCACGCCAAGCAGATTCTCTCGAATCTTCGCAACGCCAAGTATCAAGAGATGGAAGACATCATGCAGGACGCGTTCTTCGTGCCGGGTTCGCGCGAGATCGAAGATCTGCTGACCGACATGCGGCGTCTCAAGCGTCACATGGCAATCGTGTTGGACGAATACGGAGGAACCGCTGGTATTGTGACGATGGAGGATCTCATCGAGGAGATCGTCGGTGAGATCGAGGACGAGTACGACGAGCCCGTCGTCGAGTTGGAACCCAGCGAGCACGCCACCACGTTGCAGGGAAGCATGGAAATCGACGAGGCGAACGAGCGATTCGGCTTCGAGATCAGCAGCGACCACTACACGACGGTCGGCGGTTACGTCTTCGGCGCCCTCGGCCGTCTGCCACGGGTCGACGACAGGGTCTCCGTCAAGAATGGCAC
>CAYLZR010000243.1:0-3659 GCA_964388145.1 uncultured Gemmatimonadaceae bacterium | reverse complement strand
CGGGCGGACGGGCGGACGGGACGATTCGTTTGATTTCAAATTTTCAATCTAGAATTTTAGAATCTAGAATCCCCACCCCCGTGCCCCTGTGCATCCTGCGTCCCTGCGTCTCTGCCTTCTACCGCCGTCCCGAGTGCGCCTCCTCCGTCCGCTGCGTCAAATCCCGCAGCACATCCAGCTCCTCGCCTGTGGGTGGTTTCGTTTCGGTGACGGCCTCGGCCACTTGCAACGGCCAACCCGTGGCGTCACGCACGTTGTCCACGGAAATCCCCGGATGCACGCTCGTGAGCATCAGCTCACGCGATTCGGCGTGCGGTTCCAATACGCCCAGGTCCGTGATGACGCGGGTCGGTCCTCGTCCTTTGAACCCGGCGCGCGACCGTGCGTCGCCGCCGTCCAGGTGTCCCGGCGTGGTTATGAAATCCAGCTTTTGTACGAAGCCTTCCGGTCGATGCCGCATCATCACCAGCACCTCACCCGAAAAGGCGGCAATCTCCGGGGCTCCACCCGCTCCCGGCAAGCGCACGCGTGGAGACACGTAGGGACCGATCACCGTGGTATTCAGATTCGCGTAGCGATCGATCTGGGCCGCGCTCAGGAAGCCCACGTCGATCCGGCCCGCTTGAAGCCAATACGCAAAAATCTCCGGCACGGACACAACGGTGTCCGCCGTCTCGGCCAACTCGCCGTCGCCGATCGAGAGGGGTAACACGTCCGGTTTCGAACCGATCGTCCCCGACTCGTAGATGAGAACCAGGTTCGGCGCGTGCAGTCTGCGCGCGAGATTCGCCGCCGCGCTCGGCAAACCGATCCCGACGAAGCACCGCGCGCCGTCACGCAGCGATCGCGCCGCGGCAACGGTCATGATCTCGTCGCGCGTCGCTGGGCTCACTCGCCGTCCCCAGCACTCGCGATGCTGTCGAGCAATTCGGAAATGTCCGTTGTGCCTCTCACATGGCGTCCTATCCACTCCCCAAACCGGTCCCGGTCGCGGGAAATGCCATCCCATGCCGCATAGAAGGTATTGTCGCGCCGCGTGTAGCCCTGCGCGTAGGAAGGATGTGCGCCGCCCGGCGCATGGCAGACTGCCGTCACGACGTGATGCGGGAGGACCACCTCACCGGGAACCGATTCGATGCGGTCGACAATCTCTTCGACTGTGACAATGAGGTTTTTCGCGGCCATCGCGGCTTCTTTCTGAATGCCGACGATGCCCCACAGCTGCACGTTGCCGGCGCGATCCGCGCGTTGTGCGTGAATGACGGTCACGTCCGGCCGATGCGCGGCCACTGCCAGTACGCGTGAACCGTCGAACGGAGACTCGATCCATCGCACCGAGTCGTTGTGTTCGTGCAGATCGATTCCGGCTACGCCCTGGATGATGCCGAACGGCAGGTCGGATGCGCCTGCCACATACGCCGCCGCCATGGCGGCGTGGGTGTGTTCCACGATCTCGAGCGGCCGCGGCCAGCCGTTTTCCACCGCGTCTCTGAGACGGTGCAGCGATCCCACTCCCGGATTACCGCCCCACGAGAAGACGAGCTTCGCCACGGCGCCGGCGCCGATCAATTGATCGTATATCACGTCCGGCGTCATGCGATACAAGGTGAGATCTTTCTTGTTCTGGCGGATGACTTCATGACCCGCCGCGTGAGGGATCAGATGGGTGAACCCCTCCATCGCGACCGCACTTCCATCCTTGATGAGATTGCCGACCGCCTCGGCGAGTGGAATTATTTTCGTCACAGCATCCGATTACGCCAAGAGTTCCCGCATCAAGTCCTGCGTAAACGCCATTTCATCGTCGTTCACAAGGTGCCCCAGGCTGGGATAGATGCGCTTGGTCACGACGGCACCCATACGCTCGAAGACCGCCGCGCCTTGTTCGACACGTTCCAGCGGCACGTGTGCGTCGACGTCACTGCACCCCATGAAGATCGGCGTTCCGTCAAATGAACCCCCATACGACCATGTCGTTCCCGGCGGCCCGATCAAACTTCCGCTGTAAATAATCACACCGCCAAAGCGATCCGCGTGCTCCACGGCATACTCGGCGGTCAAACACGCGCCTTGTGAGAACCCGAGCAGGATGATGTGGTCTTTGGGAATTCCGCTGTTTACGACGTCGGTCACCACTCCATCGATCACTGCGAGGCCGGACGAGATGCCGGGTTCGTTTTGCTCTTTTTCCGCCATGAAAGAATACGGATACCACGTGTTGTTCGCGGCCGCGGGCGCCATATAGGTGAACTCGGGATGGCTGAGCGAATCTACAAGTTGCAGAATGTTGACCGGGGCCGCCTCACGGCCGTGAATCATGATCATGACCGCGCGCCCCTCCCCCAACGGACGTCCGGTGACCTCGATCGGTTGTCCTGCGTGTGGTTCCATGTTTTGTAACGAGTATCGTCAGTACGTAACGGACGCGAGCCCGTTTTCGATCTCCGCGCGATGGGGCTCTTCCCATGGTGGCAACTTCAGATCTTGGCCCAGATTCGGCAGATCTTCATCGACCGTGAACCCGGGTGGCAGCGTCGCCACTTCATAGAGCACACCACCCGGCTCGCGGAAGTAGATCGACTTGAAATAACAGCGATCGCGCACCTCGGTGACCACCAGACCGAGCTTGACGAGTTCGTCGCGCATGCGAATCTGTTCCTCATCGTCATCGACGGCCATCGCGACGTGGTGCACCGTACCGAGTCCGTTCTCGGCTTGTGGAGCGTCGGGCGTGTGCAGAACGTCGATGACGTGGCCCGGAAGATCTCCGTTGACCGCGAGCCGCGTCCGCGACTTCTCTTCGTTCACCACTTCGTAATCCAACACGTCGGTGAGTAATTGCAGCGTGCGTGCGGGTTCTCTGATCGAGATGGTGATTCCATAGAGGCCTCGTACCGCGGCGTCTTGTGACACCCCCTCGCTCACCCACGGCGTTCGCTCGTCGCTACGGTTCCCCACCAGCTCAATGACGAGCCCGGACGGATCGTCGAACGCGATCACCTCCTCGCCGAACCGATCTCCCACATCGCGCACGACGATTTCCGCCTGCTGCAAGCGTGCACGCCACGCGTCGAGTGACGTGTCGGGCACGGAGAACGCCGTGACGGTGATCTGGCCCGCGCCCTGGATACCCGGCCGCACGCCCCAGCCTTTATAAGGAAAGGTGGTCATCAGCGTGTTCGGCGAGCCCCGCTCGTCTCCGTAGTAGAAGTGGTAGACGTTGTGGTTGTCGAAGTTGACGGTCTTCTTGACCAGGCGCATGCCGAGGGCCTTGACATAGAAGTCCAGATCTTCCTGGGCGTCGTTGACCGTGCTGGTGACATGATGCAGGCTGCGGATGACTTTTTCCATGGGGTTATGAACTTAATAAGGAAACGCTGCCGCGGATTGATTTGTTAAGGACACGGATCCCACCACCCCACTCCGAAAGATCCGTGTCCAAACAATCAATCTGTGGCCGTATTTCCTTATTAATCCTTATTCTGATCTTAGCGTAACCATCGGATCCAGCCGCGACGCTTTTCTGGCAGGCACGTAGCACGCGACGACAGCCACGAAGCCGAGTAGCAACGTCACGGCACCGTAGGTCGGAACGTCTTGGGCCGTGATGCCGAACACGAGGCTCTCGAGCACACGCGAGAGGGCCACCGCGCCCGTCA
>CAYLZR010000242.1:0-3672 GCA_964388145.1 uncultured Gemmatimonadaceae bacterium | reverse complement strand
GAACGGAGCTCGGCACGACACACGACCTCTCCGAGATCGTTGAACACACGGATCACGTCTTCGTCTGAAATGCCGCGGGGGCCGGCATCGTCGGGGTGTACGGTCACGACGAGTTCGTCGTAGTTGAACTCGCCAAGGGTGCTCGACACCATACGGGAATTGGCAGGGCTGATGAGGGTGAGCGGATAGTCTGGGCTCTCGACCGGATCGAACTCGTAGGGTTTCGGGCCGAGCGTGGTTGGGGTGAGATCGACTATGCCGTCGCTCGTCAGCGGCTCGACAGTCCCAAACTGTACTGGATTGCCATCGCCGAACTCGCAGCGTTGCAGGGCGCCGCGTTCGAATATCGCACTGTCTCCGTCTCGCGAGCCAACTTCCATGTTCTTCGCCACCTGAGCGATGTAGCTGTCCGCGGGCCAGCGAAACGCCTCATCATCCCACCCCATGTCGCGACCGAGCGCCGCAAACACCTCTGCGTTGGATCTGGCCTCCCCACACGGCTCGATGACCGGCGTCACGCCACCCGCAACGTACGTCCCATACGACGTGCGAATATCGTGATGCTCGAGGAACGTCGTCGCGGGAAGGAGGATGTCCGCATACGCTGCCGAGTCGGTAAGGACCTGTTCGAGAACGACGGTAAAGAGATCCTCCCGGGACAGACCACGGATGACCGCGTTTTGGTCCGGGACCGTGGCGACGGGATTGCAGTTGTATACGAACAAGCCCTTGATCGGAGGATCGATTGCCGCCGCCCCCGCCCCGATGAGTACCGCCCCGAGCTGGGACATGTTGATCGATCGTGTCTCCCACCGCGGACCACCCAACGCGTCGTCCATCCGGGTTCGTATCGCCCCGCTGTTGCTCATCGTGTAGCCGCCCGCACGCGTCCCGAACTTCCCCAACAGTGCGGGTATCGCCAGGATGGCCGCGATGGCCTGACCGCCATTTCGGTTTCGCTCGGGTCCCCAACCACAGCGTATCACCGCGGGCGAGGTCTCCGCATATCGCGTCGCCAAAAGTTCGATGTCCTGCGCGGGAACACCGGTCACGTCTGCCGCGCGGTCCAGCGGCCATGTCTCCGCTTGCTCGAGCAGGGCGTGACGGTTTTTCGTGTGTTGGTCGAGGAAGGATTCGTCGAGTTGCCCCGCGTGGGCCCAGCATCGGATCATCGCCAGGGCGAGCGGCAAGTCGGCTCCCGGACGAACCGGGAGGTGAAGATCTATTTCTCGACGCGAAAAATTCTGACGCGGGTCGATCACCGCAATGAAGGCGCCGTTTCGTTTTGCTTCGCGGAGAAAGGGAACGAAATGAATAGAGGACGCTTTGGGATTGGCGCCCCAAATAATGATGCACCGCGCCTCTGGATAGTCCTGATACGCCACGCCCGGCATCTTCCCGTACATCCCCATCGCAACTTCAGTGGTCGGTGCCGCGCAGATCGTTTTTTGCAGGCGCGATGTCTCTAACCGTGCGAAGTAGAGGTCATCGAGAAAGCCATCGGTGAGAACCCCGTTGGAACCCCCGTAGTGGTACGGGAGTATCGCCTCGGCTCCCCATTGCGCCGCGATCTCGCGAAAGCGCCCGTTGATGTCGGCGATGGCGTCGTCCCACGAGATGCGCTCGAAGGCCGCGTCACCTTTCGGTCCGACACGCCGCATGGGATAGAGGAGGCGGTCCTTATGGTACAGCCTGCGGTCGAACCGCGAGACTTTGCTACAAATGAATCCCTGGGTGATGGGATCATCGTCTCCGGGACCAATCTTGACAACCCGATCAGCCTCGACCGTCACGGCAAGAGAACACGTGTCGGGGCAATCCAGCGGGCACACCGTCGAATGAACCGTTGGCATAACACAATTTAGCTCCCGACACCGTTGTCGACAGTCCGGACCACGACAATCTTCCCGGAACCGGTACAATTCTCCATTCGAAACCTTCGTCGGATGGCGTCGGTTCGTCTATTGGGAACCAACACATGTTACGTTCCCGGCATCAACAGATCACGAGGGGACATGAATCGGATCAAAATCGCTACATGGAGCAAGGTCGCCGACCGGGAGCCCGCGGGCGCGCTAGTCGGCAACGTGGACCTCGTCATCGTTCGCCACGATGAGGAAGTATCTGTCCTATACGGCCGCTGCCTGCACCGCGGGGCCCTGCTCGCCGATGGGAGCGTCGACGGGCGGAATCTCATTTGCGGTGTGCACGGTTGGGACTATCGATACGATACGGGTGTCAGCGAGTACACAAACAACGATCGGTTACAAAAATTCACGGCATGGATCGAAGACGACGTCGTTTGGGTCGACGAGGACGAGGTCAAGGATTGGGAACGAGCTAACCCACAGCCGTTCTATCGCGATGCCTATCAGGGCGCATACCAGGATCCGCACGGAACACCTGAGGAACCGCACAACAAACTGATCCAACAGCTCGCTTCCGAGGGCCTGAGCAAAGGGGCTCACGGAGCGGTTGCGGCCATGGGCGTGCCGGCCCCCGAGCTGCCCCAATGGGATCACATGCAATTCGTGACGGCGCAGCTATGGAAAGTGCCACAACTGGAAGACGTGGCCGTAGGCACCGAATTGGTTCTCGGGCCGAACGCCAAGAAACCTCTGTCACTCGACATTCCGCTCTTCGTATCAGACATGAGTTTTGGAGCGCTCTCCGAAGAAGCCAAGGTCGCGCTATCACGCGGCGCAGAACTCGCGGGTACGGGAATCTGCTCCGGTGAAGGAGGCATGCTCCCCGAGGAACAGGCGGAAAACAGCAAGTACATGTACGAGTTGGCTTCGGCCCGGTTTGGGTTCTCGATGGAGAAACTCAAAAAAGTGCAGGCGTTCCACTTCAAGGGTGGTCAAGGTGCGAAGACGGGAACGGGAGGGCACCTCCCAGGCCCGAAAGTGCAAGGAAAAATTGCGGAGGTACGCGGCCTGGAGCCTGGCAAGTCAGCGGTGTCACCGCCACGATTTCCGGATTGGACGACAGTCGAACCTTTTAGAGATTTTGCGGCCGAGGTGCGGGAATACACCGGCGGCATTCCCATCGGCTTCAAGCTCTCCGCACAACACATCGAGAAAGACATCGACGCCGCACTCGAGATCGGTGTCGACTACATCATCCTCGACGGGCGCGGGGGCGGCACGGGCGCCGCACCGTTGATCTTCCGCAACAACATATCCGTTCCCACGATTCCAGCCCTGTCGCGTGCGCGCCGGCACCTGGACCAATGCGGTGCGGACGGAGTCACGCTCATCATCACCGGCGGGTTGAGAACGCCAGCCGATTTCGCCAAGGCGATGGCGCTCGGAGCGGACGGCATTGCCGTTTCCAACTCGGCCATCCAGGCAATCGGCTGTCTCGCGATGCGCGCGTGTCACACCAACAACTGTCCCGTCGGGATAGCGACGCAGAAACCGCATCTGCGCGCGCGACTACCGGTGGATACCGCTGCGCAGCGTCTGGCCCGCTTCTTCAGCGCCGCGGTCGATTTGATGAAACTGTTGACGCGCGCGTGCGGTCACACACATCTCAATCAACTCGAGATCGACGACCTCACGACATGGGATAGAGAGATGGCGGCGCTCGCCGGTGTGCGGTACGCCGGCGTTGGACCGAGCGATTCTAGATTCTAGAGTACAGATTCTAGAGTGCAGATGTGATGCCGGC
>CAYLZR010000241.1:0-3696 GCA_964388145.1 uncultured Gemmatimonadaceae bacterium | reverse complement strand
CCTTCATCTTGGCCCAGCGCTCCAGACGCTCCGCTACCGTCTTCTCAAATCCGTGGCTCGTGGGCTCGTACCAGCGCGCTCCACGAAGCACCTCCGGCAGATACTCCTGCCCCGCGGCCAATCCGCCTTCCGCATGATCGTAACGATATCCTTTGCCGTACCCGAGTTCCTTCATGAGCCCCGTGGGAGCGTTCCGGACATGCAACGGAACCGGTTCCGCCGGATGCTCCCGAGCCGCCTGTTGCGCACGACTCCACGCTTCGTACGTCCGGTTGGATTTCGGTGCGGTCGCGAGATAGATGACGGCTTCCACGATGGCCAACTCGCCCTCGGGAGAACCGAGAAAGTGATACGCGTCCTTCGCGGCCAATGCGATCGAGAGCGCCCTCGGATCCGCCAGGCCGATGTCTTCGGACGCCATCCGGACGACACGGCGGGTGAGGTAGAGGGGATCTTCACCCCCGTCGATCATCCGGGCCAGCCAGTACAAGGCCCCCTCCACGTCACTCCCCCGCACTGCCTTGTGCAAGGCAGAGATCAGGTTGTAGTGCTGTTCTCCCGACTTGTCGTAGCGGGCGAGACGCCGCTCGAGCACCGACTCGACGAGGTCGGCCGAAACTGCTGCCTCGGGTGAAGGATCGAGAGATTGGACGTGCTGCGCCACGGCTTCGGTTGCGTTCAATGCCCGACGGGCGTCCCCGTCGGCATGGCGCACCAGCAGATCGATGGCATCCTCGGCAAACGCTAGTTCGCTCGCGTCTTTGGCGAGGCAATGCAACGCACCGTCGATAATCGCGCGAATGTGTTGCGCCTCGAGCGGCTGCAACACGAACACTCGCAAACGGGAGAGCAAAGCGGAATTGAGTTCGAAAGACGGATTCTCGGTGGTTGCGCCGATCAGCGTGATGACGCCTTCCTCAACCCATGGGAGAAAAGCATCCTGTTGCGCCTTGTTGAACCGGTGAATCTCGTCGCAAAACAAGATCGTTCCGCGGCCTTCGAGCTCTCGACGTTGCTGCGCTTCTTTGATGATGTCGCGAACGCGAGGTACGCCTTCGGTGACCGCGCTGAACGATTCGAACGCTCGGTCGGTGTAATTCGCTACTAATCGAGCAAGCGTCGTCTTTCCCGAACCGGGAGGTCCCCAGAACACCATACTCCCGACCGCACCGCGTTCGATGGTATCACGGAGCGGTTTTCCGGGACCGAGCAAGTGTTCTTGTCCCAAAAACGCTTCGAGCTTCTCGGGACGCATGCGGTGCGCGAGTGGGGTGTGGCGCTCATCGACCGAACCGAACAGTGACGGATCTGCCATGCTGCGGCCGCTATTCAACAGGAGATTCCCGAAGACAAGCACGCAAAAGGGCCGGCCCGTACTGGGACAGCCCTCGCGTTTTCGCCGTCAGCAGAGTGGATTCAGCTTTCCACCGGCGTCACGTTCTCGGCCGCGGGGCCTTTCTTGCCCTCGACGACGTCAAACTCGACCCGCTCGCCTTCTTTGAGCGACTTGAAGCCGTCGCCCTGAATGGCGGTGTGATGGACGAAACAATCCTTCTCGCCGTCCTCACGCTGGATGAAACCAAAACCCTTACTGTCGTTGAACCACTTGACGGTGCCTGCGACACGCATTTCCCGTACTCCTTAACTGGTGACTGATGTTCCTCGGAGTCCGGGCGTCCCGCAGCTACCGAGCTTTCATCATTGTCCGCGGCATTATCCCCCCGCGTCGGGGCTATCCTCACAAACGGAGGACAATACCAAAGCTACGCTAACGCTGGGCTCAATCCGTGTCAATTCCCTCCTCGACCGTCCCGCCACAAAAATCACGCCACCGCGGGCCGGGTCGCAACTTTCACCATGATCCCCAGGATGGCCAGAATTGTTACGGCCGCGAGCGCCTGAGCGGCAGCTTCGGGAATGTCCAATGGAAACCCCACAATCCGCTCTCCGCCCCGGACGGCAACCCACAGAGCCAACAACACGCCCGTGAGACCTCCTCCTCCGACGAGACCCGATCCAAACAAAACACCCTGCTCGCGCCGGTGCTCCGCGTCTCCTTGCTCGCGATTCCGGGTGAGCAGATGACGCGTCAGCCCTCCCAAGAACACCGCTCCCATTGTCGACAACGGCAGATACACACCCACCGCAAACGCGAGGACCGGCACCTTGAACCTCGACGCCACCAGCCCAATTCCGACCCCGATGAAGATGAGCGCCCATGGCAGATTCTGGTCGAGCACCCCATCGATGACGAGCTTCATCAGCACCGCCTGGGGCGCCGGTAGCTCGGCTCCACCGAGGCCTCCTTCGACATTCTGGTGCAGCAGAATCACGACCAGACAGACGAAACCGGCCGAGGTGATGACGCCGATCAACTCACCCATCTGCTGGAGGCGGGGCGTCGCGCCGAGCACGTAGCCGGTCTTGAGATCCTGGGATGTATCGCCGGCGATCGACGCGGCAATACAGACGACCGTGCCCACCATGAGCGCCGTCGCCTTGCCGGCCAAATCCGTCCACCCCAGCAGAAAGAAAATGAAGCTGGTGCCGAGCAGTGTGGCGATGGTCATGCCCGACGTCGGGTTCGAGGTCACACCCACGAGCCCGACGATCCGAGAGCTGACCGTGACGAAAAAGTACGCGAACACCGCGATGAGAATCGATGCCAATGCCCGGACACCGACCGAGTCGATGTAACCGAGAATACCGGGAACGAACGTCAGCACGAGCAGAACGACGAGCGCAACACTGATGACCGTCTTGAAGGAAAGGTCGTGGTCGGTGCGCTCTATGCTCAACCGCCCTTCGGTACGGCTCGACAAGTGCCCGAGTCCCAGCTTGAACGATTCTATCATCGTGGGAATCGAGCGGATGAGCGTAATGATGCCGGCGGTAGCCACCGTGCCGGCCCCGATGTATCGCACGTAACGATTCCAGGTCTCGCCGGACGACATGTCACGGATCAACATTTCCGTCTCGGGAAAGAGCGGCTCCGCGAGACCCGCACCCCACAGGTTGATCGCCGGGATGATCACCAACGCAGAGAGCGCGCCGCCCGCAACCATGACCGTCGCTATGCGCGGGCCGAGTATGTATCCCACGCCGATGAGCGCCGGTGACACCGACGCCGCAATACTGGCCTTGAAACCCAACCCCACCTCGAACGTCCCCCGCACCACCTTGAAGCCGTCGGTAAACAGCTTGAACACGACTCCGATGCCGAGCCCCCAGAACACCCCGGAAGCCTGTCTGCCACCGCTCTCGGCGGCGACCAACACCTCGGCGCACGCCATGCCTTCCGGATACGGGAGCTTGCCGTGCTCCTGCTTGATGAGGTATCGGCGCAGTGGGATCATCGCCAACACCCCAACGAGTCCCCCACTCATCGCGAGCAGCGTGATCTGCGCCCACGCCGGGTTCATGCCCCAGATGAACAACGCCGGGATCGTGAACAGCACCCCCGAGGCCACCGACGAGCTGGCCGAGCCAATGGTCTGCGACATGTTGGTCTCGAGGATGCTATACCGAACGCCGAACGCCGAGAACAGTCGAAACACCACGACCGTGAGCACTGCGACCGGAATCGACGTGCTGATTGTCAGTCCCACTTTGAGACCGAGGTACGTATTGGCCGCGCCGAACACGACGCCGAGCACGATGCCGGCAAGCGCCGCCTTGAACGTGAATTCGGTGAGG
>CAYLZR010000240.1:0-3756 GCA_964388145.1 uncultured Gemmatimonadaceae bacterium | reverse complement strand
CTCGCTACGCGGATTGGGTGGATCTCGGGCCCGACCGGTGGCGGTCTGGTGGTGGTGGTATTTCCGTGCTTATGCCTCCGGGCAGCTACACGGTGACACTTGTCGTGGATGGGCGCGAGTACACCCAACCGCTCGACGTTCTCAAAGATCCCAACTCCGAAGGTACGGAGGCTGACATTGCGGTGCAGATCGCCAAGGTCAAGGAAATTCGGGATGACTACGATGTTGCTGCCGGGTTGGTGAATCGCATCGAGTGGGTTCGGCGGCAGATCTACGATCTTCGGGCCGTGCTGGAAGATCAAGGGGGCGCGGAAGAAATCCTGACCGCGGCGGAGGAGTTGGATGTCGAGTTCATAGCCATCGAGGAGGAACTTCTGCGGCTGACGACGACCGGCACGGGGCAGGACGGCGTTCGGTACCCGACCAAGTTGGTGGGGCGGCTGCGGTATCTGGCCGGCACGGTTGCGACAAACGACTTCCGGCCGACGGACCAACAGGGCGAAGTGCACATGGTGTTGCGCGAGCGGCTGCGGCAGCACCGGCTCGTAGTGGAGCGACTCCTAGGTGAGGATCTGCCGCAGTTCAACGAGATGCTGCGACAGCGGAATCTGTCTCCGGTGATCACGGACTCTCCTTGAGAGTGGAGGGTCCTGATCGGATATGGAGGGTAGATGATTCCCGAGAACGTTCGCAACACCTCGGACGACAAAGTGGCCGGAGTCGTCAGGCTCTTGTTGGCCATGATATTCGTCATGGCCGGTGTGATGAAGCTGGTCTCGCCGATACTCGGCGACGTCTGGTCTAGCCAGCTGCAGGCAGCAAACGTACCGCTTTATTCGTTGACGCGCTGGACGGTGCCGTTCGTTGAAATCGGTGTTGGTGTAGCCCTCACAGTTGGTCTTTATGCGCGATTGGCGAGCGTCATAGTCATGGGCATCATGGTGGCGGCGACGTATGTGCATCTTGTGGTCGACGACCCGACGCTGTTTCCGCTGCAGCCGAGCGAGCCGGTTGTACCACTCATCGTCCTGCTGATGAGCGCGTACATAGTCTGGCGTGGTGCAGGCACCTGGAGTGCCGACCTGAGGGCGATGGCGAGCCACTCGACAACTTTTTCATAAGCGATCGCCCCATCCCATGGGTACCATGGATGACATGAAAATTGCCCCGGTTGGTTTGACCATATCGTACGACGAATTGAGCAAAGTAGACATCAGAGTTGGAACGATTGAGCGTGTGGAAGAGATTCCCAAGTCGGACAAGCTGGTGAAGCTCACCGTCGATTTGGGGGATCACAAGAGAAGCATTCTGGCGGGCATAAAGAAGGAGCGCCCAAATCCCGAAGACCTGGAGGGGCGGCAGGCGTTATTTGTCGTGAATCTCGAACCACGCAAGATGATGGGCGAAGTCTCGGAAGGCATGCTGTTTGATATAGGGTATGCCGACGGCATAACGCCGGTATTGGCGGTACCGGAAAACGTGGTTCCGAACGGCGTTCGAGTGAGATAAAAGTGAGGCCGAGGCCCTCTATAAGGAATACGAGGAGCACGCCACAAAGATTTTTGAAGGACGGAGGCCAAACATGAGCGGTGACGATGTCGCGGACCACTACACCGTCCCGGCATTGGGAGAACGGATTCTCGAGGTGCTCGAGGCGACCGGCAAGGATCTCGCGAACCTCACGCCGAGTGACCTTGCACCGGTTGACGCATTTCATATCCGTGGCAGGGAAGCGACGGAGGAGTTGGCGCAACTCGCAGTTGCTGAGAGCGGGATCGAAGTGCTGGACGTTGGATGTGGGATAGGAGGATCGAGCCGTTTTCTTGCGTCCGCGTTCGATTGTCACGTCACCGGGCTCGATCTGACTGAGGAGTACTGCGAAGTAGCAACGATGCTTTCGGAGCGGGTCGGATTGGCGGCGCGGACAGAGTTCCGATGTGCTAGTGCGCTCGAGATGTCGTTTCCGGATGAGAGCTTCGACTTGGTGTGGACCGAGCACGCGCAGATGAACATTCGCGACAAGCACACGCTTTTTTCCGAGATCGCGCGCGTCCTGAAGTACGGCGGTAGATTCGCCTTTCACGACATCTTTGGCGGCCCAGGCGGTGTACCGCACTTCCCGGTGCCGTGGGCTGGAGACGGGTCCTTGAGCTTCCTCATGGATCCCGAGGAGCTACGCCTAATCTTGCAGTCACTCGAGCTGCGATCCCTACAGTGGGTAGACGTTACGGAAGAGTCGTTAACGTGGTTTAGGAAGAATCTCGAGAGGGCCGGTGAACAGGGGCCGTCACCCCTCGGAATACACCTCCTCATGGAAGACGCGGATCTCAAACTCCAGAACGTCGCTCGGAATCTGGAGGAGCAGCGGATCGTCGTCGTCCAAGCGGTGATGGAAAAGGGATAAATCTTTCTCTTTGGAGGTCATGGACCGATGTCCAAGGTTCAATCGATCCGGCTTGTGATTCTGCTGGCAGCGGTCGTCGCTGCGCCCACGCAGGCGCAGCAGACAGATCCAGCCACTCGTTTACAGTGGTACGACAATCACGTGGCCATGACAGGACAGTCGATGTTCAAGAATCTGCCCTGGCAGTTTCTTGGGCCCACCAACATCAGCGGGAGAATGACCGATATCGCTGTCGTGGAGCCACGTGGTGGGTCGTACACAATCTACGCTGCCGGTGCCACGGGCGGTGTTTGGAAAACGGTCAACGAAGGGACGACCTGGTTCCCGGTGTTTGAACAGGGCCCATCGACGTCGATCGGTGACGTCACGGTCGACCCATCCAACCCCAACACGGTGTGGGTGGGGACGGGAGAGGCCAATATCTTCCGTAGCTCTCACGCTGGTGCTGGCGTGTTCAAGTCCACGGACGGAGGGGAGACGTGGGAACACATGGGGCTCACTGGGACGCACACGATTCCTCGGATAGTGATCGATCCGACGAACTCGAATGTCGTCTACGTCGCCGCTTCCGGCCACGAGTGGACGAGCAACGAGGAGCGCGGCGTCTACAAGACCACGAATGGTGGCAGGACTTGGGACAAGATCCTTTATATCAACGACCAGACCGGCGCCATTGACCTGGTCATGGATCCGTCGAATCCCAACACTCTGTATGCCGCGACGTGGCAGCGAGTGCGTGAGAAGTGGAACGATCCACGAAACGAGCGGCACTATGCGGGGAGCGGCATCTACAAGACCACCGACGGGGGAGCCAATTGGGAGGAGATCAACGACGGTCTTCCCGAGGCACGGTACCGCGGCCGTATTGGTATCGATGTTTCTCCATCGAACCCCAACGTGATCTACGCGTTCGTCGACAACTATGAGACCGCACGCCCCGCTCCCGAGGGAGAGACCGACGCGTACGGCCGCCCCCGTGGTCCGGTCATCAAAGGTGCTTCTCTATACCGCTCGAACAATGGTGGTCGGTCCTGGCGCCGAGTGAGCGAAGAGAACGACTACATGGAGCGACTGGGCGGAACGTACGGTTGGGTGTTCGGTCAGATGCGGGTCGACCCGAACATTGTTGACCGGGTGTACGTGATGGGCTTGGCGCTCAACGTCTCGGACGATGGTGGTAAGACATTCCGGCGTCTCCCTGGGATGCACGGCGACCATCACGGACTGTGGATCGACCCGCAGAATTCGAATTACCTGATCAACGTGAACGATGGCGGAATCGACATCTCCTATGACGCCGGGGAGAACTGGAAGAACATGAACGACAACCTACCGTTGGTTCAGTTCTTCAA
>CAYLZR010000239.1:0-3760 GCA_964388145.1 uncultured Gemmatimonadaceae bacterium | reverse complement strand
ACCCATCCACGCTGCGAGTCCCGCCACGCGTCCGAGGAACGTGCGCCGTGCGAGCGGCTTCATATGGGATTTGGCAGACATGTCCGTTGACATCTTCGCAAACGTAACAAAGAGATTCGACCCGTCTTTCCCGACCGTAATGATACGGGTGGCTCACGCCGGACTCAAGAAGGAGCCCGAGCATGCCCTAGCGAACACCCGACTTTCCGTCTACATGTAGGGGTCCGACGAAGGATCCGTCCGTCAGAATCGGCGAGGTTGCGACGGATCGAAGCCACGGAGTTCACAGAGTATTTTTGGGGAGCACAGAGAAAAACTAGAGTCCTCTGTTCTCTGTGGCTATCGACCGATCCTCGCCTCGTCAAAGTCGAGTGAGGTACGCACTTTGGCTGCGGCCATTTAGCACGTCGAGAGCTAATGGTAGATGGGACTCCACCTCTATATTATTGATCGAAACCGAGCCCCACATGGAGCAATGATGACCCGCAACGCCGGCCTGGCCGTCGCCTCGGCATTACTCGTTCTGACAGCGTGCATGAAGGAAGATCTCTCTAAGTATCCGCTGATCCCGTACCCCGAGCACGTTGCGTCGGGTGCGGGATCGTTCCTGTTGTCCAGGAATACGACCATCACGACGTCGGATCCGACCAACCCCGAGCTTCGGTCGTTGGCGGAATTCGCGGCCGGGTTGCTGGCGCCGCGACTGGGAACGACACTGGCGTTCAGTGAAGAAACGAACCGCGAGGATGCCACCGAGCACTCAATCACGCTGGATTTGCTACCCGATTCCAGCGTCAATCGTGAAAGCTATCGTCTCGTCATCACAACATCGTCGGTAAAAATCACCGCGAGCGAGCCGGCCGGGGTGTTTTACGGACTTCAGACCTTCGACCAACTCATTCCCCGGGACATTGTTCCCTTGGAGTCGGAACCGGACGCAACGGTCTGGCCGATCCCCGCCGTTACGATCGAGGACTCGCCTCGATTTCGGTATCGTGGCATGCACCTCGACGTCGGCCGTCATTTCTTCCCGGTCGAGTTCATCAAGAAATACATCGATCTCCTGGCGATGTATAAGATGAACACGTTTCACTGGCACCTGACCGAAGACCAAGGTTGGCGGATCGAAATCAAGAAATACCCCCGTCTCACGGAGGTCGGTGCTTTTCGCGGTGAAACGATCTTGGAGCAGAACTTCGATCCGTTCATCGGGGACGGAATACCGTACGGCGGATTCTACACTCAAGAAGAAGTGCGCGAGGTCGTCGAGCACGCCCGGACTCGTTATGTCACCGTGATCCCGGAAATCGAGATGCCGGGCCACTCGTTGGCGGCACTCGCAGCTTACCCGGAGTATGCGTGTACAGAAGGCCCATTCGAAGTGGCGACGCGATGGGGCGTGCATCCCGACATCTATTGCCCAAAGGAAGAGACGTTCGCATTTCTGGAAGACGTGCTGACCGAAGTCATGGATCTCTTCCCCGGCACGTACATCCACATCGGAGGCGACGAGGCTCCCAAGACCCGGTGGGAGCAGAGTCCGCTCGCCCAGCAGGTTATCGAGCGTGAGGGACTGGCCGACGAACACGAGTTACAGAGTTACTTCATCCAGCGCATCGAGAAGTTCCTGCTCGCCCACGGACGCCGGTTGATCGGTTGGGACGAAATTCTCGAGGGCGGATTGGCGCCCGAGGCGACCGTCATGTCGTGGCGCGGCATGGCCGGCGGTATCGAGGCCGCGCAACAGGGCCACGACGTCATCATGACCCCAACAAGTCACGCCTACTTCGATTTCTATCAAGGGGATCCAGACCACGAGCCCTTGGCCATAGGCGGTTACACCCCATTAGAAAAAGTGTATGCGTTTGAACCCGTGCCCGATGAGCTCACCCCCGATCAGGCCGAACACATTCTCGGTGCGCAGGGAAACGTCTGGACCGAGTACATGAAAACGACGGACCACGTCGAATACATGGTTTTCCCACGCGCTTTGGCGCTCGCGGAAGTCAATTGGTCGCCGCGAAATCGAAGAGATTGGACGAGCTTCACCACGCGACTGCAAACACACTTCCAGCGGCTGGCCGACATCGGCGTCAGTTACCGAATTCCGCCCGTTCGCGGCCTCGAAACCGACGGGATCACGCTGGAAGATCGCCTCTCGGTGTCGTTGAGCACGGCGGGCGTAGACGCAGACATCCGATACACCACCGACGGTAGCGACCCGACCATCGAGTCACCCCGTTATGACCGTGCGATCGAACTGCCCGTCGCTGCGGACGGAGCCACGGTGACGGCCCGCGCCTTTATCGCCAACGGACGCACCAGTGCACCCGCCGCTGCCACGTTCCGAAAAACGGCATTGCGTCCGGCAGAGAATATCGCTGTGGCCGATTTGGAGCGGGGGGCGAACTACGCCTACTACGAAGGCCGGTTCTCGTCAGTAGTGCAGCTCGCCGAGGCGGAACCCGTTCGCGAGGGCGTGGCACAGAACGTCGAATTGCAAGGGCACGAACGCGACGAGTTCATCGGCCTTCGGTTCAACGGGTATCTTCGCGTGCCCGCCAGTGATGTGTACGAGTTCTTCTTGACATCGGACGACGGCAGCCGCCTCATCATCGACGACGAGGTGGTCATCGATCACGACGAATTCCATCGCGACACCGAGCAGGTCGGCGTGATCGCGCTATCCGCGGGGTTTCATTCCTTCACGGTTGATTTCTTCCACGGCGCGGGGGAAAAGGCATTGCACCTCACCGTACAGAACCAGGGAGAGGAAAGACGATCGAGCGTTGCGCCGTGGCTGTTTCACCGGTAGGCCGTCGGGTGCGACCCCCCGACATGCAGGAGTTCAAAGAGCTGGTGGTGGAAGCGTTGGATGCACTTCCGGAGCGATTTCAGGCATTGCTGGAAAACGTAGCCGTGGTCGTGGAAGACGAACCGAGCGAGGAAGACCTCGAGCAAGTCGGGATGACCTCGGACGAGGGTGAGTTACTCGGTCTGTACCACGGCGTGCCGCTGACGGAGCGCGACGTCGCGTACACCGGCCTGCCCGATCGTGTGCTCATCTATCGAGGACCGATTCTCAGGTCGTGTGTCAACACCGCCGAGGTACGGCAACAGGTCTGTGAGACGGTTATCCACGAGATCGGGCACCACTTCGGGTTGGGTGATGACGAAATGGTGTTCTAGAGAAATTCTAGGAAATCCCAGCCTCGCGCTGCAGCCACCTTACATATGCGGTGATACGCTCCACGTCATCGCGTGTCACACCGGGCACCGGGTTCATCTTGCCGAACCGCCAGTGGTGCGGGGCCACTCCAAATTCCACTGCACGCTGAAACGTGATGTCGGCATGATGGCTGGGCTCATATGTACGATGTACCAGTGGCGGTCCCTGCTCGGTTCCCCTCGCCGATTCGCCGTGACACTCCATACAGTGTTGCACAAACAGGCTATCGCCGGCGGCGTACTCTGCTGGTGTAGGCGGCGGTGGTGGTAGTTCCGCCATGTCGGCCTGGGGCCGGCACGCTCCGCAGACCAGAACCCCAATCGCAACCCACACCGTGGTCCGTCGAATGCTATGCGGGGATCTTTTCACGCGGCCTGAGCTGAACCAACGTGGGTTCACGCGGCGGCGGCGGTGGACCCGTGTCCGCCGGAGGCTGTATCGGGAGTGAGTACACTTTCTTCTGTGCATGATGCCGTTCAAAGATCGAAAGCTTGAAGAAAATGTACGACATCAGCACCGCGTGAAGCAACC
>CAYLZR010000238.1:2696-3786 GCA_964388145.1 uncultured Gemmatimonadaceae bacterium | reverse complement strand
CTCTCGGAGTTGTTCTGGCGGGTGAAGGAGCTGTACGAGCAAGAGGGCGGCGCGTACCACGAGCCGATCCTCAACATGACGTGGAATTATTTCAACCCGCGCCAGCCGACACTCGTCGAATTGGCGAAAGAGATCAACGGGTACGACTTGAGAACCGGCAAGCTGCTCTCGTCGTTCGGCGAGCTGCGGGACGATGGCTCCACCACCTCCGGCAACTGGCTCTACTGCGCCAGCTACACGGAAGAGGGCAACATGATGGCCCGCAAGGGCACCGAGGATCCCACCGGCCTCGGCATGCACCACGACTGGGCGTTCAGTTGGCCCTTGAACCGTCGAGTGCTGTACAATCGCGCCTCGGCGGACCAAGACGGCAAGCCGTGGGATTATGCGCGGGCCGGTATTCGGTGGAACGGCCGCGAGTGGATCGGTGACGTGCCCGATTACGGACGGACGACTCCTCCCGGCGAGACGGGCGCGTTCATCATGACCGAGGAAGGCGTCGCGCGCTTGTTCAGTACCTATTTGAATGACGGCCCGATTCCCGAGCACTACGAGCCGGCGGAGAGCCCGACGATCAACCCGCTACACGAGAATGTCCCCGTAAACCCGGTGTTGCGGTGGTACGATGGCGTGCGGGAATCGCTGGCCCAAGCGGGCGACGATTTTCCCTACGCCTGCACCATCTACCGGGTCGTAGAGCGCGAACACTTTGTCACCAGCAACGTGCCGTATCTCGTGGAGGCCATGCCCGACTTCTTCGTCGAGGTCCCCGAACAGCTCGCGGCGGAAAAGGGCATCGACAACGGTGGCCGAGTGCGGGTGTGGTCGAAACGGGGGGAGGTGGAGGGAGTCGCGATTGTGACCAAGCGGATCAAGCCGCTGACCGTGAATGGCAAAACGGTCTACACCGTCGGGATTCCCGTCCACTGGGGATTTGTCGGAATAAACCAAGGGTCGATGGCGAACCAGCTCACCCCGTTCATCGGTGACGCAAACACGCGGTGTCCGGAGTTCAAGGCCTTCGTGGTCAACATCGAGAAAGCCTAATGCTGCCGAATTCGGTTATTGGCCACGGACCCCACGGAAAACA
>CAYLZR010000238.1:0-2596 GCA_964388145.1 uncultured Gemmatimonadaceae bacterium | reverse complement strand
TGGCCATTTTGATCGACGCGGCCGTACTGAGGACGAGTCGTGAGCACGCTAGCCATCAAGCGCATCTCGGCTATGCCGAATCCCCCGCCGGGGATCCGCACGTCGCCCGAGTACGCCAAGCTCGTGGACATGTCCCGCTGCATCGGGTGCAAGGGTTGTGAGGTGGCGTGCAAGGAGTGGAACGAGCTGAAGGTGGAGCCCACGTTCAACTTCGGCAGCTACCAGAGCCACCAGGATCTCTCCCCCGACACGTGGCTCTTGATGCGGTTCAACGAGATCGAGGTGGACGGAGATCTGCAGTGGCTCATCAAGAAAGACGCGTGCCACCACTGTGAGGAACCCGGTTGCCTGTACGCGTGTCCCGCGCCTGGCGCCATCGTCCAGTACGAGAACGGCATCGTCGATTTCAATCAGGAGAACTGCATCGGGTGTCAGTTATGCGTGGCGGGTTGCCCGTTCGACATCCCCCGCTTCAACAAGGAGACCCGGACGGTATTCAAGTGCAACATGTGCATCGACCGGGTGGAGGCAGGGTTGGAGCCAGCCTGTGTCAAGACCTGCCCCACCAAAGCCATCTCCTGGGGCACCAAGGAGGACATGCTCTCGTTGGCTGATAAGCAGGTGGGGAGGCTACAGGGCCGCGGATTCGACAATGCCATGGTTTACGATCCGGCTGGAGTGGGCGGCACCCACATGATGTATGTCGTCCCGCACGGCGACCGGCTGGCGGATTACGAGTTACCCGAAAATCCGGTCGCCAGCCCGGGACCGCTTGCGACATTGCGCATAGTCAAGAAGGTGGGGTCGTTCCTGTTCGGGTTCGGAGTACTCGGCGCCGCGCTGCATTTTCTGGGCGTGGGACCGGAGGTGCCGGAGGAAGAGGAAGGGGCAGGAGGCATGGGAGGTAGCGGATGAGGGAAAGAGACCTCGACCGCTTTACGTTCGTGGAGCGTCTGGTGCACTGGGTAGTGGGCGTCTCGTTCGTCATCCTGCTAATCACCGGCCTGGCGTTTTCCTATCCGTCGCTGTTCTGGATGACCGTCTTCCTCGGCGGGGGGCCGTCCACGCGGTTCTTGCATCCCTGGATCGGGTTGGCGTTCACTGTCGGTCTGGTGCTCATGTTCTTTCTTTGGCTCAGGGACATGTACATCGGCCGAGCCGACGTGGTGTGGATGCGTGCCATCAAGCACTACGCGCGCCACGAGAAAGACAAAGTGCCGCCCACCGGGAAGTACAACGGCGGGCAGAAGGTCTTCTTCTGGGCGCAGAGCGGCTTGGGTATGGTCTTCCTTATTAGCGGGGTGCTGCTTTGGTTTCCCGAGCCCTTTGGCTCCGGGCTCCTCACCACCATGCGGTTGTTCCACTATCTCGCTGCTCTGGGCGGAGGTCTCTTCTTGATCATCCACATCTACCTCGGCACGATCGCCTACCCGGGGACGGCGCGCGGCATGCTGCACGGCAAGGTCAGCCGGGGGTGGGCCAAGCTGCACCATCCGCTGTGGTACAAGGAGAAGACGGAGGGGTGAGCGACCCAGCTCACCAAGATGCATGGCGCTTAGTGGGCTGGGAACACCGACCGCTGCCTGGAGCGAGCGCCGGCTGCGCGCCGCAAAACTGCGCGACCGCCAGCCGCACGCCGCGCAGCTGCTCGAGTTCTACGTGCATTTGCTCGGCGTTCAGGAGCCGGTGTATCACCACGCGATTGCTGCCGATTGGCTGACGCTGGTTCAGGCTCCTAAAGGGGAGTTCCCGCAGCTTCGTTTGGAGCGTCTGCCGTCCCAGAACATCGTCGCGTTGCTGCAACGGTTTCTCCGCGACATCGCTCCGGTCGCCACAGACGTTCTGGGATCCCTTGCCGAGGTATTGCTGTCGGCGGGCGAGGATATCCAAACCCGGCTTGTGACGGAGTTCGTGTCAGAGAGGAATGTGGAGGCGGTGGCGGCATCTCTGGATTGCGAAGCGCTGCGGCTGGAGTTCTTTCCACGCGCGTTGCTGCAACCGGTCGCCGAGGCGATGGCGGATTCGAGTCCCACAGACATCGCCGCATGGCAAGGAAATACATGTCCCGGCTGCGGATCGGCGCCGCAGGCGGCAGTGATCCGGGATGAGCCGGACGTGAAGGGCCGACGCCTGCTGGTGTGCTCGCTGTGTTCGACCTTGTGGCCCTTCAACCGGGCAACGTGTCCCAACTGCGGGGAGACCGACACCGTGGAGCTCGTCTACCACGAGAGCGACGCCTTGCCGCACGTCCGCGTCGACGAGTGCCGGACGTGTTCGGCTTATCTCAAGTCGGTCGATCTCAGGAAGGACGGGAACGCCGTGCCCGTGGTGGATGACATCGCGACCGTGGAGCTGGATCTGTGGTGTGAAGAGCAGGCGCTGCGGAAGATTCAGCGGAACGTGCTGGGGCTCTGAGCGCGATCTTCCCCTCGGGGGACCGTATCACGATGGCGTCCCCTTGTCCGACGTCGAGAAAAATTAGGTTTCTTCCGGGAATTGCGGGGCAAGTGATTGAAGGGACGATTCTCGACCCTTCCATCCCACTCCGGGCGCGGCGTGTGTCGCGATGGCCTCCGACTTTCGCGATGGCGGGGCC
>CAYLZR010000237.1:0-3801 GCA_964388145.1 uncultured Gemmatimonadaceae bacterium | reverse complement strand
GGCATAAAGGCCCATTGGGCCTACGGGGAGGCCACGTCCTTGGCGGTGCTGGAAAACTTGAAGATGAGCGCAAGCGTCCGGGGGCTTACAGCATCCGGCGTCACCACGGTTGAGTCAGTTCAGTGGATCGGCCAGCGGGCCCTCAAGGTCATCTTCTGCGACGGCAAAGAACGCCAAAGTTCGGCTTCGACCCATGATTAGCTTTGGCCGCGCCGAACCAGTGGCGGTCGCAAAGCGCGGCCCGACAGTCGGTGTGGTTATGGCGGTCGAGGAATGCCAACGGCTTAAGGAGGTTGAGGCGAGGATGAAAACGGACCAATCCGATCAAGCCACGGGGCGGCATGACTGATGGCTGCCGACCATTTCAACGGCGTGGAACAGTTCGAGGCCGACCTGTGGCGGATCGCGGACGATCTGCGCGCCAATTCGGGCCTGGCGTCGAACGAGTATTTCGTACCGCCGGTTAAACCACCCCGGAGAACACGACCGACAAACATAATAAACTCGGCGCAAGGGAGGTGGTGGTGATCGCCAGACGACAGGGAAGCTCGGAGGATGGCGTACTCTCGTCTTCGGATCTCACGCTCGAGACCCTGCCGGACTTGGAGTGGCTGGAACGGCGGACTGGGCCCGGGCTGTTCACTCATGAGATTTATCGCCGCCTAGCGGAACAGCCGGTCCCGCTGACACGGGATCACCTCGCCAACCGCCTTCTGCAGAAACAACAGATCGGCACCCTCCGGTTCCGCGGGAGGCGCTGGCGGTCGCGGGGCGATGAGGATCAAGCGGACGATTACACGGACGGTCATCCATACGGTGTCGCATCGAAAGGCTTTCTGGAGACGATCCCAGTAGACATTCTGCCCGGAAATCCGCTGCAAACGGATGAGCAGGACATTCAGACTTCCGATGAACCTCCCGGCGGCTGGGCGCTGCTGCGGCGGCTTCTCCCACATTACAGGGAATGTCTGCGCCTCGCCGGCGCCTCAAGACTCAGCCAGCACATCGATCGCCATCGGCGGCAATTCGAGCTCCTCCGACCCCGCGGACGATGGTGGCCGGATGGGGCCGGAGCCCGTGTCCTGCGCGTAGATCGCCGGCAACTGACCCCTGAGTTCCTTAAGGGCTTGCACCAGCGGCAGACCGACCCTGTCCTGCTCGGCTATCCAATGAGCGTTACACGGGCCGGCGAAGACAACGTCTTCATCGATCCCGTCGCTATCCTGCCCTGCGCCTGGCAGATTGACGATGCCGCGCTCCTGCTCTGGCCCACGGAAACCGCGCCCAAGCTCAACCCCGATTGGATCGGCAAGCGTCGGGATCGTCGTTCGATCAAGACCATCTCCCTTTGGCTCAAGGGTCTGGACGACGAATCAAGTCTGGCACAGCCGGGCACGGATAGCTGGGGCGACGTGCCCGACCTGGTGGAGACGCTGCGCGCTGTGGCCCCGGTCCCTTCCCTGGGATCACTCGATCCCGGCCAGACACGGGCGCGACTCGACCTGGGGGCCGAAGGCGCTCTGCAGAACGTCGTCGGGCTGTTTCTGGTCGGGCAATCACCTTACAGCCGCGGCGCCCGGCGCGATCTACGTGAACTATCGGACTGGCGCGACGACGATTTCGCAGACACCGCGCTGGCCAGCATCTTCGACCCTCAACACAAGCCACTCCGTGCGACTGTGCCCGTAATCCCACCGCTGCCGATGAGCGAGTCTCAATACCTTGCCATCCGCGATGGCCTATCGCTGCCGCTGACGGTGATCTCGGGTCCGCCCGGGACCGGCAAGAGCCAAGTGGTTGTTGCTCTCATGGTCAGTGCCGCGGCGGCGGGCCGCAGCGTGCTGTTCGTCTCACATAGGCACCAAGCGCTCGATGCTGTGCAAAACCGTCTGGAGGAACTAGTTGGTGATCCCCCCATCCTGGCCCGCGCTTACGCTGGCAGCCAGGAGGAGTCGTTCAGCTTCAAGCAGGCCATCGATCTCATCTTGAGCCGCCATGTGGGCCCCCAGGCCTCAGAGGCCTTGGAACAGCGGAAATCTGTACTCTCGGACCTCGGGCAGCGACTCGACGAACTGCTGGGCGCCATTTCGGACTACGAGGACCTGGGTGAGGACGTGGCGCGGCTGAACGCCGAGCTCCACCGACGCGAGGTGACAGCCAATAAGGCCCCTGATGCTGTCCGCCGCTCCGCCACCTCCGCGTTACTGCAATGGCTTCTCCGGGTCCTGCGCCTCTTGCGCCTGATACCTCCGGGGGAACAGATCGAGGTCGAGGAGGCCGTCGCGGCGCTCACAATACGCGAGCTTCAAAAGCATCTGCGTCGTGCCGACCGGCGCCACAGGCACGCCCAAGACACCATTCAAGCGTCCGCGGCAGACCAGACGCTGCCCGATAATCTTGAGGCACTGTCCCGGGAGGGTAGAAAGCTGCTGCCAGCGCTGGTCGACGCTCTGCACGCTTGCTCGGAGGAGGACTTAGAGCGTCTGGTCGACCTGCGGGGCAATCTTGGTCTTACCAACAGCACTGAAGATCTCCGCAGCCTGTGGCGGGATAACGCGGAGCTGGTGCTGCGGCATTTTCCCCTCTGGGCCTGCTCCACATTGGCCGTTTCCAGCCGTATTCCTTTGGTGCCAGGGCTCTTCGACTATCTGGTTATCGACGAGGCAACCACATCTGACATCGCCTCGGCCCTGCCACTGTTCGCGCGGGCAAGGCACGCCATAGTGGTCGGCGACCGGCAGCAGACGGGCATGATCAGTGATCTGCACCCGGCCCGCGAGGCGGAACTGCGTCGGCGTGCGGGTCTCACCCACGCCGAATTGGGCCGGTTCACCTATTCCCAGATTTCCCTGTTTGACCTCGTATGGAGCAGGCCCACCGCCCACCGGCACATGCTCCGGGACCACTTTCGCTGTCACGCTGAGATTGCGACCTACTGTAGCGAGACCTTCTATGGCGGCCGCCTCTTTGTGCGCACGGTCGACTCCGACCTGCGCCCGCCCAAGGGTCAGCGCCCTGGTCTGCACTGGACGCACGTCACCGGCCCGATCGAGCGGGCCGGCAACGGGTGTCGGAGCCATGCGGAGGCCGCCGCCTTGGTGGAGCATCTGGTCACCCTGGTCGAAGACGGTGGCTATGACGGCACCGTTGGCGTGGTCACGCCGTTTAACCGCCAGTCTGAACTGCTCGTGCACATGATCGAACAGCGCCTGCCGCGCGACGTCATCGACAAGGTCCAGCTTCGGGTTGGAACCAGTCACGCCTTTCAGGGTGACGCTCGCGACGTGGTGCTGGTCAGCCTTTGTTATGGACGCGATATGCCACGCAACGGTGACTGGTTCCTGCGCAACAGTCGGGAGCTGATGAATGTCGCCATCAGCCGCGCGCGCGCTGTATGCCACGTCTTTGGCGATCGGCAGGCCGCTCGGGCGAGCGATATCAGACACATCGCCCGCCTGGCGGCCAACATTAGCGCCGAAGGCCCACCCGAGGGCGACCCGCGCGCACTGTTCGAATCCCCTTGGGAGGAGCGGCTGTACGATGCCCTATGCACCGCCGGACTGACGCCGTTGCCTCAGTACCGCTTGGGCGGGCGCCGGCTGGACCTGGCTCTCCTGGAGGGTGAGGTTCGTCTCGACGTCGAGGTCGACGGCGACACCTATCACCGCGACCCGGACGGTTTCCGCAAGGTATCCGATATCTGGCGCGACCACGTGGTAACCAGCCTCGGCTGGCGCGTCCGCCGATTCTGGGTCTACGAACTGAAGGAAAACATGGAGAAGTGCGTTGAACTCGTCCTCA
>CAYLZR010000236.1:0-3801 GCA_964388145.1 uncultured Gemmatimonadaceae bacterium | reverse complement strand
GAAGAGCGGCGGGATCGATGCGGCGCCGCGGTAGATCTCCATTGCGCTGATCGACGTCGGTATGACGACGTCGACGTCGGGTGCCATCACGTGAAGGCCGTCGATGTAGTAGTCAACCTCGCACATGCCGAAGCCACGGCTGATGCTTGGAATCCCGCGGGTGCTGACGATCGAGCCGTCGCTGAAGATGCGAAAACCGGGAATGCGTCGAAACAGATCTGACGTACGCGTTGGGTTTTCCTTGGCGATGTCCGCCTGGGTGAAGAATGTGCCGGCTTCGAATCGGCGCCGATGATAGAATCCGACCTGGCGGAGCTTGAGGTTGGGTTCCTTCCCTGTGACGACCAGAGGGCTGAGCGCGGTCGCGATAGGTATCATGGCGACCGCCCCCAGATCCACTGTGCTCGATCGCGCCCCCAGGGTCAACTCGATTGTGATACTACCGACACGGTAGCCAACTTGCCGAAAGAGAATCTCGAATTGTCCGGCCTCGACTCCCTGCAGGGTAAATCCGCCCGTGCTGCTACTGCGGGTGGCGAGCGCTTGCTGAGGTACCCAGACGGTGACACCCTGGATCGGATTACCCGTGAGTGAGTCCCGGACGACGCCGACCAGGGTAACCTGCTGTGCCTGAAGACCCGGCACGGTGAAGAGGAGGCCCGTGAAAAGCAGGGCGGTTCTGTGCATAATATCTCCGCTACCCTACGATAGCGCCGAGTGCCCCCAATCCAATAAGACTGGGGCTCGGGCGCGGGGAACACGGCGCCAAACAAAGGCGTTTACCTGCCATGAGGTCCGCTATCCTATAATACAATAGCGCCGAGTGCCCCAAATCCGATAGGACTCGGACTCGGGCGCGGGGAACACGGCGCCGCAGAAAGGCGTGTACGG
Organism: uncultured Gemmatimonadaceae bacterium; assembly: GCA_964388145.1. Taxonomy (GTDB): domain Bacteria; phylum Gemmatimonadota; class Gemmatimonadetes; order Gemmatimonadales; family GWC2-71-9; genus B3T1B10. Next base: position 2,910 of record CAYLZR010000236.1, on the reverse strand, counting down.
GGCTATGAGGCTGTCGATTTCCGCCATTTGCGCGGTCGTGCTGGCAAGCGGATGCGACCATGGTCCGCTTGATTTCGACCTCAACTGCACGGTGCCGACGTCCAGCATTTTCGACGGTGGAGTCGTCCGAGACGCCATTCCCGCTCTCACGAATCCCGAGGTGGTTCCCGCCGCGGGTGCCACCTTCCTCGAGGCGACCGATCGTGTTCTGGGGCTCGTCATCAACGGAGAGGCCCGCGCCTATCCGTTCGGCGTCCTCTGGTGGCATGAGATCGTGAATGACACCCTGGGCGGTGAGCCGGTCTTGATGACCTATTGTCCCCTCACGGGTTCGGGGATCGCCTTCGATCCGCGGGTCAACGGCAGCACCAGGAACTTCGGTGTCTCCGGCCTGTTGTTTCGATCGAACCTCACGATGTTCGACCGGCAAACCGAGACGCTTTGGAACCAAATGCTGCTGGGGGGCATGTGCGGGCCGGATCGTGGAGCCGCCCTCCGGCGACTTCCGCTGGTGGAAACGACCTGGTCGTTTTGGAAGACGCTGCATCCCGCTACGACGGTCATGACCGAGAACACCGGGTTCGACGATCGGCCGTACGGCGTCTACCCCTACGGTAGTTACGACGAGCCGTCCAATGGTTTCATCAACGCGTTGAGCAGGGAGGACCGCGCCAAGATCGGTGCCGTTCGGCCGCCGAAGGAACTCGGCCTCGGCCTTGCGGAGGGCAATTCTGTCTCGGTCTACAGCCACACGGTCCTGGCGGGCATGGGCGCAGTGGTCGCGGTGAATAATACGGTACGCGGGGAGCCGGTACTGGTCACCTACGTGCGGTCCCACAACACGGCGATGGCGTTCGACCGGCGGCTCGGCGGCCGCACCCTGACCTTCGAGGTGACGAGTGAGCAGCCTGTTCGGTTCACGGACGCTGAAACCGGCACGGTGTGGGACGCCGCGGGGCGAGCCGTGGACGGACCTTTGGCGGGCACGCAGCTCCTTCTCCGTGCAGACGCGTACGCAGCGTTCTGGTTCGCCTGGTCGATCTACTTCGAGGAGCTTGACCTCTTCCTGCCGTAGCGTCGGTCGCGCACCGTCACATTCGCAAGATCATTCCACGCTGTATGGCTTCATTTGGCGAGAGCGTCGCTGGCAGAATCGTGGCGCCAGTGAAGATTGCGCCTCGAAGATTGGCGCCGGTGAGGTCTGCATAGCTGAGATCCGCACCGCTGAGGTTGGCGCCGCGCAGGTTGGCGCCGCGCAGGTCCGCGTCCCGCAACGTGCCGTCACGGAGATTTGCGCGACTGAGCCGTGCTTGCTGGAGATTCGCATTGCTCAGGTCCGCCCGCACAAGCAGCGCCCGGTCCAGCAGCGCGTCTCGGAGATCTGCCTCACGTAGGTCTACGGATTCCATTTGGGCGTTCCGCATGTTCGCACCGACGAGCAGGGTTCCCTTGAGCTTCGCATGCGTCAACCGTGCCGACTGTAAATCGGCACCCGACAAGTCGATGTCCGAAAGGATTTGCTCGCGAAGGTCGGCAGCCCGGAGTCCACCGCACTCTCCTACGTACCCCGGGTTATACCCTTTGGCCCCGGTGGAATCGACACACTCTCCCGCTTGGTAGCGGAACCCGAGAAACTGTTGGGCTCGAGCCTCGGCTGGAAGCGCGAAAAGGGCGAGCAGTAGCAAGCCTCTTTGACACGACCGATGCATCGTCTTGCTAACTCCAAAGTACGCGGATACTCTTAGGACATGTTTCTAATTCCAATGTACAGACAGCGAGGAACGGCCGCCAGAGGCCAATGGCGATGGTGGTTCACGATGGCGGTCCTCGGGAGCTTAGGCGCGTGCGGCGGCGAGACCACCGGGCCCGACCTCGATGCAGGGCTCGTGAGCGTGAGTGTGGGTGTGTTGCATACCTGTGGCCTCACGGCTGCCAATCAGGCGTTCTGTTGGGGGTGGGGCGAGCATGGACAGCTCGGCACCGGAGGGACGGCCGATAGCGACGTGCCTCTCGGAGTCGCAGGAGGACACGCGTTTACCTCGATAAGCGCCGGGGGCGCACACACGTGCGGCATCACGACGGCTGGTGCTCTGTTCTGCTGGGGCTTCAACAGCAGCGGTCAAATAGGGAACGGCTCGACCGTGGACGTACCCGAACCGACCGCGGTTGGCGCCACGCTTGGGCTTTCGAGCATCAGTGCGGGCGGTACGTCGACGTGCGGACTCAACGGAGCCGGAGAGGCGTATTGTTGGGGGTTCAACGGTAGCGGCCAGCTCGGTGACGGGACGACCGACAATAGGTCCGAGCCAGTGCTGGTTGGGGGTGGGCTAGCGTTCGCGACTATCAGCGCCGGCAACTTTCACACGTGTGCGTTGACCGCCGCGGGCGAAGCCTATTGCTGGGGAGACAACGACGACGGCCAGTTGGGTGACAGCAGCGGAGTCTCGTCCCCCACACCGGTCGCGGTCGCGGGTGGCCTCGCATTCGCGACCATCAGCGCCGGGCTCGGCCACACCTGCGGCGTGACCCTCACTGACGAGGCATACTGTTGGGGCGGTGGGGACTTCGGGCAGCTGGGAGGTGGAGGAGCGAACTCTACCACCGGGCCGGCGCCGATCATGAACGGCACCGGCTACGTGGAGGTGAGCGCTGGAGGCTCCTATTCCTGCGGAGTTCGGGGGTCGGGCGAGGCCTGGTGCTGGGGGCAGAATTCGCTCGGTCAACTCGGTGCGAACGCAGGTGAGGTCTGTGTGGATCCGAATGATCCGACAGGGTTCACGACGTTTTTCTGCAGCCTGGACCCCGTCATGGTCACGGGAGGTCTCACGTTCCAATCGATCAGCGCGAACACTCAGCACACCTGTGGAGTCACGCTGAGCGCCGGTGTATACTGCTGGGGATTGGGCGACC
>CAYLZR010000235.1:2168-3823 GCA_964388145.1 uncultured Gemmatimonadaceae bacterium | reverse complement strand
CTGGGAGATCAGATCCGCGAAGTGGAGAGTCGCGGAGACGGGCTCCGAGATGTGGCGTTTAGGGTAGATGTGGCCGAGACCCGGGCGCAGGAGGTAAGGGACGAACAGATCGAATTGGCGCAGGCGCTCGAGAAGACCATGCGCGGAGTGGAAGAGGCAGAGGCCAAGTTCGCCGACCTTTCAGCTCTCGAAGGAACAGTGTCCGAGCTACGCGGCGATGTCGAAGGGTTGACGGCGGCCCGCCAGGAGGCTGCCGAGTTGTTGGGCCCATCGGGCCTGATGGTGAAGCTACGCGGTCAACTCGACGATTTGCGGCAGCAGTCGACGGAGTTCAGCGGAGAGGTAGCGCATGTCCGGGAAGACCAGTCACATCTCCGAAGTTCTCAGGAGGCAGCCCTGTCGAAGTACGACTCGGTGCGCTCCCAGCTCGGCAAACTGAGTGAGGAAATCACCGCGTCATCGGGGCGGATCTCAGCGGTCGAAGCCACCATGAGTGATTTGGACAAGGCCGAGGAGATGGCGTCGCGCACCGAGCGGCATCTCAACGCGTTGCGGGCGCTGGCGGATCACGTGACGCAAAAATCGGCTGCGCTGGAGATGCAGCGAGAGGTCGTCGACCGGGCTGAGTCCCAAATGCGAAACCTGACGGACATACAGCAGAGTCTCGGTTGGCAAGTGAAGAAGGCGCAGGAGCAAGTCAAAGAGGTCAAGCAGGCGCACGCGAGCCTGGAAGGGCTGCAGACTCTGAACAGCCAAGTTGCGGCTCGGACCGCAAATCTGCGCGACACACAGGCAAAGATCGATTCGGACAACGACGCGCTCCGACAGCAACTCGATCGTTTGCAGGATGAAGTACGGCTTGGCGACGAGCGGTTCCGGCTCGACAGCAGCAACCTCGAAGCCATCGATCAGCGTATCGTGGACGTCGGCAATGGCGCGACGGAGTTGGAGTCTCGGTTCCGGACGTTGGACGGTTCGGTGGGCAAGATTACGGCGGCAAACGATCAGGCCAACGCGGTCGCTGCACGAATCACCACGGTGTCGTCCGAATTGGCCCAGCTCGGTGAACAGATCGAGCGGGTCGAGGCGATGCACGAGGGGATGAACCGTACGGAGGACACCGCAGCCGAAATTGAGAAGCGTTTGAAGAGGATCGAGGCGGCGCGCGGTGAGATCGGCGAGGCGGTGCGCGACGTCGCGTCTTTGCGCGGATCGCGAGAAGAGGTACGCGACGCCCTGGAGCAGTTGCGCGGGGCGAGAGCCGAGATCGAACAAACGCAAGTAGGCAACGCCGAGACCAGCGGCTGGCTCGCGACTGTTCAAGACTCGATCCGAGACATTCGCGGCAAGATCACGCTGCTCGACGATCTGGGCGGCAACGTGGAGCATATGCGGCAGAACGCGGACCGCGTGGTTTCGGCGGCATCGACTCTCGAGGCGCGCGCCGGAACACTTGCCGTTCTCGAGGCGCGCATGACCGAATTGCAGCGGACCGGGGCGCAGTTGGACGAGCGGACCAGCAACCTGCTGACCAGCCTGGACGACGCGGAGCATCGGTTCAAGCAGGTGGCGAAGCGGGCGAAGGCCGCGGACAAGGTGAGCGATGTCATCACGTCCGTTTCGGCGAGTGTGGAACAGGCGGAGCGGCGCATGGC
>CAYLZR010000235.1:0-2068 GCA_964388145.1 uncultured Gemmatimonadaceae bacterium | reverse complement strand
ACGGGACGCGTGGGGAAGGGGGCCTTCGCCACTGTGTATCGCGCCTACGACACGATCGAGGGCGTCCCGGTCGCGCTCAAGATTCCTCACGCCCGCCTAATTACTAAGGAAACGCTCGACGATTTCCGCAAAGAGGTCCGGCTCACCGCGAGCCTGGACCATCCCAACATCCTTCCGATGAAGAATGCCGGCTACATCGGAAAGCGTTTCGTCATTGTGTATGCGCTTGGCAGTGGAACGTTGGCCAAGCGTCTCAAGCGGCGCATGACCGCCAAGACCGCCATGCAGCTTGCCGAGCAACTGCTCGCAGCCGTCGCCTATGCGCACGAACGCCGCATCATTCACTGCGACATCAAGCCCGAGAACGTGATTCTGTTTCCGGACGACCGCATCCGGCTCACGGACTTTGGGATTGCCAAGGTCGCTTTTCGCACGCGGACGCTGATCGGTGGCGGAACGGGAACGTTTGGCTATCTGGCGCCCGAACAAGGTATCGGCAGGCCTTCGTTGCGATCCGACGTGTTCGCCTTGGGTCTCGTGTTGTATCGCATGTTTGCGGGAGTCCTGCCCGAGTGGCCCTACGACTGGCCACCTGGCGGCATCGATCGTTTACGGCGGAACATGCATCCGGATTTCGTGAGTTTCTTGCGCCGTGCGACGGAGCTCGACGAGCGCGCGCGGTTCGTCGACGCGGGGGACATGCTGGCGGCGTTTCGCCGTGTGAAACCTCGTGCGTTACGTACGGCGGCCCGCAGGCGGAAAAAGAAATCGGCGGGTCACGGCCGGTGGAAGACCATCCGCATGCGTGAGTTCCGCCGGCGATACGGCCGCACCTTGGAGGCACGACACGCGTGTGGGAAGTGTGGCGGCCCCGTGTCGGAGACCATGTTCCACTGCCCGTGGTGCGGGACGGCGCGCCGCCACCCCCGAGGAACGTCGCGGTTTCCCGCACACTGCCGGCGCTGCGGTAGAGGGATCAAACGCGACTGGCCGTTCTGTGCGTGGTGTTACGGGGGGACGGTACAGCAGCCGGCGGACCGCCACTACAGCGATGTCCGCTACACGGCCCGGTGTTCGACGTGCAAGGGCGACCTGATGCCGTTTATGCGGTACTGCCCCTGGTGCCGCACGAAAGTGATGAAGAAGTGGAAAGTGAAAGACGAAAAGACCAAATGCTCGCGGTGTGGCTGGGGTGTGTTACCGGATTATTGGGTGAAGTGTCCGTGGTGCGGGAAGAAAGTGGAGAAGTGAGACGTAAGACGGCCACCCCCCTATCCCCGATCGGGCGGGGCGGAGGGGTGGCCCTCTCACGTCTCACTTCTCACTGCATATCCGACGTAATCCGCTCCTCATCCTTGGTCATGTGCTTCTCGAACCACCCCCGCAGGTACAACTGCGTCCGCAGGAAGTTCGACGGCGTCCTGCTCGTGCCGTGCCACTCGTCGTTGAACCGGATCATCGCCGTCGGAACCTTGAGATACCGCAGCGCCGTGTAGTACTCCTCGGTCTGCGGCATCGGCGTGCGCAGATCGTTGACGCCTGTCATCAGCATCGTCGGGGTCGTCACGTTGCCCACGTACATCAAGGGCGAGCGCCGCAGGTGCTCGGACGGATCCTCCCACGGCAGGTGATCGAAATTGCGGTACCAGCCCGCACCGTCCGTCGTTCCCACGAACGAGAGCCAGTTGGTGACCGGGCAATTCGCCGACGCCGCGGCGAACCGCTCGGTGTGCCCCACGATCCATGAGGTCAACACGCCACCGCCGCTGCACCCGTACACGAACATGTTGCGCGTGTCGATGTACCCGCGGTTGATCACACTGTCGACGCCGGCCATCAGGTCGTCGAAATCCTTTCCGGGATACGCACGTTTGATGGCATTCCCAAACGGGCTTCCGTAGCCCGAGCTGCCGCGCGGGTTCGTGTACAGCACGACGTAGCCGTTGGCGGCGTGTTCCTGCCATCCGAAGTTGAACCCCACGCCATACATGCCGTGCGGGCCGCCATGGATCGACAGGATCAACGGGTACTTCTCGTTGGGATCGAAATCCGGGGGTTTGATGATCCA
>CAYLZR010000234.1:0-3839 GCA_964388145.1 uncultured Gemmatimonadaceae bacterium | reverse complement strand
CTCACGGCTCACGGCTCACGGCTCACGGCTCACGGCTCACGGCTCACGACTCACGGCTCACGACTCACGACTCCCGTCTCACCTCTCACGTCTCCCGTCCCTCCACCACAAACTCCGCCCGCTCATCCGCTCGAAAGACCTGCGCAGCAACCCTACGAACATCGTCGGCGGTGACCGCTCGCAATTGGTCGGCGAGATGGGGCAGCGATTCGAGGTCACCGTGAATCCATGCATCGAGAATTTCGCCCGCCAGGGCCCCGCTACTCTGTAGCTGAAGCTGCAACGCGCCGGCGGCATAGTTTCGAGCGCGCTCGATCTCTTCGTCCGGTATATCGTCCACACCCGTGTCCGCCAGCTTCTCCAACATCGCCTCCCGCGCTTCCTCCTCCCGACTCGGCGACGTTGCGATGTAGGTGAGCATCGCTCCCGTGCTGCGTTTCAACCACGGCATAGCCGCTACGGTGTACGCCAAGGAGCGAGCATCACGCAGCTCGCGGAATAGTGATCCCGCGAGGCCACTCAACAGCGATCCGGCGATGATGAGGGGAAATCGATCCGGCGACTGGTATGACGAACCTGGAAAGACCATCGCGATCGCCGACTGTGCCTTGTCGCGTGTTTCACGATCGCGTCCCGCCTGCCAGGCACCGACGGGGATGGGTGTCGAGCTGCTCCGCTTGCTCTCCCACGTCGCGAACACGGAGAGGTTGTCGATCAACTCGTCGTTGGAGAGGTCACCCACGGCAACCACCGTGATGCGCCCGGCGCGCAGGACGTCCGCCCACTCACGGACCAATTCATCGCCTAGATTGGGGACGGTGGTGGGCGTGCCCAACGCCGGAAGCCCGTACGTCGATTCAGGCAGGGCCAGCGCAAGCGCCTGCTGAATGGGATACCCAAACATGTCGTCGCGCTGCCGTGCTGCGTCGCTGGCCTGCAGCGACCGCTCGATAGCAAGGCCGTCCGAGTCCAGACGTGGCGCGCTCGCGACTGTGTATAACAGACGGGCGGCGTCTCGAGCGGCTTCCGGTCGAACAGTCAACCCCCAGCCCACGGCGTCGGCCGACGCCGTGGCGCCGATCGCGCCACCCAGGCGTTCGGCGGCGAGCGCCAATTGCTCCCCGTCCAGGCCCCCGGCTCCGCGCACCGCCGCACGGACCAGAAGAGCAGACAAGCCGGCGATCTCCGAGGTCTCGCCCGCGCGTAGTCCTTGCACATACGCCGCGATAAAAACCAAACCCGATCCGGGTTTTGACCGGACCAGCAAGTCAGCGCCGTCTAATGCCACATGAACCACATTCCCGACCGTGGTCACCGGCCCGTGCACCGGCTTTGTTGGGAAGTCGGGCAGTGACGGCGCCGCGATGCCGCCCACGGAGAAACGCTCGGTCTCTCGAGGAGGCCACGCTTGCCGTTCGAATCTGGTCTCGAACTCCGGTCCACCGTACACGACCGCAGCGGGCTCGTCGGGCGACAGGAACTCCTGGGCCGCTTGCTGAACCTCAGTGGCGGTGACATCGAGCATGCGGCGATAGAATTCGTCTGCGAGAGCGTACTCGCCCAGAGCCTCGGCGTCGGCCCACAGGCTGGCACGACCGTCCATCGACTCGACGCGCCGCGACCAACGTACGGTCGTCAGTGCGCGAACGCGTTCCATGTCCTCATCGCTTGGCCCCGACGCGGCCAGTTGCGCAACGAGGTCGAGGCTGCGGCTAACGGCGTCGTCGATCGTCGACGCGTCGCCTTCCAACGTCAGATTGAAGACACCAACCTCGGACATCGTCTGATGGAACGCGCGAGCACTACTAGCGAGCCCGGGTGTTCGTACGGCTCGTGACAGCCACGAACCTCGTCCGGACCCTAGGATCGACGCGGCGAAATCCAACGCCGTGGCCGAGGGGTGCAGCTCGTGAACCGAGCGCCAACCAACAACCGCTCGTGGACGCACGACGTCGCCGCGCAGCACTCGAATCGACGGCGGCGGCGGGTTCACCTCCTGAGGTGACCGATCGTCATGCGGTCGATCGGTGGTCCAACTCGCGTAGGTCTCGCTCGCGATGTCCAAGGCGCGTTCCACGTCGAGCGCTCCGACGAGCGCGACGATGGTGCGCTCCGGCGTGTATCGCGTTCGGTAGTACGACCGCAAATCGTCGGCCGTGAGCAACCGCAGACCTTCCTCCGTGCCGATGCGCCAGCGCCGAATCCGATGCTGCGAGTACAACAGCTCGTACAGTGTTTCACCGGCAACCGCGGACGGCGTGTCCAGCTTTCGATTGGCCTCTTGAATGATGACTTCCAGCTCGCGAGCCAACTCATCAGCGTCGAGCGCCAAGTACATGAGCGCGTCGGCTTGCAGGTTGATCGCCTGCTCCAGCGTGCCTTCAGCTGCCGGAAGCACGGTGTAGTAGACAGTTTTGTCGTAAATGGTGCCTGCGTTGAGGAACCCGCCGAGCCGCTGCGTTTCACTGGCCAACTGGCCGGCAGGCCGCCTGGGAGTTCCCTTGAAGTACATGTGCTCCAGCACATGCGAGATGCCAACCCAATTATCCGGCTCGTCGAAATAGCCGGCTTTGACGTGCGCCACGGAAGCGACGACTGGTGCGGAGTCGTCCCGCTCGACCAGAACGGTCAGGCCGTTGGAAAGCACACGCCTTACGACGTTTGCCGTTAATGACATTCAACAACCGTTATCGTGGATTTTTGTCAGGCCGAGATGCGCAGCAAGCCGGCCTGCGCGATTCCCCGAATGAAGCTCTCCGCATCGTTGGACGGGACGTCGATGCCGGTTTGCTCTGTGCTGCGGCGAGCCACTACGTGCATGTAATCGGCCAGTGATCCGCCAAGCCACCGCTGGTCGTCTTTGAGTATCTGAAGCACGATCTGCTCCCATGTGCCGCGGTATGTAGCGCCGTCGCTCATCGTGACGTTGTGGATCTCGGCGGCACCCCGCCGTTGCAGCATGGCGTGTGGGAGTGACAGATGAGCCGCGAAGAAATCCAACTGACGCGGGTCGATGAACGTGCCATCGGGCAACTTTGCCTCGATCTCGGCGAGTACTTGGTCATCGGAACTCATCGAGGCGGACAACCCTTTGAGTCGCTCGACCCAAGGATAGAGTTCCGGATCCTCGGTGTTCAGACGATACATTGATTTCTTCAGCGCGACGTACCGCCAGAGAGCCAGTTCTTCAAAATGATCTTGGGGATGCGTCTGATCGAAGTGTTCCAACGCCCCGTCGAAATCCCCCTTATCGTACAACATGTTGCCCAGGTAAATGCGAGACTCCGAATCTCCGGGCTCCAGTTCGAGCGCCCGCGACAGCCATCGAATCGAACCCTCGTCGTCGGCGAGCCGGTGGGCGGCGTACCCAAGACACGCCGTAGCCTCGGCCGAATCGGGGTGCGCCACGAGAACAAGCTCAAAGAAATCTCTCGCCCGGTCGAATACGCCCTCACGAAAGAGGGTTCTTCCCACCTGTAGCATGAGGTCTTGGTCTTCGCGAAACCCGAGCGCGACGATGGCGTCGAAACAGCGGAACGCTCGGGCGCGATGACCGACCTTCAGGAGTACTTCGCCCAATCCCGCGAGTCCGTCTTCGTTGTTCGGCTCGAATGCAAGCGCCTCGTTGAACGAACGCAGCGCCCAGGCAAACTCGTCGCGCGCGAGCCGCGCGTACGCCAGCCCAACGTGTAGCTCCGCGGCCTGGGGAAAGATTTCGATGGCATCTCGTAGGACGTCGAGCGCATCGTCATAGCGGCCATCGGTGTAAAGCCGATGCGCTCGATCAGCGTAATCGTCGGAACTCAGGTAGGGATCCGAAATTCGCCGGTTCTCCGGAT
>CAYLZR010000233.1:0-3855 GCA_964388145.1 uncultured Gemmatimonadaceae bacterium | reverse complement strand
GATTACGTATAGGTACAAATCGTAGGGTGATAGGTTTTGGGTTTGAGCTCTTGCGTCACGGATCTTGTTAACCACAAAAAGGCCCCGCCGACTCGTTTGAGTTGCGAGGTCTTTTTTCTCACATACCTAACACCTACAACCTAACACCCAACACCCAAACTTCACCGCAATAGATGAAACAGCCGTCTCCATCGAATGGCGGTGATGATCGGAAGCGGCAGGATGCCGTTTTTGTCGTAGCTGAAGTAAACGATCACTGCCTTTCCGCGTATCCGGTCGCGCCCAAGAAAGCCCCAGTATCGACTGTCGTAGGATGCGTCTCGATTGTCGCCCATGGCCAAAAATGAGTCCTGGGGTACGACAATCGGACCCCAGTTCTTGAGCGTAGGCCTGTATCCTTGCGCTTCCTGCTCCACCAAATATCGACGTTGCCAACCCATCTTCGGGTCGGGCGGATCCATCGTCTCGTCCGACTTCACGACGTACGGTTCCTTGAGCGGTTCACCGTTTACGAACACAAAGTTGTCGCGCATTTGGATGGTATCTCCGGGAACCCCTACCAGACGTTTGACAACCATCAGTCTGGCTTCTTCCACGGACTCGAACACGACGATGTCTCCGCGTCGCGGCCCGCGAAACCCCGGCAGGCGTTTGTTGATCAGAGGGAGTTCCGCCCCATAGAGGGCCTTGTTCACAAACAGCACATCGCCGATCAGCAGTGCGTTTTCCATGCTGCCGGACGTGATGTGGAATGCGCCCACCAAGAGCGTTCGCAGCACAAACCAAAGCACCAGAGCGACCGCGATCGATCGGATCCAACTCATCGTACGCTCGCGAGCGGTCTCGGGTTTTTGCTCTTCGGCCATCAGTTAGGACGGAAAAAGACCCGACGCCAGCGAACCGCTGTCAGAAACGGGAGGAGGGATACGCCGTGTTTGTCGTAACTGTAGTACACAAAAAGCGGCTTCCCACGTATTCGGTCACGACCCAAGAAACCCCAGTAGCGTCCGTCATAGGAGTTGTCGCGATTGTCGCCCATTACAAAGAAGGAATCAGGCGGGACAACCAGGGGACCCCAGTTCTTGAGCGACGGCCGGTACGACCGTATATCCTGGTTGTCCGTCAGGTACTTCGCTTGCCAGCTCCGCATTCGAGGATCACGCGGATCGCCGATATTGCCCCGTACCGCGAACTCTTCCTCAATCCGCTCGCCGTTGCGAACGAGCACGTTGTCTTCCATTCCGATCGTGTCGCCAGGCACCCCGACAATTCTCTTCACGACGCTTATCCTGGGGTCTTCAACCGAATCGAACACCACGATCTCCTCTCGCCGCGGCTCGCGGAACGCCGGCAGCCGCTTGCCAACAATTGGCAATTCAGCTCCGTACAACGCCTTGTTGACGAACAGGAAATCCCCCACGAGCAAGGTGTTTTCCATGCTCCCCGACGGTATACGGAACGCCTGTACCAGCAGGCTGGTCAACATGAACCAGATCATCAACGCAACGACGAGAGACTTGACCCACTCCCATGCCGTTTGTGCCGGGGACCTCGGTGCTGAAGCCTGTTGATCGTTCGTTCCGTCAGGTTTCGTCAACGTTCTCAACCTCTGGTGGGTCAATCTTCTACCCAATCCGCAATAAATATGTTCGTATCGCCCTCTACGCTCCCATAACGGTTCGAGGCGAATACGAGTTTCGTCCCGTCCGGCGAAAACACGGGAAACCCGTCGAATACATCCGAATAAGTGATCTGCCGGAGGTGCTGACCATTGAGGTCCACCAAGAACAAGTCAAAATTTCGCGACCGCGGATCCTCCTCGATAACGTGATGATTCGAGGCAAAGATGATTCGGTTTCCGTCCGGATGAAAGAAGGGCGCAAAGTTCGCCCCCCCGAGATGGGTGACTTGTTGCTTGTCTGAACCATCGGCGTTCATCACCCAGATTTCCATCTGGCTCGGTCTGACGCGGTTCTGACTCAAGAGACGCGTGTAGTCTGCCTCTTCTTCCGAAGTCGTCGGGTACCACGCCCGGTAAACGATCTTCGATCCGTCTGGAGAAAAGAACGGCCCCCCGTCGTACCCCAACCTGTTGGTGAGCCGTTGCGCATTCGACCCATCGACATTCATGCTGTAGATGTCTAGGTCGCCGTCTCGCATCGAGGTGAAGACGATCGTCTCGCCGTTGGGAGAGAGAGTGGCCTCGGCATCGTAGCCCGGCTCGGTGGTGAGTCGTTGAAGATCGTCTCCGTTCGGTAATGCCGTGTAGATATCAAAGTCGCTCAACGGCCAAACATATCCCTGCGAAAAGTCGGGCGGTGTCGGGCAAGCCTCGCCGGCCTGGAACGTGCTCGAATACAGGATGCGCTCATCGCGCTGGTAGTAATAGCCGCACGTGGTACGCCCCAATCCGTTCGAGACGCGTTGCATGCCGCTGCCATCGACGTTGATCGTATACTGCTGGTCGCACGACTCGGCGTCGCCGGTGCGCTGGAAGATGAGGCGGGTGCCGTCTGAAGAAAAATAGGCTTCGGCGTTTTGCCCGGTGAAGGTGAGCTGCCCTAGGTTGGTCAGAGAGGACTCGTTCGCTTCTGTCTCGCGTGCGACCGCAAGTGACCCGCCGTCCGAATCTCCCCCCCGACTGCACGCCGCCAACAGCGGGGTCAGCACGCACGCGGCACGCGTCGCAAATGTCGCTCGGAGTCTGATCACTGTGCAGACATCGAAAAGGTGTTGAGGTGAAAAATCGGCCCCTGACCGGGCTGGACCGATACAGGGGCCTCACAATTATACGGAAGGGCGGCGCTGTTCCCAAGGGGGCGGGGGCAGGGGGGGTCCGGCCCCCCCCGGATCAGAAGAACATGCCGAGGTCGACTCGCACTCCGGCCCCCTTGGCATTTCGGAACAAGCCACCCAAGGACTGCCCTGCCACTTGGAACAACACGTTGCGCCCCTCGAGGGCAAAGCCGCCCGAAAAACCCAGGCCTTGATGCCCGCCGAGAATCACACCGGCTCGAAGCGGAAGTGACCCCATGAACCGCCAGGTGCTTCCGAGGTCAACGGTGAGCGGTGTCTCGAAGTCTCCGCTCACGGGCAACGTCGCGGCCACATCGAGCTGCAAAATGGCGTTTGCCCATGCGCCCGCGCTGAACCGAATGATCTGCGGTAGTTTGACGTTCACATCGACAACAGCGTCCAACACAAAGTTCATCGCGTCGAGGGAATCGGCTAACTCACCCGAGAAAAGCGGGTCCGCGGTCGCCACGATCAAGCTGGCGGTATCACGCACGACGTCGGGAACAGTCAGGCTGCCGAGGTTGGCGAACATCGCCTCGAATGAAAAGCCGTTGGTGGGCCACTCCATCCGGATCAAGAAATCGCCAACCAAGCTATTCCGTGCGCTATTAAAACGGTCGACAAAACTGGCCCCGACGGCGATTGGTGTGTCGAACGTCTCGAACGAGAGGTCGGCCACGATGCTGTCCAACCCAGCTCGAAAAACCGTGCTGCTGCCTACCTGGGGCCGTGCCTGCTGGAAGTACCCGGCGCGCACCAGCCGTCCACCCAGACCGAGGGACAGATGCATGCCGTCTTCGGTGCCCAGCGGGCCAAACCGCCACACGGTATGGGCGCCAAGCTCAGCCGTGACCAGTACAATGCCCCCGGAGCCCGCGATGTCGAATTGACTCTGCGTCAGATTACCGTCCCGGAAAAGCCTCGCCAGTCCATCGGAAATCAAGCCCGAACCGTACGCCCTGGTCTGGGCCGAAAAGCCCAGCGAGAACTTCCGGCCAAACGGCCCGCCGAGGTAAAAACCACCCTCCGCCTGGCCGGCGACGCGCACACCCTTACCGG
>CAYLZR010000232.1:0-3896 GCA_964388145.1 uncultured Gemmatimonadaceae bacterium | reverse complement strand
ATCCGGTTCCTGCTGGTATCGGGAAAGCCACTCAAGGAGCCGGTTGCCTGGCAAGGTCCAATCGTCATGAACACACGCGACGAGCTGCGGCAGGCTTATGCCGAGTTGCAGGATGGGACGTTCATCAAACACTCGTAAGGGCGGCGTCCCCGGACGTGCGCACCCCGAGGGCAACAACGACGACTACCTCCACGGATATGGGGCCTCCATCTCGACCCCACGTTTGGACTCGAGCATCAACTCCATGAAACGTTGCCAGGACCGCCAACTCGTGGTTCTTCCGTACACCGAGTTGGTCTTGTGCGCGATCACCAGATCGACGGCGGGCATCACGGTGATCCACTGCCCCACCGCCCCTCGCGCCGTGTACGCGCCTTCGAACGGGCCCACCGCGCGCGGGCCGTCGAATACCCACCACATGTACCCGTAGCCGAAGTAGCGATCGCGTCGGCTCACTGGATTCATCTCCTCCAGCGGCGTTACGACACTCGAGACGCGACGCACCCAATCACGAGAAATGATCTGTTCGTTTGTCCAGCGCCCCTCTCGAAGCATGAGATAGCCGATACGCGCCATGTCACGCGTGGAGATCCACATGTGATACGCGGGATTTCTCGATATGGAGAGGTTGCCGCTCTTCCTTTGGGCCGACCGATCCCAATCCTGGAAGCCGAGGCGTTGAGCGAGCTGCTCCTCCAACGAATCGTAGATATTGACGCCGGTTGCTTCCTCGAAAACCGCCCCGGCGGTGTTGAAATCCCAATTGCTGTACAGCATGTACGTGCCGGGCTCCCGCGAGCCACGCGGCGGCGCATCGCCCAGATTGTCTCCACTGTTCGACGCCGGATGGTACACTCCCGATCGGGCAGTGATGAGATGATGGATGGTGGCGCGTTTCTCGATGTCCAGGAGGCCGCCGACGTCGTCCATTCCCAAGTCAGCCATCGTCTTTTCCAAATCGATCGTACCGTTCTCCACATACTTCCCGTAGAGCATGGCCAACACGCTCTTCCGGACCGACGCTAAGTACGACAGCTCGACCACGTCTCCGAACTCGAAGACAACCCGGCCCCGGTCAATCACAATCAGGCCCGTGGTGTTCGAGCTGTCTCTGATGAACTCCCAAGCACCGCGAAGTCCCGAAGCCGACCACCCAAAGGCTTCGAGTCGCTGCGCATCTCGCCACACGTATTCCCATTCCTCCCCGGGATAGACCGCACTCTGTTGCGCCACTTGGGCCGGAGCCACCGACGCCGCACCGAGTAACAGGAATGCCAGTAAAATCGAGATGCGTTTCATGACCATCGCTTTGAGGGGGTCTGGGAAGGTGGATCGGCGGCTAGCCCGTCGCAAGAGTCGATTGCGCCCGACGGGGACTGGCATAAATGCCGGTCCCGATGAAACTTAGAGGGAACGTGAAGGAGCGGCGGATTCATTGGAACCACATCGATCGTCTCGCCTTGCGCGACTCGCGCTGACCGCAGCACTCGCGATCTACGGACTCGTGTCGCTTCGCAGCCCGGGCGTGTATCGACTGCTCGACAGCGTCGACTTGGCCATCCACGAGACTGGACACTTGGTTTTCGGTCCGTTCGGAGAATTCATCGGTGCGCTCGGCGGAACGCTATTTCAAATTATCGTGCCAACCATCTTCGTCGTGTACTTCGTGCGACAAGGAGACCGGCATGCGGCGTCGGTCACACTGTGGTGGGTAGCTCAGAACTTCTGGAACATCTCCGTCTATATTCGTGATGCACGCGCCCAGTTGCTCCCGCTCGTGGGCGGCGGTGAACACGACTGGGCTTATCTGCTGTGGCAGTTGGGCCTGTTGCAATACGATCAAGGCATCGGACGGTGGGTCCACGCTATCGGCGTGCTGATCTTCGTATTTTCCGTGTGGTGGGGCATCACCACCGCGGGCACCTCGCGCATGAAACTTGGGAGGCTCTCTACCTGAGCTTTCACCCGCTCGGCAACGCCAAACCCGCGTCCATCGACGGCGCCGGCGTCGCCACGGGGGTCGCGCCGAGCCGCTTTCGGAGACAGGTTGGCGCGGTGCTAGCTTGTTGGTGGACCCTCAACGAGTTGCTGTAGCAACACTTCGAGCGAATCACTACTGATCGCTGCCCGCGCTCGTACCTCGTAATCGCCAAACCTAACGATCCCCTGTGCAATACTCTCGGTGATGTTGGCGACTTGGATCTCACCGTCCACGAGATCGCGAGCCGCATTTTCGTCGAGGGGGAAGACCGTGAGTGTGAGACGTTCACCCGATTCGAGGATCTGTACCACGCGCGACCCCGTCCTGCCGGGTGTGATCAGCGCGCGGATCGTTTCGACCACGAGGCCTTCCACGCTGATGAGTGGCACCCTCGGTGGCTGGCTCGCCGCGGCCGAGTCCGCTCCGGCCGAGAGGAGGGTGGAGTCGAGATCGATACCCGCGAGGCTCGGGAAACTGTCGAGCCCGAGATCGATGTCCATCGAATCCACGATCGAGTCGAACGGAATGATCGCAATTGCCGTGGTGTCCGCCGTCTGAACGGGTGCAGCTGCCGGTCGAGCCGATGCCGGTCGAGCCCGTGCCGGGGTTGCGTTGCCTCGTGACGCAGGACCAACCGCGGGGGCATCCGCCGCTCCAGATCCATTTGAGCCAAACGGAAAGAACTTGGTCAAGGCGATGCCAAACGCCACGGCAATGGCAACACCCACCAAGAGCATGAAAACGGAGATACGTTTCTTCGGTTTCGGAGGTCCGCGGCGCCCGAGCTGTCGGTGCGCCGCCGAAGGTCGGCGGTGCGCCGCCGAAGGGCGGCCGTACGCTGCCGAGACGCGGGGCGGTGGCGTAACGCTGCCTCCGGACGGGCGAGCCGGGGCCGGCCTCGGTGCCGACGGCTTTGGCGGGCGCGGTGCAAGGCTTCCGCTCGACGGGCCGTCGGAAAAGCGCTCCACAGTGAGATCATTGGGGCTGTGATCTCCGAGTGAAACCAGACCCTCCATTGTCATGATCTTGTCGTTCGGCGGCGGGCCGAGGTCGAGGATAGGCAGGTCCGAGAGATTGGCGGCCGCCGGCGGTGGTTCGTCTGCCATCGGGATCTCGGGTGCTGCAATGGCCGGATCCTTCTCTCCCCCCTCTACTACCACGGACGACTCCTCGACTTCCCAATCCTCTCCCGACTTTACAACGAAGCTGTCCGAGTCCGCATTCTTCTCTTCATCGCTCTCGCTCGAGACCGGATCGTCGATCTCGGATGCAATGTCGCCGGTTATGAGGCTCTGGCTCTCCACGGGACGCTCGTCGAGGACGTCGGTCTCGGCCGACTCGTCCGCTTGTGCGGCCTCGGCCTCAACCGCGACGGCTGGGTCGACGGCCAGTTCGTAATCCCCGGTCGCCAGATCTAGTTCCGCGATCTCGTCCAGTGCACCGTCGTCTTCGGGTTCGGTTTCCGGCATACCGAGGTCGGCCATCTCGAGCACCATCTCCAACATCGGGACCATTTCGCTCTTGGAACGACCCTCCATCGCCTCGAGAGCACGTTGAACCTTCGGGAGGTCGAACAGTTGGGCGTAGTTGACCAATACCTTGCGCGCTTCCGCGATGTGTTCGCCCTCGACCAAGAGTCGCGCATAGTGGACGTGCGTGTTGGTTGCTCTAGGAAGGACCTTCAGGATCTTACTGCAGATGGCAATGACACTCTTGCCGGATCCGTGCTCAGCATACAACTGTCCGGCCCGATCGTACATTGCCAGAGCCGTCTTCTTATCGTCTTCCTTGAAGCACAAGTCGCCCACCTTGACGAACAGCGGGAGTTCACGAAGAAGGCCCACGCTTCCATCGAGATGGTCGAGGATCTCGCGATATGACGCGATAGCCTTCGCCGTCTGTCCCTTCTTCTCGA
>CAYLZR010000231.1:0-3924 GCA_964388145.1 uncultured Gemmatimonadaceae bacterium | reverse complement strand
TGTTAGCCAGCAATCGCCTGCTCCAATATGTTTTCTAATCGCCGAAAGCAGTCATCCGGACTGTAGCGTTGCGCCATTTGTTTCGCGCCTTCACATAGGGAGTGGTAGTACGTAGGAGATTCGAGAGCCCGTACCAAAGCATTCGCCAATCCTCGCACAGTGGGGGGATCGCCTGGCGCGAGTTCGCCGGTCACCCCAGGCTCGAGCCAATCGACGATACCACCTACTCCATATCCGACCGACGGGATCCCGTACGTCCCTGCTTCAATTCCGACAATCCCAAATGGCTCTGGCCACACGCTTGGAATCGCGAGCAGATCCGATTCTTGAAACAGCCGGTGGCGGTCCGGACCTCGAACCCATCCGTAAAACGTTGCCGGCACGTCGAGTCGCTTGGCCAACGCTTCCAGTGCCGGTTGTTCCGGGCCCGTTCCTGCGACGCTCAGCGTCAATGTGCGTGTTAGAGCATCCGACGCGTCTCGCATCGCTCGAATCAAATGCGTTCCGCCCTTGAGATCCGTTAGGCGAGAGATGAAGAGCAGCTTGCTCGGAGATGACGTTGCATGGGAACGGCTCCCCCCGTCGTTTGGGGGCGTGACAGGGTAGGGGAGCGTGTGAAGCCGTGTTGACGCGACTCCGTGGCGGACATACTCGGATGCCATGTGACTGCTCGCGACGATCACGCCACGGTACCGAGGTAGGCGCGCGCGTCGTTGTTTTTGAGTGTGATACGAACGCACCATCGTTGCGGGGTCCAGACCACCGCATCGACGCGGGTAGTGCAGCACGAGACATGCCGCACCAAACCGGCGTCCACACGGTCGCGCCGAGGGAAATGCGTGACGTTTCGATCCGGTCAAGCATGTGCCGTAGTAGTAATTGTGGGCGTGCAGCACGACTGGGAAGTGAGAAAGCAGCTCTTCCTCGAGCGCGTTTGCATCCAACCCGTGGGAGTAGACGATATCAGGAGTCCACTCTCGAACTCGCTGAAGGGTTGTTTGGGATCCCAGGTGTTCACTGCACCACCGCGGAATGTCGAGCTCGGTCGGATCGATGGTCGCGCTCGACGGTTCCTCTGGGCATTCGTACAGCAGAGCGACGTTGTGACCGCGCCGGGCTAACCCGGGAATGGCGAGAGACAGGTACATCTCTGCGCCTCCGATGACGCTGCGGGATGGGGTTGCGACGAGGATCTTCAAGACAATGAGGGATGGCAGAGGAGCCGTACGATCGGCTCGGTAGCGGTTTGCTCGAGGGTCGCGTAATCGAGCGTCCCGGCCTTCGGCGTCTCGTATGGCTCAAAGCGATAATCGTGTCGCCGCAACAACTGCAACGGCGCCATCGGATCGATCCCTTGCTTTTGTAACATGTCGCGGTGCCACTCGAGGAATATCACCGGCCGTGCTTCGAGCGTGCGGGTGGCCCCGTCGAGAACGTGCCGTTCCAGCCCCTCTACGTCGATTTTGATGAGGTCTGGGGTGGCATTCTCGCTGCTGCACAGTTCGTCCAACGTGCGTGTTGCAACTGTTACCTGGTGGGCGGGTGAGCCCGGATGAAACGAGTTGTCTGGAACGAGCATATTCGACCAGCCCGTTTCCAATATGGTCTCACCCTCCGTATCCATGAGGGCCACAGGGTGCAGGGTCCACTGTTCGTTCCGGTGAATCGACTTCTGCGCTTCCAACACGGCCAACGCTTGCGGTGACGGCTCGACCGAGAGCAGCCGTATGTTGTGGCCACCGCCCCGAAGCGCGCACACGCTGAACGCGCCGTGGTGAGCTCCAATATCGACTATGCAAATTCTCGGTCTCCATACTCTTGCCAACGCCGCTGCGGTGGATTTTTCGTACTTAGTCCAGTACCGGAAGTCCTCGTACGCGACGGGGTGGACGTTGACCCAGTACCCAGGGACGATCTTTAGCGGAACGCCCCGGTGGCCCCGCAACGCTGATACAAGGCGACAGCCGCCTTGAACGAGAGTTCTCTTGACAGCGCGTGCGCGAGCGACAGGACTCCAATCCGATGGAGTCATGCAGTCCCAGTTATCCCCAAGCTCGGTCGCATCAGGGATAATCCGTCTCCGTCGGCTGTGGCGACTGTGAGCACGTCGAATTGTCCAGCAGCAACCACGTCGGCCACGGCACGTCGCACGTCGAGGAACTTGATACTGTCGTGTAAGATCAGCATGCCGGAGGGATTCAATTTTCGCCCGAACGCCTTGATATCGCGTGCGGTTGCGTTATAGGAGTGGTCAGCGTCCAGAAATATTAGTTCGCTCTCAGGCAAGGACTCAATTCCGGCAGCCGCGGTTGAGTCGAAATCGTGAATGGTTATCCACGAACTCATCCCGGCTGCCTCGAGGTGACGGCGTATCAATTCACGATGACACGCCACGGGTTCCATCACGTGAACGTGGCCTTGATCGTTCTCGACGCAGGCTAATGCGAGGCAAAGGGAGGAAACGCCGGAGTAACCGCCCACTTCAATGATGCTCTTGGGGCGCGTCCATCTGGTCACGGCGTAGAGCGTCTCTCCCACTTGTGGTTCCGAAATGCCTTCTTGGCCCAGTAATCCCCAAGCTTCCGGGTCGGTGCGAGCCCGTTTTAGCACTTCGGCAATCGCGGAGAGGTTCAGGTCGAGCGGTGGATCGAGGGCGACACGTTCGATCCATTCGGCCAAAAACCGAGGAAGGGACACGCTGCTCATGGGTCGTGGTCGTGGCGCATGAGGATAGCGGTATTGCTTCGGTGCCGTCTTGGGTGGTGACAGGCGATGCCTCACTCGGCGGAAGACACCGGTTATGCCTTCCTCAGCCAATACCCGGAGGATGCGCCGTGGGAAGGAGGTCGCTGACTCCACAGGCCTACCCTCCATCGCGGTTGCGGTCGCGCTGTGCCTTCTCCCACATTTTCAAGTCCAGCAAAATGATGCTGAATGCTCCTATCACCGAAACTGCAAAACCTGGAAGCCCATCCCGGTAGGATCGATAAGGGTAGAAGTAAAACCGCAGCCACCAATGAAGAACGTTCCACAACATGGCAACGGGTCCACGCACCCGACCGGGCGTCGAGCGGGCGGCGTCCTTGTCTGAGTAGTAGTTGATCTTGGCGGTTAAGTCGCTGAGAGTCGGACTCGTGAAGTGGTCGTAATGTCCTTCGAGGTGACCCCAGGGGTGCTCCGACTGCAGCTCTTCGTGCTCCGATCGCACGCGGTACTGAGCGACACCCTTGCGGAAGAGCGTGGGTCGCCGTGACTTTGCTCCCCACCCGTATTGCATGCGATATCCGAACATGTACAGATGTGCCTCAGCCGTGTAACACTTGTGCGTCGCGTCGCTGCCGGCTTCGAGGACTGCACGGATCGACTTGGTGAGGGCGGGTGAGATGACTTCGTCGCTGTCGATGCGCACGATCCAATCTGTCTGTGCCTGCTCGACCCCGAAGTTGAAGTTGCCGTATATGTAATCCTCACGCTCGAAGAAGCGCACGTTCGGATACGATTCGCACACCTGTCTTGTATCGTCGGTAGAAAACATATCGACGATGATGACTTCGTCGCAGAGCCGTAACGCGTCGAGCGCCGGCTTGATGATCTGTGCAACGTTCTTTGTGGGAATCACTGCCGCTACGGTTTCTCTGGTCATCGACTGGTTATCTCGAAACCACTTGTCGCACGAGGTTGGTAAAAGCGGATCTTGCCAACAAAGCCACGACTGTCGCGAAGATGGCGAGCGCGACTACCCCGCCCAATATCGGATTTTCCACGGTCGATGCTCCAAACGCGCTGGCACCGGCCGCCAGCACGGCCGCACCGAGCGGGCCGAGGTGAATGGCGAGCCGGCGTCGCACGAATGCTAATGCCACCAACACTTCGCTGATGCCGGCCACTCCGACGGCAAAGGCGTAACCCATGACTCCGATCTGA
>CAYLZR010000230.1:0-3949 GCA_964388145.1 uncultured Gemmatimonadaceae bacterium | reverse complement strand
TCATCGAATCACCACCCCCGCATACGCCACGACTCGCTCGTTGTCCCCGGTCACCAAGCCACTGTTTCGATAATCGACCAGCTCCGCATGCGTGGCACCCAGTAACCGCGCGGCCTCCAGCACAACCGCACACGGCGCCCGGCCGCACATGGTGATGTCGTTTTCGTGACAGGCGTTCAACAGACCCTCGCCGTCGAGTTTGAACACGTGCTCCAACGCGATACGGTCCTTTCGCTCAGCGGACGCCGCGCTCTCGTAGTGCGTCATGTCGGATGACGCGAGCAAACTGACCGGCTCGGAACAGTCGCGGACAATCAGTGCGAGCGCTTCCGCAAGCTCGCGACACCGGTCCCAATCATCCCAGGCCAGCACGAGTGGCACCAACCTGGAATCGGGAGACAACAGTGACAGGAATGGCAGCTCCACCTCGATAGCGTGCTCTCGCGCGTGAGCCATGGGGTCGTGCTCGACCAGCGGGCACGCATCGCGCAGCGCGGACACGACCTCTTCGGCAATCGCAAAGTCACCCAGCGGTGTTTGAAACGCACCGCGATTCCAGGTGCTCGCTCCTCCGGAGATGCCGAGCTTGCCGGTGTGGTTGGGAGCCAGGATAGCGACGGTTGGAGCCAACTGTAGACGCTTGAAGACTTCGGCTGCGCAGGCTCCCGAATAGATCAAGCCGGCGTGGGGAACGATGGCGGCCGTAGCGGGCCCTTCCGTCGCCTGGACCGCGGCGAGCAGCCCCTCAACGAGAGTCCGGAGTTCGTCCGGTTCGCTGGGATAAAACAATCCCGCGACTGCGGGACGTCGGATTTCCCCTATTTGAAGCTCTGTCCGATGGTTCGCCCGAGGGAGATCTCGCCGTTGTCGATGCGGAGGTTGAAGCCGCACTCCGGATCCGAGCAAACCCATGCCTTGAACATTATCGTTGCGCCGTCCCGCCCATAGTCGGATAGCGGTATCAACTCCCCGCCTTCACACTTCTTGCATTTCGGCCAATCCCTGCCTTCCATGTTGACCACCCCCTTCACGCCTAAGAACCGAGGAACACCTCACTGGCCGGGTTCATGCTAACCCAGAGATAATCTCGATCGAACGCCTCGACGAAATCGAAAACGTTGTCGAAATCCGAGATCTGGTCCGACTCTTCCTTCATAAACAGCCCAACATCGATCAGGGTAAACACGGTCCGCCCGATGTCTCGAGTGCACTCGATTCCCCAGTGATTCAGGACTGTCCTGGCGGTGAGGCCGAACTGCTCGATGGCAAAATCCCGGCAGGCCCAGACCAACTCCTGACCGGAGATATGGCCCCGCACGGGCCGCTGCCGCTGGCCGTATTCCAGCGCGGCCAGCACGAACAGATACGCCCGTTCGTGAAACCGGCCATCCGCTTGTCGGATGCGGTCTAGGATCTCGTCGGCGAGTTGCAGCTCAGTCACAGGTCAAAGGTGATCTAGGGGACGAGGGGTAGCAAGTGGGTTTCAGGTGGTAGCGGCGCTGATGTACAGCGGGAAGTTTTCCGTCAGCTCAAGTACCTCGGCAGCAACGGCTTGCACGGTTTCGTCGTCCGGCGACGCCAGCACCCGAGTGATGAAATCGCCGATCTTGACCATTTCATCTTCACCCATGCCCCGTGTGGTCATCGCCGGCGTCCCGATGCGCAAGCCACTGGTGACAAACGGAGAGCGCGGATCACCTGGAACCGTGTTCTTGTTGACGTGGATCCCCGCCCGCCCAAGCGCCTCTTCTCCGTCTTTTCCAGAGAATTCCTTATTGCGCAAATCGACCAGGATGAGGTGGCTGTCGGTACCGCCCGACACCAGGTTGTATCCATTTTCGGCCAGGACTTCACCGAGTTTTTGGGCGTTGCGAATAACCTGGGCGCCATATTCCTTGAAGGCCGGCTGCAACGCCTCGCCGAACCCGACGGCCTTTGCGGCAATGACGTGTTCCAACGGTCCTCCTTGCCCACCCGGGAAGACGCTCTTGTCCACCGCCTTCGCAAATTCCTCGCGGCACAGGATGAAACCGCCCCGCGGGCCGCGGAGCGTCTTGTGTGTCGTGCTCGTCACGATATGGGAGTGCTCGACCGGATTCGGATAATGCCCGCCGGCCACCAATCCCGCAAAGTGCGCCATATCCACCAGAAAGACCGCGTCGATCTCGTGTGCAACCTCTGCGAAAGCGGCAAAATCGATGATACGTGGATACGCGCTTGACCCTGCAACCAGTAATTTCGGTCGCTCGCGCTGCGCCATCTCCCGCACCCGATCCATATCGATCAGCCCCGTCGCCTCATCGACCCCATACTGGACCGACTCGAAGATGATGCCGCTGTGGTTGACTTTGTGTCCGTGGGTCAGGTGCCCGCCGTGCGGGAGGGACATGCCCATGAGTTTTTCGCCCGGCCGCAGCACGGCCAAGTATGCCATGAGGTTGGCCTGCGAACCGGCGTGTGGTTGGACGTTGGCGTGGTCGGCACCGAACAACTGCAACGCACGATCGATCGCGAGCTGCTCGACTTCATCGACGATCTCGCACCCGGCGTAGTAGCGTTTGCGGGGATAACCTTCTGCATATTTGTTCGTGAGCGGGGACCCCATCGCGTCCATCACGGCCCGCGACGCAAAGTTCTCGCTTGCGATCAGCTCGAGACCATCTTCCTGCCGTTGTGTTTCCCGTTGCACCAACTGAAAAACGATAGGATCGGCGTCTTCGAGCGGCGGCATCAGCGTCATTTGTCAGCCTCGATCTTGGCGACGCGACGTTGGTGGCGACCGCCGTCGAACGGCACTTCCAACCAACGGCGTAGGATTTCTACGCCTTGGTCCTCTTCGAGGAAGCGCGCCGGGAGCACCAAGATGTTCGCATCATTGTGCCGCCGTGACAACTCGGCGATCTCGGGAGTCCACGCGATCGCGGCTCGCACGCCGGCGAAGCGATTTGCGGTGTAGGACATGCCCAATCCGGTCCCGCAGGTCAACACACCCCGGCCGACGGCACCGGTTCCCACCTGGGACGCCACTAGCTTGGCGTAGTCGGGGTAGTCCACCGACTCGGTGGAGTCCGTTCCCACGTCCACGGGCTCGAACCCCAACGCCTCGAGTTCGGCTTTCAGCCGTTCCTTGAGTGCGAACCCCGCGTGATCGGCCCCGATGGGGATTTTTTCAGCCAATGCGCCTCCGGTTGGTACGGAAGGACGGAATGACGGAAGTACGGAAGGTTGGGCATCGCACAATCAATCTTTCCGTCCTACTTGGCGACTCCGGCCCGCTTGGCTTCTTCGATCCGCCGCAAGGCGAGGCGCCGAGCCGCCCTATAAGAAGGAATACCTTCGTCGCGCGCAATTTCGAGCACGCCAAGGATGGTACCGTAAATCTCTCCTGCCTTTTGGTGTGCCTGCTCCATCGACCAACCCGACAACTCCGCGTGGACGCTGATCAACCCGCCGCCGTTCACGACGTAGTCGGGGGCGTAGGTGATCCCTCGCCGTTTGAGCTCATCGCCGTGACGATCTTCAGCCAGCTGGTTGTTGGCCCCGCCCGCGATGATCTCCATCTGGAGCACGGCGAGCGTATCGTCGTTGATGACGGCGCCGAGCGCACACGGCGCGAAGATATCGGCCTCGACGGAGTAGATCTCGTCCGCACCCACCGCACTCGCGCCGAATTCGCGTACCACCCGGTCCACCTTCTCGACATCGATGTCGGTCACGATGAGACGAGCGCCTTCCTCGTGGAGCGCCTTGCAGAGGTAATATCCGACGTGCCCCAGGCCCTGCACGGCGACCGTCTTGTCCGCGAGCACGTCGTCGCCCAATCGAAACTGCGCGCACGCCTTCATACCCCGATACACACCAAACGCCGTAACGGGAGATGGATCGCCGCCCCGATCTTCCAGCCCGACGACATGATCGGTCTCCAAACGGATGTAGTCCATATCCTGGG
>CAYLZR010000229.1:0-3967 GCA_964388145.1 uncultured Gemmatimonadaceae bacterium | reverse complement strand
GCCGCCGTAAAGGCCGATTACCAGAAATATCTCTTTCACTGTGCTCCACCCTACTACGCCGATCCCCTCGTCTTGGTGGAGGGCCAAGGATCACGGGTCATCGATTCGGAAGGTCGTGAGTTTCTCGATTTCTTCTGCGGTATCTTGACGACCGGCATCGGCCATTGTCACCCAGAAGTGATCGAGCGGATCCGGGAGCAGGTCGGCACCCTAGGACACGTTTCCACGCTGTACCTGAGCGAGAACTACGTCGAGATGGCCAAGCGGCTGGCGGCCATCGCACCGGGCAAACTCACCCGGTCGTTCTTCACCAACAGTGGAACCGAAGCGGTCGAAACCGCGGTGATGGTCGCGTGCATGTACACGGGGCGAAACGAGGTCATCGCCCTGCGGCACGGCTATGCGGGCCGCAGCGTGCTGGCGACCAACCTCACAGGGCACGCCCCGTGGCGCCCCCTGGCTAGCGGGGTTGCCGGAATCAAACACGTCATGTCTCCGTATCCGTATCGCTGCCCGTTCAAGTCTCCGTGCGACGACAGTTGCATCGACAAATTCGGCGACGACCTCGAAGATGCGATCAAGACGACGACAAACGGCAAACCCGCCGCGTTCATGGCCGAGACGATTCAAGGCGTCGGTGGTTACGTCGTTCCGCCACCGGGCTACTTCCAACGCGCCGCGGAAATCATTCGCAGTTACGGGGGCGTGTTCATTTGCGACGAGGTGCAAGCGGGATTCGGCCGTACCGGCGGAAAGTGGTTCGGGATCGAGCACTGGGACGTCGAGCCGGACATCATGGTGATGGCGAAGACCATTGCCAACGGATTCCCGCTCGGCGCGACCATCACACGCGACGAAATCGCCGAGGCCTGGACCGCGAAGACCATCTCCACGTTCGGCGGCAATCCGGTCGCAATGGCCGCCGGCATCGCCACCAACGACGTGATGGTGCGAGAGGATACACCCGCCCGGTCGGCGGTGAGAGGCGAGCAGCTCCGCAACGGACTCGAAACCCTTCAACAAAAGCACGCATGGATCGGTGAGGTGCGGGGCATGGGTCTGATGCAGGCCTTGGAGTTGGTCGAAGACCGGACAACCAAGCAGCCGAGTCCGGAAAAGGCCAAAGCGTTACTTCAAGCAACCAAGGAAGAGGGAATCCTTCTGGGCGTGGGCGGCCTGCAGGGCAACGTTATCCGCATGGGTCCCTCCATGCTCGTTACCGAAGAAGAGATCGCGGAAGGACTGGACCGCCTCGGCCGCGCGTGCGCACGCGTGGCGGCGTGATGATCCTCGGCCTTCCATGGACATCTTGGCTCCTACTGGTGCTCGCCGTGGGGTTCGGTCTCGCGATCGAGCTCCGCTTCTTCCGTAGCCAAAGACGCAATCAGCGGCGCAATTAAGGCGTGACCTCCCGGACGATCGTAGTCGTCCTCGTGGCGTACGGACTTGTCCTGATCGCCATCGCACTCTGGAGCCGGCGCGAATCCCGGAGCGTCGCCGGCTACTTCGTTGCCGGAAAGCAACTCCCCTCTTGGGTCATCGCGTTCAGCACCAATACCACGGGCGAGAGCGCCTGGCTGCTCCTGGGCCTCACGGGTATGGGGTATGCCGTGGGCATCCATGCGCTGTGGATCGTGCTCGGCGAGGTGCTTGGTGTGACGTTGAGTTGGGTGCTGGTCGCCCTCCCCTTCAAGGAGTACACCGACCGGTACGACGCAATCACCGTCCCCGACTATCTCGAGGCACGTTTTCGCGACACGCGACACGTTTTCCGGTTTGTCAGCCTCATCATCATCCTCAGCATGGTGACCGCCTACACGGCGGCCCAACTCACCGCGATTGGAAAGGCGTTTGACTCGTTCCTCGCCACCGGATACGCCACGGGCGTCATCATCGGCGCGGTGATCATTTTGTACTACACATCGGTCGGCGGGTTCAAGGCCGTGGCGTACAGCGATCTGCTGCAGGGCGTCCTCATGTTCCTCGGCCTGTTGATCTTGCCGATTGTCGGTTTTGTTGCCGCGGGGGGTTGGGGCGCCGTGATGAGTGGCATCTTCCAGGAGAACCCTGCCCTGTTGAGGCCGATGGGGGAATTCGGCTGGTCGGTATCGGGCGTTGTGAGCGCCGTGGGGTTCGTGGGAATTGGATTCGCCTTCCTCGGGGCGCCTCAGCTCCTGACGAGGTTCATGGCCGCTCGGAACCGTGAAGAGATCGTCAAAGGAAGCCTCATCGCCGTAATCTGTATCATCTTCTTCGATGTCGGCGCAGTCTTCGCGGGAATTGCCGGCCGTCATTTGTTTCCCGGCCTCGCGGATCCGGAAACCATCCTGGCCACGATGAGTGCGGAACTCTTTCCTCCAATTTTCACCGGAATCTTCTTGATCATCGTTCTGGCTGCGTCCATGTCAACCGTAGACTCCTTGCTGATTCTCGCGTCCTCAGCCGTCGTTCGCGACATCATGCAGAAAGTCTTCAAGCCGAATCTTTCAGAAGTGCAACTCTCGTTGTTCGCCAAGCTCACAACCGTGATCATCGGTGCTGTAGCCTTCGCCTTCGCGATCGGCGAGGCCCGAATGATCTTTTGGTTCGTGCTCTTTGCCTGGTCCGGTCTGGCATCGGCGTTCACACCGGTGGTCTTGTGTTCGCTGTTCTGGAAACGCACGACACGCGAGGGCGCCATCGCCGGCATGATCGTCGGGTTCCTTACAGCGGTGGTCTGGGCGACCGTGTTCAAGGAACGGTTCTACGATCTCTACGAAATGATTCCGGGTTTCGCGGCCGGCTTCGTCACCATCGTAGGAGTCAGCCTGCTGACGGATCCACCGGAGGGAGCAGCCGCGGAATTTGACGACGTGCGCGCAACCGTGAAAGCGGGATCACGATGACCACAAAGCCAGATCGAAACGTCGGCCTGGATCTGCTCAGAACGACCGAGGCGGCGGCGCTGGCAGCCGCCCGTTGGGTGGGCCGGGGTGACAAGGAGGCCGGAGACCAGGCAGCGGTCGACGCCATGCGCGTCCTGCTCGGTACGGTACACATGAGCGGAGTGATTGTTATCGGCGAGGGCGAAAAAGACCACGCCCCGATGTTGTACGTCGGCGAGGCTGTAGGTGACGGAAAGGGACTCGAAACCGACGTGGCCGTGGATCCGGTCGAAGGCACCAACCTCCTGGCGAAGGGCCTGCCGAACTCCATCGCCATCGTGGGGCTCGCGCCACGCGGTGCCATGGCGAACTTCGGCTCATCGTTCTACATGGACAAGATTGTCGTTGGACCCGATGCCGCCGGCAAGATCAGCCTCGATGCCCCCGTCACCGAGAACCTGAAAGCTGTGGCAGCGGCCAAGAAAGGACGCGTCGAGGAGTTGACGGTCGTCGTGCTCGATCGGCCACGCAACGAGGACAAGATCGAGACGGCGCGCCGGATGGGAGCCCGGGTCAGGCTGATTTCAGATGGCGACGTGGCGCCGTCAGTCATGACCGCGCTCCCGGGGACCGGTATAGACGTCGTGATGGGAATCGGGGGAACGCCTGAGGGAATCATTACCGCGTGCGCCATGCACGGCCTCGGCGGTGAGATTCAGGGGCGCCTCGCTCCTCAGTCAGACGAGGAACGAAAGCGCATCGAGGCCGAGGGAATCGACCTCAATCTCAAACTCTCTCATCGCGAGTTGGTGGTTGGAGATGATATCTTCTTCGCGGCTACCGGCATCACGCAGGGCGACTTTCTGCGTGGCGTCAAGTACACGAGCGACGGCGCCGTAACCCACTCACTCGTGACCCGATCGCGCTCGGGAACGTGGCGGGTAATCGAGTCACACCACCGTTGGGAAAAACTGGAGCCAATCAGCGCGGTACCATATCGAGCGTGATAGTCGAGAGGCAACAATGTCGAACCTCACAATGCTTTTTGCCGCGTTCCTGATCGTTGCACCGCCCACGCTGCGGGCGCAGCGGCCAGCCGGCGA
>CAYLZR010000228.1:0-4007 GCA_964388145.1 uncultured Gemmatimonadaceae bacterium | reverse complement strand
AGGTCGAGGACAGCGTGGGGGCGCTGGAACCTTGCTTCCGGCGATGCGGAGCTCGTGGAGATCGATCGCCTCCTGGCGGGCTGATGTTGCCCATGCTGGCACTCCCGCCCGCGGGAGTGGTCATGTGAATTAGGACTCTTCTTGAATTTCTGCGCAAGAAAGGTCGCAGTGATGCGAAGAGTACGAGGAGGTCACAGTGGCCCGAGCGGTTTCACTGGTACAGATCATCACAGTCCGCAACGGCCAGTTCGCAAAAGAACTCTCCAAGCTGTCGTGTGAGCTCACGAAAGTACCGCGCTCCCTTGTCCGAACTCGCGGCGGCGGGGTTTCCCACCCCGGTATCTGCTGTAACCTGGCTCCATCGCCGGGGTGCCCATGCGCGGCCCTCCCGCAGTGCCTCCACCTTGAATTGCTTCGCGTCGCCAGAGCCAGCATCGTCCAACGTAACAAGCTGCGGCGCTACGTGAAGCATGATACTTGTCTCCATTTCGCCCGCATGATCGCCGGGCTCATCAAAGAACTCGTCTGGTGAAAGGTATTGGTACCAGTTCACCACGCACATGAATAGCTGTGTACGAGGTTGCAGCTCACGGATCATCCATCGAAAATCGTTGCCTCCATGGCCATTGAGAACAACCAAACGCCGGATACCATGAGCATCGAGTGACGCAACAATATCGGCAAGCACCGCCATTTGACTGCTTGGGTTCAGATTGAGTGTGAGCGGGATATTCAATTGCTGCGCGTTCGCACCAACTGGGATCGTAGGCAAGACAATCACACGAGTCCCACGCTCCCATGCTAGCCGGGCCGATTCGTGGGCGATTGCTTCACATTCGTAGTTGTCGGTGCCGTACGGTAAGTGGAGATTGTGCGCCTCCGTTGCGCCCCAGGGCAGGACGGCTAGCTGGAACTCGAAGTCTCGCACGGCGCTGAAGGCCGCTTCGCTCAATACGTAGGGTCGATCTGTCATGAATCTCCCATTTGCTGCTACCATGGAGTCGACGAAAACCCAAGCCCAGTCGCAGTGGTTGCACGATCTAGTGGCGCCGCTCGCCGAACGGGGGGTCGAAGCTTCTTGGGTAGAACAGTCTCCATCATTACGCCGGCCCGGCGACGGGATCCCGTGGATTCGCGCACGCACATGCGCTGTTCGTGATCAGGGAACTGCCGAGCTGTCGATCTCGGAAAGCCCGTCGGACAAGGTGTCGACGACGCCGTACGTCAGGCCAAATCCGTATGGAAACAGAGGCTCGTAGTTGGGGTCGTTACGATTCAGGCTTACCTGGGAAGGATCAATCGGCCAGCTGTATGAAAGCTTACCGGTGAAATCAAAGTGTACCTGAGCCTCGTTATCGCGGAACAATACGTCGGCGACGCCGCCGCCCTCTGTACCTGGCAGCCACGCGGCCACAAAAGCCGTGGACGCGTTTAGCTCAGGATTGACCCACAGGGGCCGCCCGCTCAGGAACACCGACACTACCGGTATATCCTGCTGCTTCAATCGACGTAACAGCTCGAGACTTGCACCGTCCTTGGCAGAAAAACTCAAGGATTGCAGATCGCCGTTCATTTCCGCGTAGGGATCCTCGCCGAAGACAACAACAGCCACATCCGGGCGCTGGTCAAACACACCATCCGCGCTCAGTGTCGCGCTGCCACCCCCTGCGGTTACCGCCGACCTGATGCCGGCAAAGATCGAGGTAGCGCCCGGAAAATCCTCGTTGTTGTTCTCGGCTCCTTGCCAGGTGACCGACCATCCGCCCGATTGCCTGCTGATATCGTCTGCGCCGTTCCCGGCAACCAACACGTGCAGGTTGCGTGGCAGAGGCAGCAAACCCTGAGCGTTCTTGAGAAGTACGAGTGATTCGCGCACGGCTTGTCGCGCGAGGCTGCGATGGCTCTCGGCTCCGACCAACGACGCGTCGCCCGCGAGCGGGCGCGATGACGGGCGGCCGTTGGTGAACAACCCGGCCCGCGCCTTCACTCGCAGAATGCGCCGCACAGCGTCATCGATACGGGTTTCTTCGATCTCGCCCACGCGGACCTGCTGCACCGTATTGGTGATGAAGGCCTTCCAGTCCTCCGGCACCATGATCATGTCTACGCCGGCGTTGATCGCTTGCGGACACGACTCGTTGCTACAGGCCGGAACCTGGCCGTGGCCGTTCCAGTCACCGATCACGTACCCGTCAAAACCCAGGCGGCCTTTCAGGACTTCGGTGAGCAAGTAGCGGTTGCCGTGTACCTTCTCCCCCCGCCAACTATTGAACGACGCCATTACTGTCTGCACACCCGATTCCAGCGCCGACAGATAGCCCTGGGCGTGGATGTCCAACAGTTGCTGCTCACTGGACAAGTTGTCTCCCTGGTCCACTCCCTGGTCTGTGCCCCCGTCGCCGACGAAGTGCTTGGCCGTCGCAACGATATGGGACGAACTCAGGAAATCGGGCCACGCGGCCCTGCCTTGCAGGCCGGTGATCATTCTGCCGGCATACTGTCGGACGATCTCGGGATCCTCCGAATAGCCCTCGTAGGTGCGGCCCCAGCGATCGTCTCTGACAACGGCCAGCGTCGGGGCAAACGTCCAGTCGATTCCCGTTGCGGCAACCTCCACCGCGGTGACTTCGCCAATCCTCTCCATCAGCTCGGGGTTGTGGGTCGCGCCAAGGCCGATGTTATGGGGAAACAACGTGGCACCCCTGACATTGTTGTGGCCGTGCACGGCATCTGTTCCCCAAATGACGGGAATCGCGGCGCCGCCCTCCGAGGTATCCATCGACGCGTCATAGAACTCGTCGGCCAACGCCAGCCAGTCCGCAACGCTCGAGGCCTTAGCGCGATGCGGATACGAACCGCCCCCGTTGAGGACCGAACCGAGATGATAGTCTCTCACGTCCGATGGAGTGACGCTCTGGATTTCCGCCTGAACCATCTGTCCGATTTTCTGTTCCAGCGTCAATTGCGACAAGATATTCGCGACGTTCGCTTGCAGCACCGAATCGAACGCAACGTTGCTGGTAATGCTCGGCCAAGCCGAAGCTGGGGTTCCTTCGCCACCACAGCCAAAGAAAAAGGCCAAACACATCAATGTCGGGACATACGGCCCAGCGACTGTTCTCATCATTGTTTGATTATCTCGTCCCACTGTGGACATCCCGGTTATTGAGTGTGCGCATTCCAAGCGCCTTCCTGCGGCTACTGGATGTACGATGCGGTGCCGTGAGAGAGGGCGCAAGCCTTGAGGGGAGGAGTAAGGAGCGGGCCGGGAACGGGGGTTCTATCAGGGACGGATACAGACGGGCGGACGGGCGGCCGATGGGTTGAATATTGAATATCCAATATCCAATATCCAATATCCAAGAAGGACTGTTCAAACCGCATTGCCCCGTTCAGTTCAATATTCAATCAAAAAAAAAGCCGTGCGAGATCATCTCCACACGGCTCTTTTATTTTGACGGCGCGATCATCAATGACCCCGTCCCCTACCCCGCCGTCCTCGCGCCCGATCGGCCAAGAACGTCACGTCCACACGTCCGTCGCGGTTCTGGTCGCGCAATTCGGCAATGGGATACCCATCGGCAAACACACCCAGTGCCAAACCACCATCCCGCAGATAGATCCACTCACCAGACAGCGGTCCGTAGCGACCAATGCCGTGACTGTGATCGTGCAACCTGTCGAGACTGCGGTGTCCGATCACCTGTCTCAACTTACGCTCGCCGAGATACCCGTCGGAGCGCGCGCGCCCTGCCCGACGGAACCGAACATCACGATTGTACATAGCAAGCCATTCTCCGTCGAAGTAAGGACGCACCCAACCTCGATCCACACACCAGCTCCACCTAGAATCTGAAATCGTTAGTCATAAGAAGGGGGAACTCCAGAGGGGCTCCTCGAAATCGAGGTCGAACCCTGGGCATAACCTCCGCGACGGGGGGGTTCCCCTTTCTTACGGCGTCTCACGATGTCCCGCGACCGCCGCGCGCGCTGCGGCTTCGCACAAA
>CAYLZR010000227.1:2421-4026 GCA_964388145.1 uncultured Gemmatimonadaceae bacterium | reverse complement strand
TCACGAGCTGGGTCGCCCGGCAGACGAGGTACGCCAGATCGGCTTCTCGGCCGAGCTACACGACATCGGAAAGATCGGCGTGCCGGAGAGCCTCCTCCGCAAACAAGGCCGGCTCAGCGATGATGAGTATGCCGTCGTCATGCGGCACACGGTAATAGGGGAAGAAATCGTTGCGCCGCTGCTCCATGCAGATCCCACGGTCCGCCAGGTGGTACGCTGGCACCACGAACACGTGGACGGCAGCGGCGGTCCAGACGGTCTGCGCGGTGACGAGATCCCACTGGCGGCGCGGATTGTGGCCGTGGCCGACGCGTTCGACGCCATGACCACGGCGCGCCCATATCGTCCGGCGTTTCAGGTCGATGAGACGCTCGACGAGCTCAGAACCGATTCGGGATCGCACTTCGACCCAAAATGCGTGGGTATCCTCGTCGCTCTCCTGCGAATCCCCAACGAGGCGGCGATCGCAACATAAATGTGAGCATTCACTCATAAACCAAATGCCCGATTCCACGGGCCCACCTAACCCGAGGAAACCGCTATTCCCCCAGCATTCCATAGACTACATGCGTAGTTGTGTCGAACTGCTGGCAGATGTGAAGCGCCATAATCCCGATCCCGACCAACACGCGATACCACTCAAACCGGAATTCCAATGAAATCAGGCTTTCTCGCCGTGTTCTCGGTCTGCGTGGCAATCGGGGCTCTCACCACTGCATCGGCTGCACAAGACACAACCACCACACAGAACGGCACCCTGCGGGTCTTCGTGGACTGCTTCTTTTGTCGTCGCAACATGAGCCATTTCCGCCGGGAGGTCTCGTTCGTGAACTACGTCCGGGACCGAGAGGACGCGCATGTCCATATCTTGGGCACGCGGCAGAGTGCGGGGGCCGGAACCGAATACGCATTCGTCTTCATCGGCCTGGAGGAGTTCGCCGGACGGGAGGACACCCTTCGGTACACCGCCAGCAGCACCAACACCGCAGACGAAACACGCGACGCCCAGACCCGAATGCTGGCCTTGGGGCTGGTGCCATTCATTGCCAACTCACCCATCGCTCAACGGCTCCGCATCCTCTATTCGCCTCCGCAAGAGGAGCAACGGTCGGGGGTCGTCGGTGGCGAGCAGGATCCCTGGAACTTCTGGGTGTTTCGAATCTCGGCAAACGGCAACGCCAGTGGCGAAAGCAAGCGGCGGGGTTATTCCGCGCGCGGATCCTTCTCCGCAGATCGCCTCACTGAGGAATGGAAGATCGAGTTGGAGGCAAACGGCAGTATCAGCCGCTCCGAAAGCGACCTGAGCGACGACTCCACGTTTGTGGACACTCGCCGGAACTATGAGTTCGAGGGACGGATCGTACGCAGCCTGGGCATCGAGCATTGGGCCACCGGCGTCGAGGCCGAAGCCACTTCATCCACCTTCTCAAATCAAGACTTTCGGGCTCGAGTGGCGGGCGGGATCGAGTACAGCGTGTTTCCTTTTTCCGAATCCACAAGACGCCAGCTCACGATCCTCTACACCATCGGCGTATCGCGCTTCAACTACGAAGAAATCACGATTTTCGGACGGACCGAAGAAACTCGCGCAGATCAGCGACTCAA
>CAYLZR010000227.1:0-2321 GCA_964388145.1 uncultured Gemmatimonadaceae bacterium | reverse complement strand
TTGAGCTATAGGTTTGGCTCGATCTTCAACAACGTGGTGAATCCGCGGCGGGGGGTGTAGGGTTGTTAGCTGTTAGCTGTTAGCCGTTAGCTAATAGCTAATAGCTAATAGCTAATAGCTAACGGCTAACAGCCATCAATTCCCCCCACTCGTCTCCCGCTTGATCGTCGGATACGTAATCCCCAACTGTTCCAAGTACGTTGCGTATCGCGACGGATCGTACTTCAATTTTTCCAGCATCGGACGGAACCGTGCCATGCGTTCTTCGTTCAAGAACGTTGGTGGCTCGACACCTTCGGCAATGAGGGAAACCCACTGAATGTCTTTGGTCTGTACTTCACGGTGATAGCGCCACGCTTCGGCCACGAGATCGGCGTCGGCCATGAGTTCGACCGCGGTCATCGCGATGACTTGTGCACCGGCATTGGCGCCCTTGTGCGCGATGGGAGTGGCCATGGCAATTCCACTCGACCAATGGTGGCCCGTCATCCCGGGAATGTTGCCGGGATAGCGAAGCCGAATCGTCGGGAGGTTCCATGACACCTCCGCGATGTCGTCACTACCCCCACCCATTCCCTGACTCGACTCGCTCAACTCCTCATTCACTTCGGTCGGCAGCCCCACTACCTCGACGCCCAACTCGCGTTGTGCCGCTTCGGCGAGCTGTATGTCGGCGGGAGACCAATCGGGCATCCCGACTCGTAGCAAATTCTCGTGCATCCGTTCGGCGAGCGGTTTGCTCATGGTCGATGGCCACGCTGCACCCAGCACGCGCTCGGTGACCGTGGTTCCGGTCATCAACGCTGCGCCTTGCGCCATCTGCTGCCCAAGCTCGTGCAGGGCCTTGATACGGGGATAATCCAACTCGCGATAGTAATACCAGACCGACGCCTCCGACGGCACCACGTTGGGTTGGCTGCCGCCGTTGGGGATCATGTAGTGCGAACGCTGCTGCAACCGCAGATGTTCGCGACGGAAGTTCCATCCAACGTTCATCAACTCCACACCGTCGAGCGCGCTGCGCCCAAGCCATGGCGATCCCGCCCCGTGGGCGGACACACCGTGGAACGTGAACATCGTCGACACGAGTCCGGAACCGCTGATGCCCCAGGAGGACGTGAAGTTTCGTGAGATGTGTGTCGACAACATCACGTCCATGTCCTCGAACAAGCCCGCATTGACCATGTACGTGCGGCTGGAGACCAATTCCTCCGCCACACCAGGGATGATCTTGAGCGTGCCCGCCAAACCGTGGCGTTCCATGACGCGTTTGGTCGCGATGGCCGCCACCACATCCACGGCCGGAGCGCTGTTGTGCCCTTCGCCGTGGCCCGGCCCACCGGGAATCAAGGGATCGTGATACGCCACGCCGGGTTTCTGCGATGTCTCGGGCAGACCGTCGATGTCTCCCATGATTCCTACCACGGGGCTCCCACTTCCCCAGCTCGCGATGTAGCCCGTCGGCATGCCCGCAACCCCCATCTGGATCGTGAAGCCTTCGTCACGAAGCAGGCCGGTGATGTACTCGGCTGTCCACTTCTCCTGAAACCCCAGCTCTGAGAAGCTGAAGATCATGTCGACAATTTCTTGTGACAGCTTGGCCATGCCGACCACTTCCTGCTGCGCCTCATCCCTCAGGCGGTCCAGGGATTGCGCCGAGAGCGAGGTCGTGAGGAAGGCGGCAGCGAGGGGCGCTAGAACAAGCGGACGAAAACGACGGAGCATGACATTCCCCCAGGGAGTGGGTCAGGTGGATAGAGGAAGTCTGGTGTCTAGGAAGAGATGATGGAAGGGGTCCCTGTCTCACCGCCGTCTCACCGTGACGCTGCCATTCGTCGTAATCGCCTTAATCAACGGTCCACCGCCGTTCAGCTCGGTGCGGATCCGTCGCCGATTGATGCGACCCTGAAGCGTGATCGGAAAGTCGATCCGAAAACCGCCGTTCGTCGTGCCGATTTCCAGGTCAGCTCGGAATCCCTCGGGAATGTCGAGCGTCACGCTCCCATTCGTCGTCTGGACGTCCAGTCCCGCGCCGTCCCACTCGGCCCCCTCGAGGTCGACCCGGATGCCACCGTTGGAGGTCCGACCGCGCACGTCTCCCGCCAGTCCAGCCAGGCTTATGCCACCGTTGGTGGTCCGGAAGTCCATATTCCCGCTAACATCCGTGATCCTGATACCGCCGTTGGTGGTCTCGAGCGAGAGATTGGACTCGTGGGGAACCATCAACTCGTAGCTCACCGACCAGCCGCTGTTTCGGCCAACGTCGCGGCGGCTGGGACCATCCGAACGAATCTCACGCCCGGTGGTATTGATCACGATAT
>CAYLZR010000226.1:0-4040 GCA_964388145.1 uncultured Gemmatimonadaceae bacterium | reverse complement strand
CTATTGACATCTAAGTGACCGGGATCTACTGACACTTGGCTGCTAACAGCTAACAACTACTCCGCCCGCATCGCTTCCATCGGATCCACCGCGGCCGCGCGGCGGGCCGGCAGATAGGCGGCGAGTAACGCGACGGTGAGCAGGGCCAGCGGTGCGACCGTAAACACCACCGGATCGCGGACGCTCACCTCGAACACGAGCCCGGCAACGACGCGGCTGGCAACAAGAGCCACACCGATACCTCCGATGATACCCACCAGGGTCAACACCATGCCCTGCTTGACTATCAATCCCAGCACCCTGCTGTGGTCGGCACCGAGCGCGATACGCAACCCGATCTCACGAGTCCGCCGCGCAACCGTGTACGCCATCAGGCCGTAGATACCGACGGCACCCAACACCAACGCAATCACTGAAAAAACACCCATCACCAACCCCAGGAATCGCTGATCCGAAACGGAACGCGTCACGACGTTGTCCATCGTTTGCACGTTGGCGAGCGGAAGGTTGGGATCCATCGACTTGATCACGCCCCGCACGCGCGTGATCGTCGCAATCGGGTCAGTCGTACTACGCACGGCAAAGGTCGCCTGGCGCGTCGCAAACCCTCCGTAGATCGCACCTCCCTGTTGACGAGGCACAAAGATCCGTGCGACGGGCCCCTCACCCAATCCAGCTTGCCGCACATCGCCCACCACACCGACAATCGTCATGTCCGGATTCGTGTTGCCTGACGCCGGACCCATCTTGATCTGCTTCCCTAACGCATCATCCTTAGGCCAGTAGGTCTTTGCCATCGTCTCATTCACGATGACAACCGGCAACGACCCCGCACGATCGGTCGTGTTGAACCCGCGGCCGTTCAGGAGGGGAATCGCCAACGCAGAAAAGTATCCCGGCGACGCGATCTGAAACTGTGCATTCCAACTTTCACCCTCCGCTCGTACGCGGTTCACGAGTGTCAGGCTCTCCGGTGACGCCGGGCCCCGGAGCGGCAGAACACGAATCGCACCGGCCGCCGTCACACCGTCGAGTCCTTCCACCCGCTCGACAAGCTCGGCATGGAAACGCGCAACGTCGCTCTGTTCGGGATAGGTTGCCGAATTCAGCGAGAAATCCATCGTGACTACGCCGTCCGGCGAGAACCCAGGATCGACCTTGAGCAACTGGTTGAAACTCTTGATCAACAGACCGGCGCCAACGACCAGCACGACCGCAAGCCCAACCTCCCCTACGACCAGCATGCGTCGCATTGGGAGTCGTGTGTTGCCCCCCGCTAACAAGGCGTTCCCTTCCTTAATAGTGGTCATGACATTGCTGCGGGCGGCCGCCAACGCCGGGATCATTCCGAAAATCAGCCCGCTGGTCAGGGCGACGACCGCGGTGAACGACAAAACGACTCCGTCGATCCGCACCTGCGACAATCTCGGCAGATCGGCGGGGCCTGCCAGCACGAGAAACCGAACACCCAACACGGCCAATCCCAGACCCACTGCCCCACCGAGCAGCGCAATCAAGCTGCTCTCGGTCAAAACCTGAGAAACCAACCGTCCACGACTCGCGCCGAGTGCATTCCTGATGCCGATCTCACGATGGCGATCTTCCGATCGCACCAACATGAGGTTCGCCACGTTCGCAGATGCGATCAGGAGGACGATCGCAACGGCTCCTGTGAGCATGAGCAACGCCGGGCGCACATCGCCCACCATCCGCTCGTGCAGTGACCGTGCGACAATGGGATGGTTGTCGGACGGTCCGTGCCTGTTGGGAAACTCCGAACTCCATCTGGCAATGAGCGTCGCGATCTCGACCCGGGCGGACTCGATCGTAGCACCTTCGCTCAGACGACCGACCATCGACAAATAATGCGACGTGCGACCGGCTAGGTTTCGCGGATCAATAACGTTGAGACGGAGAAGCTCCACCTCTCCACCCGGAAAAGAGAATGAAGCGGGTAGGACGCCGATCACCGTGGCGGGGAGCCCCTGGATCAACACGGAACGCCCAACGACGCCCGCGTCACCGCCGAACGACCGCCGCCATAGGCCGTCCGCGAGCATGATGACATTGTCCCCCCCGGGGCGATCTTCCCCAGAGACGAAACCGCGGCCCAGTGCCGGCGCCACGCGAAGAATGTTGAGCAAGTTGGCCGAGACCGCAGCGGCGGTTACACGCTGCGGGTCGTCGACACCACCCAAATTCACGCGGCCCGTCCAAAACCCAGCCACGTCTTCAGTGACCGCCACCGCTTCTCGCAACTCCATGTACTCGGGCTCCGACGCGACAAACTCGTGAACCTGTCCATCCGTGCCGCGAAATGCCATCGACACCCACATCAGGCCGTCGGGGTCGCCATAGGGAAGCGGTCGCAGCACCACGCCGTTCACCACGCTGAAGATTGCCGTGTTCGCACCGATCCCCAGGGCGAGCGTAACGATCGCCGCAGCTGCAAATGCCGGGGCCTTCCGTAAAGATCTGAATCCATACCGAATGTCCTGCAATAGCGTCCGCACAATCCCTCCAATTCCGAGGCCGGGCCGCGTGCCGACGCGGCGACGTTGGAAACGATGGTGCCAGCGTTCCCGCGGCCCGTTCAATGCCAACTCCGCGAACATCCGCAGCCACGCAGCTGCCATGCCATTCCATCCGCGGAGACGATATGCGTAGTGAGACTCGTCGTGCCACGCACGGACCAGCTCTTTCCCATAGCGGTCACGAATTGCCTTTGGAAATGCGATCAGGCACAACCGATAGAGCCGTGCGAGACGCCGGATCCACCGCGCCGCCGAGTCTTGCTCAATCTTCACGCCACGGCTCCCTTGGTGTGCGCGAGACGCACCAACTCCTCCAGACGCCGCACCTCCGCCATGAGCACCTGCCTACCGAACGCCGTGATCGTGTAATAGACCCGGCGCTCATCGTCGGTCTCCTCGGGATCGCGGTAATCGCTCGGCTCGAGAAGTCCGTCCTCTTCCAACCGGCGGATCGTGCCGTACAACGTCGCTGGCCACAGACGGATCTTCCCACTCGTGCGCTCGGCCACCTCTTTCATGATGGCGTAGCCGTGTCTGTCGCCGTCTGAGAGGGTCAGCAGGATGTGAAACCAGTTGGGCTTGAGTGGGATGAGCCCGGCGACTTTGGGCTCGTGCATAGGCTCTCCACTGTATATGGCAGAATCTCTATATGACTTAATATATAGAGTGACTCATACAGAGGCAATACCCAACGGCAGAGGGCGAAGCCTTTCTCAAGCCGGCGTCAGCCAAAGAAGTAGTCACTTGACTAGTAGTCACTCGACTATTAGTGTCTGGCTGTCCAACACGGCCCGGATCACCGCGAGGCACCAACCCATGGAAACATCACTTTCGCCCCTAAATCCGCGTGATTACCTGATCCTCCTGTCCTTGAGCGAAAGGCCTCGGCACGGATACGGGTTGCTCAAGGACATCGCCCGACTAACCGAAAACGAGGTTCGTTTCGACCCTGCAAACCTCTATCGGTCTCTCAAGCGTATGATCAAGCAAGAGCTTTTGACCGAGATGTCACCACCGCCTGACGCCGGAGACGGAGACACGCGTCGGCGCTACTATGGGATCACCAACTCAGGAGCCCGCGCGGTGCAAGCCGAGGCAGGTCGCCTGGCTCGGCTCACCGAAGTAGCGCGGGAACGCAATCTCGTTCCCGACAGCGAGGCGCACGCATGACGCGCCGGCCGTTCACCGAGTTCCTCTATCGAGCGCTGCTCGTCGCGTACCCGTCCGATTTCCGGCGCACGCTCGGGGAAGAGGCCGCCGGTGCTTTCGGACAGCTCCATCGCGACGAGTGGCGCGAAGGCGGGATCAAGGCCGCGGCCGGCCTTTGGCGGCGATCGGTATTGCAGGTGATCGGGTACGGGTTGAAAGAACGATGGGAGAAGCGGCAGGCGTCCTCTCACCCCAATGCCGCGCGTCCCCCAACGAGACAGCGAGATCCGTTGGTCTACAGCTTGGTTTCTGACATTCGGTACGCCATCCGGTCGCTCACACGTACGCCAATTTTTT
>CAYLZR010000225.1:0-4059 GCA_964388145.1 uncultured Gemmatimonadaceae bacterium | reverse complement strand
CTGCCCGTCCTTATTGCCGTCTCTTTCCGAACCGCTCCTCGATTAGTCGCCCAACAAACTCTCGGCACCCGAGCCCGACAGCGAGCGCCGCCGCCAACGCTGCCGCGCCGAAGACGATCAAGAACCCGTTCGTCACCAGCTCCTGCCCGATGCGGAGTTGCCCGAGCGCTATGGCGAAGGTGAAGATGATCAGTGCGTAACGTGAGAGGGCAGCTACCATCCCCGCCTCCTCGATTCCGGCATTCGCCACCGCGGTTTGCACCATCGCGGACACAAAATTCGCGGCATATAGGCCGACGGCAACCACGATGACCGCCGCAATGATGTTCGGGATGTAGAGCAGGATCTCGTTCAAGAGGCTCGACGCGACTTGCAACCCGAGCGCGTTCACCGCCGTCACGAGCACGGTGAGCATGACCATCCAATACACCAAGACTCCGAGCAGATCGGTGGCCGAGCGCCTCACGCCACCCGTCGTGAGAAATTCATCGATGCCGGCTTTCGCCGTGAGCGTAGGGAATCGGATCATTTTCAACCCACGGATAACCGCGGTCTTCAGTACCTTGGCGACAATCCACCCGAGGATCAGGATGACAACGGCCACGAAGATTCTTGGGAGGAATTCCTGGATCCCGTCTAGGAACGTGCTGAACGTGTCGCGGATGATTTCGTCAATCCCCTGGTTTTGCTGAATCGCCATGTCCTTCTCCCTTGTGTAGAATCCGCCGTCGGCCCCGCCGAAGGGAAGGGGCTGTACGCGAATTCAGTGACGGTCTAATCTAAGGCCGTACGCCCCGCACCTCACCACCCCCCA
The DNA here is from genome assembly GCA_964388145.1 of uncultured Gemmatimonadaceae bacterium. Taxonomy (GTDB): domain Bacteria; phylum Gemmatimonadota; class Gemmatimonadetes; order Gemmatimonadales; family GWC2-71-9; genus B3T1B10. Next base: position 3,245 of record CAYLZR010000225.1, on the reverse strand, counting down.
GCGGTACCCCACTCCCATCCACACTGCCCAGGCGGTAGCGGGTGGTGGGCGGTACTGCCGTACCGCCGGTGCACGGGGGGGGCGGGGGAGGTGACCCCCGACACAGCTTTCGTGGTTGCAAGCGCCATATGGTTACAACCATGCCTATCCTTGTAGTTGAAGACGATCCCAGCGTACTCCGAAGTCACATGAGGCTGCTCGAGCAGGGCGGGTTTGAGGTTCTGCCGGCCGTGAATGGCATGGAAGCGTTCGAGCATCTCCGGACCGAAAACGTGGACGCCATCCTGTGCGACGTCGACATGCCCACTCTCAACGGTACAGGTTTCTTCGAGCAACTCGAGGAGCTGCAACCGGACATGGCCAGTCGCGTCGTTTTCGTTACCGGTCACGCCGACGAGCCGGAGACCCGACGGTTCCTGGAACAGACGGGCCAACCCTTCCTGGGCAAGCCCACCCAGGACGACGAGCTGGTGGCGGCGGTACGCCGGATTGTTGAGCGGCGAGGGTCCGGCGGATACGCCCCGACCACGGACGTCTGATCACCGCTTGATCTCTTCGACCAGGGTAGCGATGAGCTAGGAGCTACCCTTTCTCCACGCCATCTCTTTCTGATTGATGAACCTGATCGTCGTATCGGGATCTTCTCTGTACAAAAATGTGAACTCGTACTCGTCTCGGTAGTGCGTGTAGAACACCGTGTATTGGGTTGTCCCTTGTTCTTCCACATACTCCGTCTCGCGCACGCGAACGATAGGATGGAACGTAGAATCCTGAGGACTCACGTGAAACGTGAGCGTGGTCTTCGTAATGCGGAAGGCGCGGTCCGCATAACTCGGTGTTACGGTCCTCCACAGCCCGACGGCTCCGTCGGGTATTTCCGCAGTGCGAGGCCAGGTCGCCCAAGTTATCGGCCCGCCAATCACGATCACCGCCGCCGCCACCGCAAGGACGATCTGCATCGGTGACAGCCGTATGCGAGGGATCAGGAGTTGGGGAACAGCGACGACCTCCACCGGCTCAGCAGCGGCTCTTCGTCCGGCCTCAACGTCTTCCAAGACTTCGGTGACGATCTCTCGTACGATGGAGCGAAGTTCTCGTTCCGACCGAGGCAATTTTCGCTCTGGCGACACGGAGCCCCGCAGGTCCCCACCCGCCGTGAGGATGTCCTGTTCGTACGCGATTGTCGGTGGGGACGGCTGTTCCGTGTTGTCTTCACCCACGTTGGCCGTGTCGTCGTTATGGATGGCCTTCAGCGTTTCCTGCAGCTCCTCCGGGGACTTGGGAAGGTGCTTGGGTTCGCTCTGATCGTCGCGATCCTCGGGGGGTGGAGTAGCGTGCTCGTCGTTCATCGCTCGTACCTCTTTTCCTACGGTCGCTCGGAGAGCGAGGCGGCTGGTCGATACACCGGTGTCGCCTGACCGGAGGACGTGACTGGTTTCTCGGACATGACCGCCGTGAAAGCCTTGACCACCTCGGGATCGAAGTGGCTGCCGGACTGCCCCGCAATCCAGGCCACGGCTTCGGCGTGGGGCATCCCGGATCGATAGGGACGGTGTGATGTCAGCGCGTCGTACACATCGGCTGCGGCGAGCAACCGGGCGTGAAAGTCTATTTCCTCACCTCCGAGGCCATCCGGATAACCACTGCCGTCCCACCGTTCGTGGTGCCAGAGCACAATCGGAATCACGTCGGCGTACGCCGCGATCGGTTCCAAGATGCGTGCACCGACCGTGACGTGGTCGCGCATGACCTGCATCTCTTCTTTATTCAGAGCGGAGGGCTTGTCGAGGATCTCAGCGGGGATCCCGATCTTCCCGATGTCGTGCAGCAATCCGCCTCTGTTCAAGATCTCGAGCTGCGCCTCGTCTAGCCCCATTTGTCTTGCGATTTTCAAGGTGTTGGTGGTGACCCGTTCGGAGTGACCCGCGGTCCATGGTGACTTGGCGTCAATCGTGCGGGCGAGCGCTGTCAATGCGCCGACGTTCAGCGCGTCGAGCTCGTCGATGAGCCGGGTGTTCGACAGCGCCACGGCAACCTGATCCGCCATCTGGCGAGCTTGGGTGAAATCCGCCGCGCTGAGCGCGGGTTGCGACACGTAGCCGAGCGCGATGACGGCAGTCAATTCTTGTTTGAGAAAGATCGGCAGTACGAGGAACGAGCTGATGCCGCCCGTGGTGAACGGCGAGATGACGAGGTAGCTCCGTGATCCGGGTCCGCCCCTGATCATGAGGTGATCTGGGTTGTTGCGCAGCTCCTGTTCTTCGTCCGCACCGATCTCGATGTCGTGTCTGATCTGTTCGTCATCCCGATCAGCCACGGCAACGAGTCGCCACGTCGCCTTGTGTCCGGTACCCGACAGCACGCTGACGCTCAATCCGTCGCACGGGAGCACGCGACGTGTGCCGGACAACACCGTGTCGATGATGTGGTCGATGTCTTGCGCGGACAATACGACCTGGTCGATCTCGTGGAGAGCGGTGAGGGTGTTGAACTGGCTCTGAAGACGTCCGGCCATGGCGTTGAACGACGTGGCGAGGTCTTCAAACTCGTCGTTGCTGTTCACGGTCACGGGCGTACCGAAATCACTCGCGGCAACGCGACGCGTTCCCTCACGCAAGCTCGCGAGCGGCCCCATGCTCTTCTTGATCTGACGATTGCTCATGTAAATAACGAGAAGAACCGCGAATAAGATCACGAACGGGAAGCTGCTTTTGAAACCCTCCATCGGCTCGAAGACGGTCGCACGTGATTCACTCAGCACGATGGTCAAACTGGTCGAGCTGCTGGCGGGCGCGTAGGTGGATTGGAGAAACATGAACCGATAACCGGCGGAGAAATCTTCTTCACCGTCAGACCAATCGAAATTCCCGTAATTCATTCCCTCCGTCTGGGCCAGCCCCGCGCTGGGGTGCCTCGCATGGCCGGGGCAGTAGATCGGCGCCTGGTCCTCATCGAGTACGCAAATCTGCATGTCTACTGGGATGGCCGGGTGCTCATCTCCGGCGCCGAAGAGATAAGCGGGCCGGATCTGCGCCCAGAGCACGGCGCCCTCGGGATTGCCGACGTTGATCAGGTTTCCCATCAAGACAGTACCAGCCGAGCCCTGCACGATTGGGATCAATATTCCCCGTCCCAAACTCAGGTGCTCACGGTCGGTCGTCGAAAGCTGAGGAACGGTGTCAACGGACCCGAAGATTGGTATGGTTGTTCCCGCCGGGATGACGATGCTCAATCCCATTAACCCG
>CAYLZR010000224.1:0-4063 GCA_964388145.1 uncultured Gemmatimonadaceae bacterium | reverse complement strand
CACAGGAGCAGGCCGTACACCGGGACACCGAGGACCAGCGCCCCCGACGCCGCGTGCGCGGGCGTCCGCGGTGAGTAGAGCCCGAAGAGAAAGACCGCAACGATCGCCGGCGAAATGAACCCCCAGAACATCTGGATATACTCGAATATGCTACCCGCCCGAGCGACGATCGGAGCCCAGAGGCATCCCACCACAACCAGCACCGCCGTCGCGATCCGCCCCACTCTCACCAGCCGACGCTGGTTGGCGGCCGCGTTGACATGACGCTGGTACACGTCGATGGTGAAGATCGTCGCGGCAGAGTTGAGCATCGAATCAAGGCTGCTCATCACCGCACCGAATAACGCCGCAAACATGATCCCCGTGAGGCCCGCCGGGAGCAGCTCGCGCATCAGCACCGGATATGCCTGATCCGGGACGGTAATCTGCTCGGCGTACAGCTCGACGGCGATGATGCCGGGGAAGATGATGATGAACGGAATCACCAGCTTGATGGCCGCGGCGAGATAGATCCCCCGTTGCCCCTCGGCCAGGCTCTTTGCGGCGAGGGTACGCTGGGTGATGAACTGATTCAATCCCCAATAGAAAAGATTGGGAATCCAAAGCCCACCGACGAACACCGCTAACCACGGCATCTCTGGATGATTCCACGGCAAAACCGTGTGGAGCTTGTCTTGTTGGGATGCGAGGAACGCACTAAGGCCGCCAACCTGTCGCAGCCCGAGCACGGTGATCAGAATCCCACCCAGCAGCAGCGCCACGCCTTGCAGCAAATCGGACCAGACGACCGCCTTGAGACCGCCGTAGACGGTATACGCGCCGGCCAGCAGGCCGAAGAGCCAAATCGCGAGCGTGCGATCGATGGCAAAGATCTGCTCGATGGCAAGCGCACCCGCGTACAAGACGGTCGCCAATGCCACGAACACATACGCCAGCAGCATGAACACGGCCATGATCGTGCGTGTAGTCGAACTGTATCGGATCTCCAGGTACTGCGGGATCGTGTAGATCCCCGCCCGCAGGAACCGGGGCAGAAAGACGGTTCCGACAATCACCAACGTCACCGCAGCCATCCACTCGTACGACGCAATGGCGAGTCCGATGTCGGCGCCGCGTCCCGCCATGCCGACGAAGTGTTCGGTCGAAATGTTCGACGCGATCAATGAGAACCCGATCAGCCACCACGGCAGCGCACGGCCGGCGAGAAAGTAGTCGGCGGATGTCTCTTCCCTCCGCGACGCAAAGAGCGACACGCCGATGACCAGTGCGATAAAGCCAAAGAAAGTCAGGAGATCGAGGGTCCCGAGCGTCATGTGTTGAAGTCAGGGCGTATGGGAAAACACGAACACCGTCCGCGAGCGATACTCCTCGCCGGGGCGCAAAATCGTCGATGGGAAAGCGGGCTGATTGGGCGAGTCCGGGAAGTGCTGCGTCTCCAGACAGAACCCATAGCGATGACGATAGACCTGTCCAGATTTCCCGATGAGGCTACCGTCCAGGAAGTTCCCAGAGTAGAACTGGAGCCCCGGTTCCGTCGTGTACACGTCGAGCACCCGCCCGGTGGTCGGCTCCTCGACGCGCGCCGCATGAGCGAGACCGGCGCCGTCACGATCGAGAACGAAATTGTGGTCGTAGCCACCCCCGTTTTCCAGCTGCTCGTCTTCCAGGTCGATTCTCGCCCCAATGGCCGTGGGTGTCGTGAAGTCGAACGGCGTGCCGGCAACCGGTGCGATGACGCCAGTCGGAATCAAGGTGGCATCGACCGGGGTAAAGTGCCCTGCGTTGATCGTGAGCACGTGCTCGAGCACGTCGCGCCGGCCGTCGCCCGCCAAGTTGAAGTACGTGTGCTGCGACAGGTTGATCGGTGTGGCGCGGTCCGTAGCGGCAAGGTAGTCGACAACCAGCTCGTTACCGGGCGTGAGCGTGTAGCTGACGCGAGTGAACAGGGTGCCCGGATACCCCTCGTCGCCGTCGGGACTCGTGTAGGTGAAGATCACGGCGACGCCGCTATCGCTCTCGAGCATCTCAGCGTGCCACACGATCTTGTCGAATCCGCGCACCCCCCCATGCAGATGGTTCGGCCCGTTGTTGGTGGCGAGGTGATACGTTTCGCCTGCGAGCGTGAATTGCCCGTTCGCGATACGGTTGGCGTAACGCCCAACGATAGCACCAAAGTAGGGTGAGCCCTCGACGTATCCATCCAAATCGTCGAAGCCCAAGACAATGTCCCCAAGCCGGCCGTCACGATCCGGCACGCGAAGCGACACGATGATACCCCCGTAGGTGATGGCCCGCACCTCGACACCGCTCGCATTAGCCAACGTGAAGACATCAACCGACTCGCCAGCCGGCGTGACACCGAACGACGCGCGGCTGACCGTACCTTGGATCGCCGGCGTTGCACCATCGGACCCACAGCCCACCACCCACACGACCAACAGCAGAGCGTCCAGTGCCCCGCATCGTGCGCCGCGCGCCCCGCTTACCACGAACCCTCCCAAATCATGAGTTCACTCACCCCGGTAAACGCGGGACTATCGTGCTCGAAGACAACGCGAATCCGTTGGGTCTCCACGGGAACGATCCGCACACGATTCAACGCCGATGCGGTCGGGTCATCCGGCAGCTGCGTCCGCACCTCGGCTTCGGTCCACTCCTCACCGTCCCAGAATTGCACAACGTATGCCTTCGGAGCTGCCAAACCTCGCCCGTCACCGTAAAAGTAGAGGTCCACGACCTCAACGGTCTTGGGAGTCCCGAAATCGATCGCCACCCAGTCGTGCGCATTGGGCGAACCGTAGCCGCTCCATCGATTCCGTGAGTAGCGCGTGAACGCGATCTGCATGTCGTTCAGGTGATCGAGCCGGTCGCGCGGCGACGTGAACGACGCCGACGCGCTGGGAAACCCGCCGGCATCGCCGGCGTTGAACGCAATGTTGCGAGCGGCCGCGGTGGGCTCAGGCAGCGGCTCGTCGGCGGTGCCCCCGCCCCAAGCTTCGATCTCCGCCACACCCGACGAAGCACCTACTTGATGCGCCACGACAAGGCGGATTTTGGACGTCGTGATCTTCGGAAACGACACCACGTTGGCACGGTGCCCCGTCGGCTCACTCGGCGATCGGTGCTGTCGTGGTACGTCGATCCAGGTATCGCCGTCCCAGAACTGGATGTCGTAGCTTGCCGGCGGCAGGACGTCCACTCCGTCGTCGTAGAAGTACGCCTTTACCGCTGCCATCGGCCGGCTGACGCCGAAATCGACGGCGATCCAGTCCGTGGCGTTACCCGAGCCAACGGCCGTCCAACGATTGGGTGGTGAAGTGTGGTACCAATAGTTCCCGTCCACGGCATAGAACGGTGGGGTGGCCGGTGCACTGTACGACGCCGTGGCGATCGGGTATCCCCTCCCCCCATTATTCACCGCGAAGTTGGTCGGACGATCCACTTCCGCCGCCGTCATCGCGGGTCCGAGCGGTACAACCATTCGGCGGATCGTCGGCGTATTCGCGATCGCACGACCGTCGGCAAACACGGTGAGCCCCCGCCCCCGCCCCGTGCCCTTCCCGTACCGGTCGCCGTTGCGATCCCACACGATGGAGATGCGGTGGCCGTGGTACGCGACATCGTCGAGCGCGAAGTAATCCCAATCGTCGGGTACGAGCGGGTTCACCTCCAGGGAGTCATCCGCCCGCGGCCTCAAGCCGACGAGCCCTGTAATGACGAGATCGACAAAGCCTGAGTGTAGGTAGTGTTCGCTGTGATAGAACGTGTTATGCCCGTCCCAGGAACCATCGTCGGGGTTCGCAGCCTCCGCGATATAGGGACGCCCGTCCATGCGGTGATCGAGGGCATACACCTCGAGCAGCGTGAAGTAGTCGTCTTTCGTCACAACGGACTGTTCGTAATTGTTGAGCACGTTCGCCAATGCCACGAGCGTCTGCGTGGTCGCGTACGGCCACTGGTTGCCGCTCCACACACAGCAGGTGGGTGAGATGAGAAACTGTGGATCGTGCCGCTCGACGGTGGTGGGTCCAAACGGTGCAAAGAAGTGTTCGGGATCCATGAG
>CAYLZR010000223.1:1885-4077 GCA_964388145.1 uncultured Gemmatimonadaceae bacterium | reverse complement strand
CTGTTGCGGCCGCTTCCGTACTCCGACTCCGACCGACTCGTCGTAGTGGCCGGCAGGCTTGAAGGACGACAGGGACGTTTTCCCAACGGCCCCATCTTCCCAACCGTCTTTGCTGAGTGGCAGGAAAGCAACACCGTGTTTGACCCGATGGTCGCTGTGAGCGAGTGGACTCTCGACCTCGTGGGCGAAGGAAACCCACGGCGGCTGAACGCCGCAGGCGTATCGGTCGGCTTTCTGCCGATGCTCCGCGTGTCGCCCATCGTGGGACGCAATTTTGCGGTGGAGGAGGATTTGCCCACCGCCGGACCGGTTGCGATTGTGAGCTATCGCCTGTGGCAAAGCCATTGGGGAGGTGATCTGGACATCCTCGGCAAGCGAATAACGCTCAGTGGAAAACCCTACACGGTAGTTGGCGTCCTGCCCCGCGATTTTCGGTATCCCGAAGTACTGAATTTTGATATCGTTGACATCCTCTACCCCTACCAACTCAACATTCCGACACAGGATTTGATCTATGCGCTCGCGCGACTCCGCGACGGCGTGAGCTTTTCGCAAGCCCAAGACGCGATGAACGCTGTCGCGAGCGGGGAGGCCCAGCGCAGGGGTTTGCGCAGCAACCTGATTCCTTTGGCGTCACACACGATTGGGGACGTCGGACCGCGCCTGAAGTTGCTCCTTGGTGCCGTTGGCTTTTTGCTGCTGATCGCATCGGCCAACGTCGCAAATCTCCTGTTGGCACGGGCCACGTCTCGAACCCGTGAGATTGCATTGCGCTCTGCCCTGGGAGCCGGTCGGGCGCGAATCGCCCGGCAGTTGCTCACCGAGAGCCTGTTCCTTTCTATAGTTGGCGGTGCGCTGGGAGTGGCTATCGCCGCGGCCGCCATTCAAGCGCTCGTCGCCATCGACCCCGGCAACTTGCCTCGCCTTACCGAGGTATCCATCGACGGAACGGTCTTGGGTTTCACGCTGCTCGTCACCTTGGCCACCGGCGTCATCTTCGGAGCCATGCCGGCGGTGCAACTCGCCAACATCCGGGGCATGAGCCTCGCCGGCAGCGGCGCGCGCGCAACGACGACCAGAGTGGGCGGGCAGGTGCGCGCAACGTTGGTGGTAGCCCAGGTGGCACTCGCACTCATGTTGCTGATCGGAGCGAGCCTGCTGATCGAGAGTTTTGTGCGGCTACAGAACGTCGACCCCGGATTCGACCCGACCGACGTCTCGTTCGCGTCGGTCATACTGGGCGACCGGTACGAAACACGCGAGGAGCAATTGGTCTTCTTCTCCAGCGTGCTCGACCGGGTGCCGCAGACAGTTCCAGGATTGGTTTCGGCTGGTGTCGTCACGGCCCTGCCGATGTCAGGAGATCGCTGGCGGGCTCCGATCGCGATCGAGGGGTATACCCCCCCGGAAGGGACTCGTTTGGGAATGGACTACGCGCAAGTGAGCGAGGACTACTTTACGGCCATCGGCGCCCGCGTCGTCGCCGGTCGCGTCTTCACGGCACAGGATCGCACCTCGAACGGTCCCAGCAGTATCGTCGTAAATGAGGCCTTTGCCCGGCAGTTTTGGCCGGACGGCAACGCGCGCGGCCGGCGGCTGAAGATCGGTCGGTCGGCCGACGGACCCGGGCCGTGGATCACCGTGATCGGCATCGTCGCCGACATGAGCCAACGCGGACTCGCCGAGACGAGCGAACCCGAGACCTATCTGTTTTATCACCAGATCCCATCAGATCAAATGCGCATCGTGGTTCGCTCGAACGCCGAGTTCTCGCTAGTGTCCGAATCAATGCGGCGCGCGGTGTGGGACATCGATCCGAGCATCCCGGTGGAAGTTCTCGCGCTACGTGACCAGGTGGCCGGAACCATCACTGGTCCGCGGTTCTACACGACGCTACTCCTGAGCTTTGCTACGTTGGCGCTCGTCCTGGCAGCGGTCGGTATCTACGGCACCATGTCATATGTGGTGGGTGAGCGCAGGCGAGAAATGGGAATCCGAATCGCGCTCGGCGCCGCAGCCACGTCGGTGACAGCGCTGGTCGTGCGACAAGGACTGTTACTGGCCGCTCTCGGTGTCGTGGTCGGCATAGGTGGTGCGGCAGTTGCAACGCGACTTCTCGAGAGTTTCCTGTTCGGAGTCACGACCACCGACCCCTCGGCGTTTGTCCTCGGTGTTGTGGTAATCGGCGGAGT
>CAYLZR010000223.1:0-1785 GCA_964388145.1 uncultured Gemmatimonadaceae bacterium | reverse complement strand
CGAGGCATGCCTTGTGGAATCTCCAACGCACCGGTAGGATGCTGCGGGTTCAAGTGCCGGTATTGGTGAAGCCAACGCTAAGGTTTCCTTGTCCGTAATCAGTCTCGTTCTACTCTCCGCCGTGACGCTGCTTGCCGCCGTGGTCCAAAGTACGGTGGGGTTTGGATTCACCCTTCTTGCGGTGTCGTTCTTCTTGCTCATCTTGCAATCCGCCACTGCCATTCAGTTGCTGATTGTCTTGAACCTCGTAATCTCGCTGTGGGTTGTGAGGAACTTGTGGCGCAACGTCCCCAGAGCCCTGCTGATAAAGCTGGTTGCGGGTGCCACGGTTGGGTTCCCAGCGGGGTTGGCCTTATTCAACTACGCAAGCGTCGACCAATTGAAGCTTGTGGTTGCCGCCGCTATCCTCGTCTTCGTTCCGCTGCTGGCGTTTCGACACCGGTCCGTACCACAGGAAGGGCCATCGTTCCCGATCCACCGCTCGTCGTCATCGGTTGGCGTCGGCATTCTTGCCGGCGCGATGACAACGTCCCTCGGCATGCCGGGACCCGCGTTGTTCTTATACCTCACTTCGCTCGGCGCCGACAAGGACGCCCTTCGAGCAATCTCATTGACGTTCTTCGCCGTAGCGTACGCTGCCGCGCTGCTGCTCCAAGCGCTGACGTTCGGAGTCGACGGTGAAGTCTGGATGATGGCCGTTGTGCTGGCGCCTGTCGCCGCGGTCGGAGCACACCTGGGACACCGGCTATCCCAACGAGTGAGCGAGTCCACATTCCGCCGCGCGGTGCTCTTGCTCCTCGGCGCAACCGGCGCATACACGCTACTCACGACGCTGATCGCCTGACCGTGCAACAACTCTCGCAGTTTCCCCGCGTCTCGCTCGCGCACCGTCCGACTCCGCTCGAGCGAATGCCGAACCTATCCCGAGAACTGGAACGAGCGGATCTGTTCGTGAAACGAGACGACTGCACCGGGCTGGCCATGGGAGGCAACAAGGTACGCCAACTGGAGTTTTACCTCGGCGAGGCAATCGCTGAGGACGCCACCGTCGTGTTGATTACCGGTGCGGTACAGTCCAACTACGTGAGGTGTGCCGCGGCGGCAGCGGCCAAGATGGGGCTTCGTTGTGTGATTCAGCTCGAAGATCGCGTGAAAGGAATGGGATCCGAGTATCACGAGTCGGGGAATGTGCTGTTGGACCATGTGTTGGGCGCGGAGGTACACACGTATCCGGACGGTGAAGACGAGGCAGGAGCGGATCGCTCCCTCGATGACTTGGCGAATGCCCTTCGCGGCGAAGGGCAACGTCCGTATGTCGTCCATCTTGCAGGTAATCACCCGCCGCTCGGTGCGTTGGCGTATGTCGAGGCAGCCGAGGAGATTCTCACCCAAATGTCGGAGCACGGCGTAGACCTCGGGTCCGTGATCGTCGCGAGTGGTAGCGCGCAGACGCACGCGGGCCTGTTGGTCGGTTTCCGCCTCCAAGAACGCCCGGACGTCGCCGTACACGGCGTTTGTGTGAGGCGGGGTGCCTCGGCACAGGCCGAACGGGTGCTGAAATGTGCACGCGCGACCGAGAAGCTCCTTGGCTGCGGGCGCCGAGTGCGCGACCAAGACGTGCTCGTGACGGACAGGTATCTCGGGCCCGGTTACGGTCGTCCCACGCCGGAGACGCAGGACGCGATGCTCACCGCCGCTCGATTGGAGGGGCTGCTGCTCGATCCTGTCTATACGAGCAAAGCCTTTGCGCATTTTCTTGGATTGATCCGAGAGAACGCCTTGGGC
>CAYLZR010000222.1:0-4091 GCA_964388145.1 uncultured Gemmatimonadaceae bacterium | reverse complement strand
ATGTGTCCGTCGCCGTGCTTGGCGTCCACCAGCGCGGGAGCACCGGCCATCTCGGAGCCGTTTCTGAGCCCACCGCTGATCAGCAGGTTCTCGGCCGATCCGAACCGTGGCCCAATAGATCGGTTTGGCGGCCCCAATGAGGCGCACGGCCTCGGCCTCGGGGGTCATCCGCGGATCGCCCAACCGTCCGAGCATGTCCTTGTATTCGTCCAGCCGGGCGATGGTGGTCTCGTCCGAGACGACGACGAGGATCATCTCCCGCCCTTCCTCGGTCTGACCCATCGTGAAGACCTCCACGCGGGGGGAGGCCTCGGCCAGGGCCCGCATGTACCGATAGATCTCTGCCGGGTAACTCAACACGTCGGGGGCGCCGGCGATGCGGCCCAGCACGTCGAGCGGGGTCGGGACCGTCTCCGACGCGGGCAGATGGTCCACGTGCATGGTCAGGAAGAATGGCTCGGTGGTGTACTCGAGGATCTTGGCTGTGTAGGCCTCGTCGTTCTGCTGGGCGGTGGCCACCGGAACGGCGATGAGCATGGCTATCGCGCAGGTGACGGTCAAACGGAGCAGCTTCACGGTTCGACTCCTTTGCATCTGGACAGTCTGTTTCCCTTACCTTATGGAATGGCACGCCGGAATGTTGTGCCTACCTGGCCCCGATGCGGTCTGAATTCCGTAAAACATTGTATGGTAATGGCTTGCGCTGCAAACAGTGGGTCGGTGGGCAAGCCGTGTCGCTTTCCTTTTATATAGGGACTGGGCTAGACGTGGGTAAGGCTTGAGGCCGACGACGTTCCATCCACGAAGAGATGGCCGGCTCACTTGACCCGAGTTAGGGCCCCGTCTACTTTTGGAAGGCTGTGCAGGATTTATGTATTTGTAGCCTTTTTGGTCTCTGAGAATATGCCCACGATCAACCAGCTCGTCCGTCACGGACGCAAAGAAATTCCCAAGAAGGACAAGGCTCCGGCGCTCAAGGGGAGCCCCCAAAAGCGCGGGGTTTGCACGCGGGTATACACGACGACGCCAAAGAAGCCAAACTCCGCACTCCGCAAAGTGGCACGTGTGCGTCTCACCAACGGGTTCGAAGTCACGAGCTACATCCCGGGTGAAGGGCACAATTTGCAGGAGCACAGCATCGTGTTGATTCGTGGCGGTCGAGTGAAGGATTTGCCCGGGGTACGGTATCACATCGTCCGGGGCACGCTCGATGCTTCCGGCGTGGCGGATCGCAGGCAGAGCCGTTCGAAGTACGGCACGAAGAGGCCCAAGTGAGTAGACGTCAGCGCGCCACCAAGCGTGTGGTTCCGCCCGATCCGCGGTACGACAGCCAAACGGTGTCGAAGTTCATCAACAACCTCATGGTGAAGGGGAAGAAATCCAAGAGTGAGCGGATCTTCTACGACGCCATGGATATCATCGAGCAGCGTACCGGTCAGCCCGGCGTGAACGTGTTCAAGCAGGGACTGAACAACGTGAAGCCTTCGGTTGAGGTGAAGAGCCGGCGAGTGGGTGGAGCCACCTACCAGGTGCCGATAGAAGTGCGACCGGATCGCCGCACGGCGCTCGCGACCCGCTGGCTCTTGGGGCACGCGCGTGCGCGGAGCGAAAAAACGATGGCCGAGCGTTTGGCGACGGAGCTGATCATGGCGTCCAAGGGCGAGGGCAACTCGGTCAAGAAGAAGGAAGACACCCACCGGATGGCGGAAGCCAACAGGGCGTTTGCGCACTATCGGTGGTAACGTAGGCTAAATACATAAAGGGCCCTCGTGGTCCTTTCGTCGCAGGGTGGGACCCGGACGATTGCGGTGCGATACCTGTCCGCATAGCGGAAGATGGTCGCCCCGCTTTTATGCTGGCAAAAACTGGTTAGGAACATACGCGCTGCAGCCGGCGCTGAAGAAAGAAGTTCATAGAACGATGTCATCGACAACACGCAGCATGTCGCTCGAGAAGATCCGCAACATCGGGATCATGGCGCATATCGACGCCGGGAAGACGACGACGACCGAGCGCATTCTTTATTATGCCGGCCGGACGTACAAGCTCGGCGAGGTCCACGACGGCACCGCCACTATGGATTGGATGGAGCAGGAGCAGGAGCGGGGGATTACCATTACCGCCGCGGCGACCTTCTGCGAATGGCAGCGGCTCGACGACGTTTACCAGATCAACATCATCGACACTCCCGGACACGTGGACTTCACCGTCGAAGTCGAGCGTTCGTTGCGCGTGCTCGACGGCGCGGTGACGGTGCTCGACGCGGTGGGCGGTGTGGAGCCACAGACCGAAACGGTCTGGCGACAGGCGGACCGATACAACGTTCCGCGAATTGTTTTTGTCAACAAGATGGACCGCGTGGGTGCCGATTTCGACCGATGCCTGTCCATGGTCAAGGAGCGACTCGGTGCAAAGGCTTTCGCTGTACAGATCCCCCTAGGTAGCGGGGAACTTTTTACAGGTCTCATCGACATCGTGCGGCAGGTCGAAGTCATCTATGACGAAGCCTCTCTCGGCGTCGACTGGGTCGAGGGTCCGATTCCCGACGTGTTCAAGGAGCGGGTCGCACGGCTGCGCCACGATCTCATCGAGGCGGCGGTCGAGTACGACGACGACATCATGCACAAGTACTTGGAGGGAGAAGAGCTTTCCGAGGACGAGATTCGCAAGGCGATTCGTGCGGGCACGGTGTCGGGTGGGTTGGTCCCCGTTTTCTGTGGCTCGGCGTTCAAGAACAAGGGCGTGCAGCGGTTGCTGGACGGCATCGTCGACTACCTGCCGAGTCCGGTGGACATTCCGCCGGTGCAGGGACACGCGCCGCATCACGACGAGACGCCCATCGAGCGAGCTGTCACAGATGACGAGTCGTTTGCGGCGCTGGCGTTCAAGATTGCCACCGACCCCTACGTCGGTAAACTCACCTTCTTCCGCGTCTATTCCGGTGTCCTCTCCTCAGGTTCCTACGTTTACAACTCCACGAAAGACAAGAGAGAGCGTATCGGTCGCTTGCTCCAAATGCACGCCAACAAGCGTGAGGAGATCGACGAGGTACGCGCGGGCGATATCGCCGCGGCGATCGGCCTGAAGGAGACGAGAACGGGCGACACGCTGTGTGACGAGAAGGATCCGATCATTCTGGAGATCATGCGGTTCCCCGAGCCGGTCATCTCGGTAGCCATCGAGCCGAAGACCAAGGCCGATCAAGACAAGCTCGGTATGGCTTTGGTGAAACTGTCCGAGGAAGATCCGACGTTCCACGTGCACACCGACGCCGAGACGGGTCAAACGATCATCTCGGGAATGGGCGAGTTGCACCTCGAGGTACTCGTGGATCGCATGAGGCGCGAGTTCAAGGTCGAGGCCAATATCGGCCGGCCACAGGTGGCGTATCGCGAGACGATCCGAGCCGCCACGACCGATGTCGCGGGGAAATTCGTACGTCAGACTGGTGGCCGGGGACAGTACGGCCACGTCGTCATCAACATGGAGCCGCGCAAAGCCGGTGACGGCTTTGTGTTCGAGGACAAGATCGTCGGTGGTTCGGTGCCACGCGAATATATCGGCGCCGTCGAACGCGGCGTGAAGGAAGCGCTCGAGAACGGCGTGCTCGCGGGTTATCCCGTCGTCGATGTGAAGGTCGAGTTGGTCGATGGGAGCTACCACGACGTCGACTCGAGTGAGATGGCGTTCAAGATCGCGGGATCGATGGCTGTCAAAGAGGCGGCCAAGCGGGCCAAACCCGTGTTGCTGGAGCCGGTGATGGACGTGGAAGTCGTTACGCCGGCCGACTACTTGGGCGACGTGATGGGTGATCTCAGTAGTCGCCGCGGCAAAGTGGGTGGCATGGTTCAACGAGGCGAAGCGCAGGTGATCGGGGCCAGTGTTCCGCTGGGCGAGATGTTCGGATACTCGACCACGCTTCGCTCGATGAGTCAGGGTCGCGCCGTGTACAGCATGCAGTTTTCGCACTACGAGCCGGTACCGAAGTCGAAGGCCGACGAAATCATCAACAAGATTCAAGGCTAGGAGAGCCGGGATATGGCCAAGGAAAAGTTTCAGCGGACGAAGCCGCATGTGAACGTGGGCACGAT
>CAYLZR010000221.1:0-4096 GCA_964388145.1 uncultured Gemmatimonadaceae bacterium | reverse complement strand
CGTAGTAACCCCGGGGATTCTCCCTGGTTCGGGATACAGACAACTTCACGTCGCGTGGAGAGGCAAAGAAACGGTGCGTTGCATCCCAAACCCGACCTATCAGCGCATCAGATACCCCGTGGTTCACAACTTGAAAAAAGCCCCAATCACGACACGCGCCATCGATTAGCGCTACGGCGGCGGTCTTCTGAGGCTCGCCGTGGCTACTGATCAGCGGGTCGACGTCGATGATTGGAACACTCACGCTCACGTGACACTCCCTGAGGGCTTCGGATGACCTCTACCGGACCACTTCCCTGAGGCGTATGATCATAAGCTCACCTTTGTGTAGGAGCCATAGGAATGCCTGCGGATGGATTCGATCTCGCGCTGAGCATCGGCGGCGCGGCGGGGCAAGGAATTGCGACACCCGGCAACATCCTGGCACGGATCATCGTGCGTCGCGGCCTCCATTTACAGGCCTACAACGCCTATCAGTCCATCATTCGCGGAGGCCACATCTTCCTCACCCTGCGGGTGAGCGATCGACCAATTCACAATCACGGCGACCGCATCGACCTCCTCGTGTGTCTCAATCAGGACACGATGAACCGGCACCTCGGCGTCATGGGCACCGGCGCACGCGTCATTTTCAACAGTGACACAATCACACCCGGCGACGCGCCGGACGGCGTGCACCTTTGCCCAATGCCAATCGCCGAGCTGACCGACAACAGCAGGAACAAGCTCGTGCAAAACACCGTGTCGCTCGGCGTGATTGCGAGCTTGCTCGGGATGGAATTTGAAGTACTCGAGGAGGCGTTGACGCTCCAATTCAAACGCAAGGGTCAGGACGTGGTGGACGAAAATGTCGCTGTGGCCCGCAAAGGATTCGAACAAGCGAGCGATCAGTTCGAGCCCTTCCCCACCGCCATACCGACCGGCCCCAAGCCGCTGGCCGTGTGGACCGGCAACGACGCGTTGGCAATGGGAGGTGCGGCCGCGGGCGTCAAGTTCTACTGCGCGTATCCGATGAGTCCTGCCACCGGCGTGCTGCACTGGATGGCCAAGAACGGTCGCGAACTGGGAATCATGGTACGGCAAGTGGAAGACGAGATCGCCGTCGCCAACATGACCATCGGTGCCGCGCACGCGGGTTGCCGAGCCATGTGCGCCACATCGGGAGGCGGGTTCGCGCTCATGACCGAGGCGATCGGCAGCGCGGCGATGATGGAGATCCCCGCGGTGTTCATCAACGTGCAGCGGGCCGGGCCGTCTACCGGCGTGCCGACCAAGACCGAACAGGGCGACCTCTGGCAGGTGCTCGGCGCGAGCCAAGGAGACTTCGAGCGGTTCATCGTCGCACCACGCGACGCGCTCGACGCGTTCAACACTATGCCCGAGTTGTTCAATCTGTGTGAAAAAAGCCAGTGCCCGGGCATCGTGCTGTCGGATCTGCTCATCTCCGAGGGGACGTTCTCGGTCGATCCCGACGCTATCAATATGCAGCCAACGATCGACCGGGGTGAGTTGATCACCGAACCGTCGGCAACCGACGGTTACCAGCGTTACCTCGATACGGAATCGGGGGTTTCACCGCGCGCGGTGCCGGGCCTCGAAGGCCACGTCCACGTGGTGGCCACCGACGAGCACGACGAGGACGGCGTCTTGATCAGCGACGAATTCACGAATCCGCACAAACGGCGGCAGATGGTGGAGAAGCGCGCGCGTAAGATGCGCGACGTGGTCAATCAAATAGCCGCGCCGCAACTGGTAGGCTCGCCCGACGCCGAGGTGACTCTCGTCAGTTTCGGTTCGACGTGGGGTGTGATCACCGAAGCCATACAACAACTCGCGGCCACGAGCGTGACCGCCAATCACCTCCACATCAAGTGGATCGTTCCGCTGCATGCGGACGCCATTATGGAAGCACTATCTCAATCCAAGCGTACCGTCATCGTCGAGAACAACTACTCCGGACAGTTCTATCGCTACTTGCGGAGTGAAACCGGGCTCTCGGTCGACGGTCACATTCGCAAGTACGACGGGGAGCCGTTCATGCCGCATCACATCGTTGATGGGGTGCAAGAATTGATCGCCGAAAAGACGGACCGCTACGTACCGGTCCACGAACTCACGGTTTGACGAGGATATCATGGGCGCAGGAGTAATCCAACCACCAACCGTCCAACTCACTCTCAAGGACTTCAAGGGCAAGGTCGATCCCGATTGGTGCGTGGGTTGCGGCGACTTCGGAGTGCTACACAGCCTCCAAAAGGCATGCGTGGAATTGGGTCTGCAACCACACAGAATCCTCACCGTAAGCGGTATCGGGTGTTCGTCGAACTTGCCCGGGTATATCCATGCCTACGGAATGCACACCCTCCACGGCCGTTCTTTGGCTGTGGCCACCGGTGCGCAGCTGGCGAATCACGAGCTGACCGTGATCGCCACCGGGGGAGATGGCGACGGGTACGGCATTGGCGGTAATCACTTCACGCACACCGCCAGGCGCAATGTCGACATCACGTACCTGGTCATGAACAACCAGATATACGGCCTCACGACCGGGCAGATATCACCGACCAGCACCATGGGGATGAAAACAAAGAGCACGCCGTTCGGTAGCGTCGAGGCGCCCATGAACCCGATTACCTCGGCTATCATGAACGGGGCAACGTTCGTGGCACGAGGGTTCGCCGGCGACCCGAAACATCTCACCGAGCTGATCAAACAGGCCGTGCAACACACCGGGTTCAGTCTCTTGGATGTGTTCAGCCCTTGCGTGACGTTCAATCACGACAATGACTTTCCGTTTTTCAAAGAGCGAGTGAAACGCTTGGAAGACGAAGCACACGATCCCACCGATTGGAAGAGTGCTTGCGAGAAGGCCATGGAATGGGGTGACACGATATATACAGGCCTCTTTTTCCAGAAAAAAGAGACACCCGCTCTTCACCAATTGGAGCCTGTGTTGGACGAGGGGGGTCCGCTGGCATTGCGGTCACTTGGAGTCACGTCCGAGCAAGCAGAGCGCATCATCAACCGTATGATGTAATCAACCGAAGGAGACCGCGATGACGATGTCAGCCGATCGGTCGATCAAGGGACACTTCTCAGCGGAGGATGCGGCTGCCATTCACGAGGCCATCGCCGCCGACCGCATTCCGCTCGCCTGCCCGAAATGCGGCCAGCCCTTGCGGTCGAGCCTGCCGGGAGGAAGATGCGGCCGACACGACGTCTTCGCCTTGCATTGCGATTCCTGCCACCAAAGCCTCGTCGTCGAAGACTCTTGAACATTAAAGAGATCTAACATGACACTTGCCGCCGACACTCAGGAATCTCTGGAAGCTCAGCTCAAGGGCGAGATCATCCGCATGTACCAGGAGATCGCCGAAAATCCCAGCGGCGAGTTCCACTTCTTTCATGGGCGCGAGGCGGCCGAACTCTTCGGATATGAGGCCGAGTGGTTGGACCGCGCACCGTCCGGCGCCGTCGAGTCTTTCGCGGGCGTCGGCAACCCGCACGAGCGCAGCGATTTGCAACCCGGCGAAACCGTGCTCGATCTGGGCAGCGGGGCCGGGCTCGACGCGATTATCTCGTCCTGGCGTATCGCTCCGAACGGCAAAGTCATCGGCGTCGATCTCAACCCCGCCATGTGTATCAAGGCCCAAGCTCATGCCGCGGCAACGGGCACGTCGATGGAGTGCCACGAAGGACGCATGGAGGAGATCCCGCTTCCCGATGCCGCGGTCGACGTGGTCATCTCGAACGGCGTGATCAACCTTTCATTCCGCAAGCGTAAGGTCATGGAGGAGATGTTTCGCGTCCTGAAGCCGGGTGGTCGCATCTCGATCACCGACATCGTCAGCGCGAAGCAGCTGTCCCAATCGATTGTCAACGATCCCAAACTCTGGGCCAGCTGAATCGGCGGGGCTCTCCTGGAAGGAGAGATGTTCCGCTTGCTCGAGGAGAGCGGTTTCACCCGGGTCCGGTCAGCGGTGGTGCCGCGGTTCCGTTTCCGCAAGGAATCGACGCAGAACTCGGCCGAGGCTTACGGAGTCAAAGCCGTCATGATGACGGCGCTGAAGCCGGATGAGGATTAACTGCCACGGAT
>CAYLZR010000220.1:0-4110 GCA_964388145.1 uncultured Gemmatimonadaceae bacterium | reverse complement strand
CGCGAGTTCAACTCGGCACGTACGCGCGCGACCCACAGGCCTACCACCCGCAGAGGTCCCGCCCACCGCAGTTTCCTCGACGACGTGAAAGGCGTCCTCGAGCAGCCTTCGGGCCGCGCGCCAATGTTCCGCGGGTGTTGCAGCGTGAACTTTCGCAAGCTCGTGGGCGATGGCCCCAACCAGGGAGGTTTACTCTCCCCCGGTCTCGTTGAATTCGGGCTGCAGCAAGTCTAGGGTGGCAGAGTCTTTGTACCGCGCATTAAGACAGGTCAGCGGTCTTGTTCTTCGTTCAAGAAGCTCTCGATGAGAGCGGGCGCCCTGATCTCCACGTTTTTTTTCCGCAGGCGCTTCAAGATCAGAGCGGCCTGAGCACCAACTGAGATCACGCCTGCGAGGTCCAACACCACTTTCTTGCCGGCGACGAGGAGGAGGCGCGTCTCTTTCTCCAACTCGTCGACTTCTGGCAAAACGAGCCGACCCTCGACATAAAGCGTCACCTGCGATTCGCTCTCGACTTTCCTGGTTATTCGAATCATGGCTGTTCACTTCCGCGACTTCTTTCGGTGTTGCCCGAAGTAGGGCAAGAGACGTGCCACGCGCATCTCGGGAGGCGTTTCATGCCGTAAGTGCTTAATTTGCAGGGAGTTAAGGAATGGATGGGCGCTGTCAAGTGGAGCGGAAGCGCTGGTGTATGGCTCCGATATGTCGGAGTTGCGAAGGAATTTCGGAGGCTCTTATTGCTTCCGGACGATCCCCAGTCGCTTCATCCGCGATTCGAGCGTCGTTGGTTTGAGCCCCAGGATTTCGGCAGCGCCCCGTGCCCCGCGCACCTGCCAGTTGGCAAGTTCGAGCACACGTTGGATATGCTGGCGTTCCGACTCTTCAAGCGTGACCAGTGGCGAACCATCCGTTGCGACCGTGGGCTTCGGCAGCCAATCGCCCAGTTTTAGGTGCTCTCCGTTCGTGAGAATCACCCCACGTTCGATAACGTTTTCCAGCTCCCGCACATTGCCCGGCCAGGGATAGGCGATCAAGGCTTGCATCGTGGCGTTCGGAATCGTGTCGATCCGTTTCGCCATCTTTGTGGCGCACTTCATGGTCAGATGGCGGACCAGCGACGGGATGTCGCTCTTGCGGTCGCGCAGCGGCGGGAGCCGGATCGGGAAAATATTGAGTCGATAATAGAGGTCCGAGCGGAATCGCTCTTCCGCCACCGCCTTTGCCGGGTCCTGGTTGGTCGCCGCGACGATCCTGACATCGACCTTGAGCGTCTTGCTACCACCGACGCGCTCGAACTCACCCTCCTGCAGTACGCGGAGGAGCTTCGATTGCAACTCCAAGGGCAAGTCGCCGATTTCGTCCAAAAAAATGGTGCCACCGTCGGCTAGCTCGAAACGCCCAGCTTTCTGGGAGGTGGCGCCGGTGAACGCACCTTTCTCATGGCCAAACAACTCACTTTCGATCAGGCCAGCGGGCAAAGCGGCGCAATTGACCGTCACCAGGACTTTGTCCTTGCGCCCGCTGAGGTTGTGGATCGCCCGTGCGATAAGCTCCTTTCCCGTACCCGTCTCGCCAGTGATCAACACGGTGGAATCCGTACCGGCGACTTGTTTGACACTTTCAAGCACCTTGCGAATGGATGGGGAAGAGCCCACGATCTCCTCAAATTCAACTTCCGCCCCCACCTCTTCTCGCAGGTAGACGTTTTCAAGGCGCAGACTGTGTAGCCTTTCTTCAGCGCGGACGCGCTCGTTGACATCTCGAAGGATGATCGTGTAAAGCTTCTCGCCGGCTGCCTCTGACCGCGAAATCGTGGCCTCCAAAGGAAACATCTCCCCATCGGCCCGCAGGGCAGTCAGCCCCTCCGGCGCCCACACGAGGCAACTGTCCGAATCGCCGGCCTCACAAGCGCTCATGGAACGAACGAGCAGCTCGCGAAGGGCCTCTGAGGCGAAGCGATCGAACGGTTGCTGGACGGCCTCCACGGCCTTGCACCGGAACACCTTCTCGGCGGCGGCGTTGAACATCCGGATGACCAGGTGTTCGTCAACGGTGACAATCGCGTCCATGGCGGAGCCTAGTATCTGCGACAGGCGCTCTTCGCTCTCTTTCAGAGCACGTTCGGCCTGCTTCCGCTCGGTGATGTCGCGCACAAGGGCTAGGATGCATTTCCGCCCGGCGAAGTCGAAGACCGAAGCAGAAATCTCCGCAGGTAGCGTCGCGCCGGACTTCGTAAAGCACGTTAGCTCATCGGTCCACCCGTGTCCTTCGTGGAACACCGACTTCGCGAACGCCCGCAACTGAGGCATTTCGTTTGGATGTACCGCGGAGATCGGAACCGAAAGAAGCTCTTCGCGCGTGTATTGAAGCATGGCGCATGCGGTTGGATTCGCGTCCAGGATGGCATCCGTTACCGGATCGATCACGAAAATGGCGTCATTGGAATGATCAAAAACTTTACGGAAGCGTTCTTCGCTTCGTCGAACCGCGTCCTCCGCTCGTTTGCGCTCAGTAATGTCATGAATGATGCCGGTAAACAGCGGCTGCTTCTTACCCGGAATGTCTACGCGGGCGACGGACAGCTCGATTTGCACCGTCGAGCCATCTTTATGGCGTGCTTCGAAGGTGCGGGTTCGGCCGAAGATGTCACTTCGGCCCGTGCGCCGGTAGTTGGCCAGATGCGCGTGATGTTCAGACTGGTGAGGCTCGTCCATTAGGAGGTTGACGTTTCGGCCGATCAGCTCAGAAGGTGTCCAGCCGAGAACCCGCTCCACCGAATCACTGGCGGATTGGATGGTCCCGTAAGAATCGACGGTCACGACAGGGTCCGGCGTTGAGGCAAGCACCACGCGATTGCGCGCTTCGCTCTCTTCCAACCGGCTTAACAGTGGATTGGTGACGCGGACCGAAAACGCCGCCCCAACGACGATAACCGCCAGTGCGATCAGTCCTGCGATAGTGCCCGCCCGAATGAAAGGCGCGCGGATCTCAGCCAGGTCGATCTTTGCAACAATGCCCCAGCCCAACCCATCGACCGGCTCGTAGGCGGCAAGCACGCGCTGCCCTCGATAGTCCGGTCCCACCAGCGAGCCCGAACCGCCAAGAAGCGCGCGCCGCATCGGTTCGGCCAAGTGCGACTTAAAGGGAACCGGCTTGGGATCGTCCAAGTCGAAGTGCCGGTGGCTTAGCAGGAAGACGATCGCGTCACCGTCTCGTCGGGCCAGGGCAAACTCGCCCGTTTGGCCGAATCCTTCGTAGTACTGGTGAGCATCGACCATCTGTTCCAACGTAGCCTCGGCAGAGTCGGCAGCCTCGCCCTCTTGAGCGTCGTGATTACGCTGAGCGCTGAATCTGGCGATGGCCTCCATCAAGCGGGCCTGGTTCTTGACGGCCTCGACCAGCCGCGCCGTCTCTTCCGCGAAGGCGGCGCGGTAGAGGGAATACTGCGTGACGCCTGCCACCAGCAGCGAGGCTGCCGCCATGATCGCGATCGCGAAGACGATGATCCTGGTTCGTTCCCTCATCGTTACCCAAGGCCTCACTGCGCAGTACCGCGCCCGTCTCGGTACGATACCACTACGATTGGCGTACTTCGAGGGGTGGGGAAAACGGACGGGTCGGATGGCGTCGATTCGCCGTCGGCGGGCTGTCCCTTTATCCGGGCCGAAAACCGCGGTTTCGGGTGTTCCCGCAGACATCTGCAACTGATGCTTTTTCCGCCGTGGTGACGCTTGTCGTAGGGTGTCCTTAGTGAGCCGACATCCGATTCTCCAGTGTTGGCAAAATTGACGAAGTGGCGGCTAGTGCTTCGGGCAGAATCTGAAGGTGCAAAGATTCGGTGGACCAGTAAAGGGACGGCGACAAGGCGACTGTTTTTGAACGAATTGTGGCGGGGTTAACGCGTGTCCTTGGTTGAGATCAAACACCAAGGCATCGATTCTTACGTCGCAAATTCTGCGTGACGCACCTGTCCTCACGCCTCCGTTTGTCCAACAGTGGCGAATCGGATGTTGGCTGAAGAAGGAAACCCTACGGGATAGCGGAGACCGAACATGAACGTTCCGCGCTGCATCAACTCGCTTGACTCGTCAGTACCGGGCCCCGGGATGC
>CAYLZR010000219.1:1512-4127 GCA_964388145.1 uncultured Gemmatimonadaceae bacterium | reverse complement strand
AGACTCAATACAGCCAAACCGATTCTCTTTCATCACAAACATTGTGCGACCGTTTCTGGCGTCTGTTCATATGCGATGGTTACAAACCCCCGGTACTCGCAAAGGCAGTAATTGCTGAATGAATACCGGTGACTTGAGGCACACGGCTCTTGCGAGCATCGCGGAGGGATTGCGGGTTCTATGCGAGTAGGTGCGGCCAAGAAAGTTGGAAACGAAGAAGGTTCATTAGACCAATACTTGCGGGAGATCAGCAAGTATCCCTTGTTGAAGCGCGAGGACGAGGTCGAGCTGGCCATCGAGATCCACAAGAGTGGCGCGGAGGCGCTCGACAAACTCGTCCGCAGCAACCTGCGGTTCGTGGTCTCGGTGGCCAAGAAATATCAGAACCAGGGCGTCAGCCTGTCAGATCTGATCAACGAGGGTAACCTCGGCCTCATTCGCGCCGCCCACAAATTCGACGAAACCAAAGGCATCAAGTTCATCTCGTATGCCGTGTGGTGGATTCGTCAGGCCATTCTGCAGGCCCTGGCGGAGCAGAGCAGAATCGTGCGCGTCCCCTTGAACCGGGCAGGGACCCTCCACCGGATCGGCAAACGATCGTCGGCGTTGCAACAGGAGTTGGGACGCGAACCAACGATCGAGGAGATCGCCGACGGGATGGACATTCCGAGAGATGAAGTCGCCAAGACCCTGGCGATCTCTCGAAGTCACCTTTCGCTCGATGCACCCCTCACCCCAGGTGAGGACAACAAGCTGCTCGACTACCTACCCGACGAGCAAAGCCCCGGGCCGGACGACCAGACGTTCGAGCGGGCGCTCAGCAATTCGATCGAAGAGGTTCTCAGGACGTTGAAAGAGCGCGAGGCGAAGATCCTGCGCCTCTACTTCGGCCTCGATTCCCAAGAGGCAATGACGCTCGAAGAGATCGGCGGACTGCTGGGCATCACCCGCGAGCGAGTCCGCCAGATAAAAGAAAAAGCTCTAGCCCGCCTGCGCCACGTGAGTCGGGCAAGGTCGCTGGAGAGCTTTCTTTCGTAGGGCGTAGGCAGTGGGCAAGGAGGCGGAAATGCGACGTCAACCCCACTGCCTCCCCTGCCTCCCCTGCCTCCCCTGCCTCCACAGCCCCTCGATCCCCCTAGTCTCTATATTCCCCCCATGCACACAGAAAACCCGCCCACACCGGATGAGGCCAGCTCTTGAGACTGGGCGTCATCTCGATGGGTTGCGATAAGGCAACCGTGGACTCCGAACGCCTCGTGGGGGAGCTGGTGGGGCACGGCGCGGAGGTCGTTTCCGAGGTCGAGACCGCGGACGTCGTGTTGGTGAACACGTGTGGATTCATCGATGCGGCTAAACGTGAATCGATCGAAGCCATGATCGGCGCCGGCGAATTGAAAAAACAGGGCGTGGTCAAGGCGGTCGTCGCGGTGGGGTGCTTGGTTCAGCGATATCAGAAGGAGCTCGAAGCGGAGATTCCCGAGATCGACCTCTTCTTGAACTTCGGGGAGCTGCACAAGCTTGCCCCGGAGCTGGCCGCCCGGGGTCTCATTAAAGATCCGATCGCAGACCATCCTGGCGTGCGTCACTACTTCGGTGACGACGTGCACGTCCGCTACTTGAAGATCTCCGAGGGTTGCGACCATACCTGCGCTTTCTGCGCCATTCCCTTGATGCGTGGAAAGCACCGTTCCGAACCCCTCGAGCGACTCGTTCTCGAGGCCCAGCAGCTCGAAGCCCAAGGTGCCTGCGAAATCAATCTGGTGGCTCAAGACCTCGGTCATTACGGGCGGGACTACGGAAGGGGCGGACCGACGCTTCCGGATCTCTTGAGGGCGCTTCTCGAAGGAACATCCGTCCCGTGGTACCGACTCCTTTACGTCTACTCCGCCGGCCTCACCGACGACCTGGTGAATCTGATGGCGTCGGAGAAACGTATCGTTCCATATATCGACATTCCGATTCAGCACGCATCCAACCGCATGCTGAAACGCATGCGACGCCCTGAACGCAAAGAGACGATCCGCAAAAAAGTGGGGTGGCTTCGCGACACCGTTCCAGATATCGCGATTCGGACGACGACTATCGTGGGCTTTCCGGGAGAAACGGATGAGGATTTTGCCGAGCTGCGTGAATTTGCGGACGAGATCGGCTTTGAACGATTGGGCGTGTTCACCTACTCGGAGCAGGAGGGGACGCACGCGCTGCAGTATCCGGACGATGTTCCCGACGACGTGAAACGGGAAAGGCAGGAAGAGTTGCTCGATCTCCAGCGGATGATCTCCGAGGAGCGTCTCGGCCGATACGTAGGTCGAGAGACCGACGTCCTGATCGAGAGTGTAGCCGACCCCGATCAAGACGGCGTCACCCACGTGGGTCGGGTCATGTGGCAGGCCGACGACGTGGACGGCGTGACGACGTTGGAGCGGGGCGGTTGGGCCAAACCAGGTGAATTCGTGCGCAGTCGAATCGAGGAGTGTATCGATTACGACTTTCGCGCCGTTGCCCTCACGTGATGTTCTGGTCGCATATGCCGGAAA
Source organism: uncultured Gemmatimonadaceae bacterium (assembly GCA_964388145.1). GTDB lineage: Bacteria > Gemmatimonadota > Gemmatimonadetes > Gemmatimonadales > GWC2-71-9 > B3T1B10. Next base: position 1,590 of record CAYLZR010000219.1, on the reverse strand, counting down.
GCCGCCGAAGCCACCTGAAGAAGCTCGCGGCCCTCCTGGTGGGTGCTACGGGCGTGACTGCTTGTGCCCCCGCCCCCG
>CAYLZR010000219.1:0-1412 GCA_964388145.1 uncultured Gemmatimonadaceae bacterium | reverse complement strand
CGCCCCCGGACCGCGCGTGGGTGTTTCCCCAACCGGGCCGTTGGGGTCGGGGAGGCGCGTGCGTATCGGGCTCGTCGTGGGCGCCGCCGCGGTCCGAATCGGATCCCGCGGCCAGGTCATTGCGGAGGAAGGTGGAAGGCCAGCCATCCGACTGGGTTCGGGGGATTCGGTAGACGTGATCGCGGCTGGGGACGGCGTCTCGGCGTCGGGAGGAGGTGTGTCGGGCCGGTTCGACTCGTTGGAGTTTCGCGGGGTGAGGGGTCCGGTCACCGTAGACGGCACGTCCTATCGCGGTACGGTGCGGGTGACCCAGCGTGATGGGACCGTGACCGTCGTGAACGAGCTCGGTATCGAGGAGTACGTGGCGGGAGTGATCGGGGCGGAGATGGGTCGGCGGCCGGCGGCAGAGCGGGCCGCCCTGGAGGCACAGGCGATTGCGTCGCGCACATACGCCATGGCCAATCTGGGACGCTTCGGCGCTTTGGGCTTTGACCTGCGTGCGGGCGCTGCCGATCAAGCCTACCGCGGTGTACAAGACGAATCCGATATCGGGAGACGTGCGGTGGTGGCCACAGAGGGCCTGGTGATGACTCTCGGCGGCCGCCCTATTACGGCGTTCTTTCATTCGACGTGCGGATTTGCCACCGCCACACCCGAGGAATCATTTCGCAATGTTCAGCCGCAGCCGTATCTGGCGTCGGTTTCGGACGCGTTTGGGGACGGATACTACTGCGAACGATCGCCGCGGTTTCGTTGGAAGGTCGAGTGGTCGGGTGCCGAGCTGACCAAAACGCTCAAGACCACCGTTCCCCGAGCGTTGGGTATCGACGATTATTTCGTATCGAATATTCGTAGCGTAGAGGTACGAAGTACCGGCGCGTCCGGTCGGGCCACGGAGATCCGGGTCGAGGTGGAACAGGGAGAGATTCCGGTGTTTGGTCCCGACATACGCGCCGTGTTTCAAGACCCCGACGGCCGCGCGCTCGGCAGCACCGCCGTGCAACTTACGACGGAACACGCCAACGATCGAGTCACGCGGTTGGTCGCCGCGGGTGCAGGGTGGGGGCACGGAGTGGGGATGTGCCAGTGGGGAGCGATGGGACGTGCGCGGGCAGGGCAGGACGCACGAGCGATTCTGGATGCGTACTTCCCTGGGACGACGGTGGCTCGGGCGGATTAACAGAAATGCAGGTTACAGGTTTCAGGTGTCAGGGGTGGGAAGTTCTATGGCTCCCTTCCTGCGTCTGCAACCGGCAATCTGCAACCTGCAACCTGTAACCTCGAAAAACATGCTCACCAATAGAGCCCTCCTCATCGCCGCCGTTTTGCTCCTCACTGCCGGCTCGGCAACCGCCCAAGGCTTTCTCGAACAATTCAGCTACGAGGGGCTGGGTTTTTCCGGTATTGGGTTC
>CAYLZR010000218.1:1602-4130 GCA_964388145.1 uncultured Gemmatimonadaceae bacterium | reverse complement strand
CCGCGAAGCAATTCCGGTTGCACGCGCAGCACGTAGTCACCATCACGGCGCACGAAGAACTCGAGACTCCGTTCGGTGCTATCGGCATATGCCTCGCGCCGATGCGGACGTAGCGTATCACCAACCACTCGGAACAATTCGAGAAATACCCGACTCGGCTCGTCGCTCTCCACGTCTACTTTGATACGCAACAGCTGACCGCGCTCCGCGGTTACGCGATAACCCATCGCCCCGGCTTCCAACGGATCGAGGTAGCCCACTTCTTCATATGGTGGCTGCACGGGGAGGGCGCGGGTCAGCGCATATCGGCCGGCCGTGATCCACTCGTAACCCAACGCCGTCTGCTCGAGTCCCGCCTCGCGAATTGCGAACTCGTAACTCTCGTGGGGGGTCGTGGGAAAGAATAGGGGGCCTTCAACTGGTGCGTCGTCCGTAACACACGCAGTAACGAAGAGAAGCCCGCAGCCAAACCCAAATGCTTTAAGGGGTTTGTACCGGGGCTTGGATCGGACGGTGTTCGCGTTCAAGTCGTTAGAAGAAATTCAATCCGGCCAAAAATGTCAACAACGTCCGCGGACCGGAAGGACCCGAAAAAGGGAGAACATGAAAACGCGCGTCGAAATCAATCACCAGGCCAACCTACATGTTTCAGTTCGATTCCGACACCCACATTCGCTGCGAACTCCCAATCTTGCGTGCTGACTTTCATGTCGCGCCCTAGAACCCGGGCATTGGCATCGGACAGGAAGCGTTCGGTCGACGTTTGACCAAGGTAAATTCCGGTTCCGCCGACCGCGGCAAGAAGGCCCGCCCACCCGGACGGGCCCGAAAACGATATATGGAAACGTCGGCTGGGAGCTGCCGCCGATGGCTAGTGCTTACCCCGGCTCCCTCGGGGACCTGTCGAGTGGGACGACTGCCCGTCGAACCGATGCGACCAGGTGGGAACGCTTGATTTGCCCGAGGACAGAGAACCTCCCCCGCTCCTGCGACGAGCCCTGGAGCCCGCTCCGTCCGTGGATGCGTGTTCCACCGAAGGCAAGTGCTCCGCATAGATCGTTGGCCGCAGCCGATTTGATTCGAAGAACATGTCCACACTCCGAGACACCGTTTCTGTTCCATGCCGCTCGGACGCCGTCACCATGAGGAGCCCTCCGGCAGCCATTGGTTGAAGCAGGAAAGGTGCCAAAAAGGTAGCGACGTTCTAAGTCATTTCATACAAAAGAGTTACCCCGTCGTAGCGAATACCCCAAGGTCCATCATGTCTCTTTGGGAGTACACCAATCCCCATAGCCGGGATTCCCACTACCGCCCCGGCTTGGTTCGGGCTATTGTCGCCCATGCCATCAGACGGTGGCCAGCCACCCAACACAGACCAACGACGGGACCACACCATCGAGTGGGTCAGGTCTTTCGCTCCGGCCCGCGAGAGGGAGGCGCGATCCCGACGTCAAACACTGGAGCTCCTGCAAGGGACGGAGACTCCATTCGACCGCAAGCATTACGACCCCGGGCACGTCACAGCCAGCGGCCTGGTGCTGTCCCCGGACGGCAACAGCGTGCTCTTGGTGTTTCACCGGCGCCTTCAGGCCTGGCTGCAGCCAGGGGGCCACGTGGACAAGTCAGACCCCGACGTCGTCACGACCGCCGTCAGGGAGGTGCGGGAGGAAACCGGCGTGACTGTGGCCAACCACTCCACCCCGGTGCTCGTGGCCGTGGACGTCCATCTGATCCCGGCGAACCGACGCGAGCCAGCGCATCTCCACCACGATCTCATGTTTCGATTCACAGCCGCGAGCGATACTCTAGAGGCGGCCGAAGAAGTCAGAGAGGTCGTGTGGTGCCCGCTGCATCGGCTCACCGACTATCCGCTCGACGAGCCGTTGTTGAACGGCCTGGAGCGCGCAGTGCTATCTGACTCGAGGTAGCAACCCCACCTCCACGCCGGTAGCCGCCCCCGTCATCAGGGGCGAAGGCGCCTTCAAGAAATAGAGTTTTCTAGTAGGCAGTGGGCAGTGGTGGGCCGGGAGTGCCAGTTCCTCAAACCGCTCCCCGCTCCTCTAAAACAGGAACCCTCTCCCGATACTGAACGCCCACCGTTTGTCGCGGTCGAAGCCTTCCCCAAAACGATACCCCACGTCGAACCGTCCGACGTTGTTGCCGGTGGCCCGCGTTGCTCCCAGCCGAAGACCAAAACCTACATTGCCGCCGAACTGCGGCTCTACTATCCCGTCGAACCACGCACCGCCATAGTCGATGAACGTGGCAGCCCCCAAACCGAGCAGTCCCAAGAACTCGTCTACCAGAAAAACGCGATGCTCGAACGTTCCCCACACCGCGCGGTCGCCGGTCAGCGAGTGCGGGCCGAACAACCGCGGCCCGATGCCATGGCCCAAGTCAAACTCGCGTCCCGGAGTTGGACGCTCCATCATCCCCGCTTGGACGTGCAAGAAGGTTGCCTGACGGCTGAAGAACTGCGAGCCCAACGTCATCCTCACCACGACGCGTCCGGAATCGAGGCCCGCGGA
>CAYLZR010000218.1:0-1502 GCA_964388145.1 uncultured Gemmatimonadaceae bacterium | reverse complement strand
ACGAACTCCTCTCTCTTGACCTGCGCCGATATGCCGGTTCGGAGATAGCGGCCGGTGGTTGCTATTGGTGCAACGGATGCATCGACGCGATTGACGAACACGCGTCTGTTGAATTCAACCGTGTCCTGATCGATCGCGCTGCGGGTCACGAATTTCAGAACCCGATGATCCGCACGCTCCCCCGTAACCTGGATTGCGTGTCGGTCGATGAACGCTCGGAATGGCGAGCCGACCGCCCATGCACCCCGCTTCCCGTCCGACAAACTCTCGTAGAAGCCGGTTGCGGCGATGCTGGATGCGAACACCCGGCGTAGGCGGGTTCCAATTCGCGTAGCGGTTCGATCGGGCTCCTTTCGGTAGCTGACGTCCACCAGGGTCGCCGTCCCGCCAAAGTTTTGTTCGGCCAAGACAACGGACCATGTGAACGTTCCCTCGGTGAATCCGCCGTTGAGATTGAATTGGGTGCTCCAACCGTCAAGCGTTCGCACCGTCACGACCAGTTTGCCGTCTACCGTCGATGAATCAATGACAGCGTCTCGGAAAATACCGAAGGCGCGGAGATTGCGCTCCGACTCCGCGACGATGGCAGAGTCGTACACTTCACCTCGTTTGAATAACAGCTCACGACGCACCACGTTGGTGCGTGTGGTAAAACGAATCGCGTTGGCGATCCGAAAAAGCTTGTTGCTCCGGGCCTCCTCGGCACCGAACACATTTTGGGTTATCACGATGATGGTATCGATGACCAGTCCGGACTCCGCTGTGGCCACCTGGGCTCGCACGGCTCCGGGTACGGTTACCATCATCGCCAACCAGAAGGACGTAAATCGCATCGCTGTAAAAAGGGGAGGTCGGTACAAAAACGGAAGGACTTAGATCACCTCCACAACAGATCCGATGACTCGGTCCGGGGACACGCCGCTCTCCTCGAGCTCGTCTTCACGAAATTTACCCGTCCGCACGAGCCACCCCGCTAGCCCCGCTTTCTGCGCGCCGGCGACATCATTCCAAATGTCGTCTCCAACCATGACCGGTCGCCCGCCGGGCGAGAACGGTGGCTCGAGATCGAGACTAGCGACCACCGCATCAAAAAAGGTGGCAAGCGGCTTGCCGCAAAGAAGCGCCTCTCTACCCGATGCGAATTCCAGTGCGGCGACATACGCGCCAACGTCCAACTCCAACCCGCTCGGGCCAAGCCAGTAGCGACCCTTTTGCAACGCGATCAACACAGCTCCATCCATGACGTACCGGAACGCGTCGTTCAAAAACCGAGGTGTCCAGTCGTCACCAAGGTCACCGATCAACACGCCGGCAGGCGTTGCGTCAGCGTGTAAACCGGTAACCCCGCCCCACAACTCGATTCCCAACAGGTCATCGAGGACGTCCGTTGCGACGAACGGTGCGACAGTCTCGATACCACGCTCGCGCAGGATACTAGATGCGGCGACGGCGGGGGTGAACACCTCATCTTCGCGAACGGCGAATCCGTACGATGTCAATCG
>CAYLZR010000217.1:0-4136 GCA_964388145.1 uncultured Gemmatimonadaceae bacterium | reverse complement strand
TCTAGCCATGACCTGTTCGCTGGGGGTCGCAGCGGTCCCAGACACCGTATCGGCAATCGACAAGCTCATAGACGCAGCTTCGAAAGCACGTCAAGAAGCGAGAGAAGGCGGGCCTAACCGAATCGCCATTTTGCACTGACCCCACGCCTTACGAGGCCGGTAAGGGCGACGCATGCGTCGCCCCTACCGCCTGCTACCGCTCGCCTGAATCAGCCAGAAGCGACGGGTATCCATCCGGCGGCCGTCGATGGTTGGTACCCTGCTCGTACGCAAAGGCCAGCTTGAAAATCATACCCTCGTCGTACGGTCGCGCGAGAATCTGCAATCCGGCAGGCAAATTACCGTAGGTGTAACCCATCGGAACGGTAGCAGCCGGCATTCCCGTTGCCGGTGCCACGATCTGACTGTTGTCGCCTCTGTACTCGTCGCTGGCGTTGTCGAGGTGTGCGGGTGGGTTGGTCCACGTGGGATAGATGATGGCGTCGACGTCGGCAGCGTCCATGGCCGCCACGAGATCGCTCATGTACGCTTGCCTGCCGGGGTGTTCTGCGTATGGAGGACACGGGGGGTCGCGATCCTCGGGCGCGACGTCGGCGGATCCCCTCTCGTTTCGCCGGATCCGTCCTTCGACATACGGGGAGAACTGCCCCGTCTCCAACACCTCCATGACGTCTTGGATGGGAGAGTTGTCACGCGTGCTCAGGTACTGATGCATGTCGTACCGAAACCGCTGGCAACCGTTTCGGGCCTGACGGTGTTCGCGGAACGATGGGAACTCAAACGGATCCACGATTACGGCGCCGAGACGTTGAAGGTCCTGCACTGCTTGCTCGAACACCGCTATCACCGCGGTGTCGGCGTCGTCCGTGTTGACGAGTTCGCGCAGTACACCGATGCGGGCGTCCTGGAGCCCGTTGGTATCGAGGAAAGTGGTGTAATCCGCTTCCTTTCTATTACGCCCCGCCTCGGTGTATGGATCGGCGGGATCGTAGCCGGCGACAACATTGAATATTCGGGCGGCGTCCTCCACGGTGCGTGTCATGGGGCCCGCGATGTCGCGGTCGAACGCCAGAGGTATCACGCCATCGCGGCTGGTGAGCCCAATCGTCGATCGAATACCGAAGAGCGCGAGATGCGACGACGGACCGCGTATCGAATTGCCAGTGTCGGTCCCCATGCCGCCCACGCCGAAGCTAGAGGCGACGCCCGACGCCGTTCCGCCACTGGATCCGGCGGGCACACGATCGCGATCGTACGCGTTGGCGGTGGTGTCGTACGACGAGCTGACCGTCTGCCTCGGACTAAAGGCCCACTCGGCCATGTTGGTTTTTGCCAAGACGATCGCATCCGCCTCGCGCAGCCTGCGCACCATGAATGCGTCGTCGGGTGGCAGGTCGTCTTTCAACGCAATGGAGCCGCCGGTGGTCGGCAAATCGTGGGTATCATAATTGTCTTTGATCAACAGGGGAGCACAAAACAGCGGGCCGAGTGTCACACCATCGTCGAGTGCCGCATCGATCTCGGCTGCTCGGTTGAGGGCGTTGGGGTTGATGACGGTGATAGCGTTGAGTCTGGTGGATTTGTCGTAGGCCTCGATACGATCGATGTACGCCTGCACGACCATGCGGCAGGTCGTTCGGCCTGAGGTAATGGCCTCTTGAATATCACCGATGGTTGCTTCGACGACGTCGATGGGTTCGGGCTGCGGGCCGCACGCCGCGAGAATGGCGAGCGCAACACTCCCCGTTAGAGCAAGTGATCGAGATACACACATGGGGTATAGGCGACCTGCTGCTACCCTTCCTCCACATGGTTCTTCTTCACGTCCCGACCTACGATGATCGTCACGTTATCGCTGCCGCCATCGTTCAACGCATCCTGGAGCAGGTCGTAACACGCCTGCTTGGACGACGTCATGCCGCGCAGCCGCTCTGCTATCCGCTCGTCGGAGACGTGCTTGGTGAGTCCGTCGCTGCACAGCAGGCTCACGTTGTTCCAATCTTGATCGAGACGGGTGACGACCGGCGCGGTCTGCTGTCCGCCGATCGAGCTCGACAACACGTTGGCCCACCTGGTATTGACGGCGGTGGAGGCGGTCAACACGCCCTGCTCGACCAGCTCTTCGGCCATCGTCTGGTCGCGGGAGATTCTCGTCAGCTTGTTGTCGCTGAAGATGTAGAAGCGGCTGTCACCGACCTGCAGCAGGTAGGCTCGGGGCCACACGGCCAACCACAGCGTAAGTGTCGTTGCCATGCCCCGCCGGTCGGGATCGGCCTCGGCCTCGGCCACCACGCTCGCGTGGCACGCCCAGGCCGCTTCCTGCAACGCGTCGAGAAACGCCTGGTCGTCGGCGGTGTCGAGGTCGTGGTAGCACCGCATGCTCACCGTGGCATACTTGGTCACGGTCTCGAGCGCCAACCGGGCGGCCGACTCGCCTTTTGTACCGCCACCAACCCCGTCGGCGACTATGGCGAGAAACGCCATCCGCTCGCCCATCATCTGGAGTTGATCGCCGTCGGGAAGACTCGTCTGGTGCATCTGCACTTGTTTTCGCAACGAACAGATGACGAAGTGATCTTGATTGAAGGCTCGCGTTTTTCCGGTGTGTGTCACACCGTAGAAATCCACCTCGTCGTCACGGGGTTTCCGGAGTGCATCCGCCTGTTGGGCAGTGTCGGGCGATGTCATGACTACCTCCTACGGTTTTCTGCAGCGCGCGCTCGTCCGAGCGTATTCGGGGACGGCGGGCGCGTCGGGGGGATCGCTAAAGTACCGCCCGTGCCCGGAGAGTGCCAGGGAATGTCAGAATACCGTGCGCGTCTTGCCCGGCCGCCGGCGACGCGACGGGGCCGATGCAACGCTCAGTTCACCCGAGACGAATCCACGCGGGTGGGAGTGGCGGCACCCGACACTATGGTAGCTGCTCCTATCGCGAGGGCCTCGATGGTGGCGGTCATGTGATCGAGATCCAGCGTCGCGACCTCGTCGGTGACTCGATGGTAATCCGGATCGACGTCGATGGGCGTGGTGGAAATCGAGTGCGCCGGCACGCCGAGGCGCGCGAGCGTCGCGTTGTCGGACCGGTAGAAGAGATTCTGGTTGGGGTAGGGATCCGGATAAAACGAATACGGCGTGCCATCCACGGCCTGCTGGAGAATCCGGCCGAAACTCGACCGTTCGAAGCCCGTGATCCAAGCGGTGTTGGGGCCCTCCTGGGCGGGTTTCCCGATCATCTCGATGTTGAACATCGCGACGATCTCACCAGGGTCCACTTGTTGGGAGAAATACCGCGACCCATATCCTCCGGATTCTTCGCCGGTAAATGCCACGAACATCAGGGTTCGCTCCGGCCTGCCCAACGCTTTGAAGTACTTGGCCAGCGAGATCACCGCCGTCGTGCCTGAGGCGTTGTCATTCGCGCCATTTGCAATAGAGTCTCCGTCCACGGGAGGGCGGATGCCGACGTGGTCGTAGTGAGCCGAGAAGAGTACAATCTCGCCTTGCCTCTGGCCGGGGATCATTCCCGCTACATTGGCGAGATCGCGTTCCGTGACGGTTGTCGTCACCACGATCTCGTACGAGTTGACGTCGCTTTCCCCGGTGAGAACAAACACGGAATTCCCGTCCGTCCCCATCTCCATTGTGTTCACCGGCCGAGACAGGAAGGTCTTCAATCTGTCGAAGGCCGATCGGTGACTTTCATCCACCAGCACCAGGTTGTTCAAATCGTTGTTTGTCACCGGAAGGACCACTTGCATGAAATCATCGTCTTTGCCGACCCGCACCAGGTTGACGTCGTCTTCCTCGGTCCAGCGTATGGCTTCCCGCACCACCCTTACGCTATAACGATCGCTGGGAACCGTGCGTCCGTTCAAAACGACGCTGCTGCTTGCGGCCGCTATGGAGTACATCTTGAACGGCTGTGCGTAGCCCTCCAGGCCGTCCAGCGTTTCCAGCTCGATCGCCGCGAACTCTTCCTGAATGAAGCGGGCCGCCCGTTCGATCCCCGGCGAGAAAACCCTCCGCCCCTCCATATCGTCGGCGCTGAGCGTGGTGACTATTCGTTCTACTTCGCCACGGTCGATCTCCTGTGCGGAGGACCGGCAGGCAAGAACAGTCATACCGCCCCAAAGAAC
>CAYLZR010000216.1:0-4157 GCA_964388145.1 uncultured Gemmatimonadaceae bacterium | reverse complement strand
TGATGAACATCGCAAGCATGTATCCGGCAACGAGTGATCCAAAAACACTGTCTTCAACGGTTGGTGCTCTGCGAGACAGTCGGACAGCTCGCAGACCGAGGCCGATCAGGATGATGGTCATGATCAGCGTCCCGGGAATACCGGTCTCCACGATCATCGCGGCGAAGTAGTTGTCCTGAAAGCCAAAACGTTCTTGTAGGCTGGCGTCGAGTTGGTCTTGTTCCAGAGCGTCACCCAGGGCCGATGCCGCCGCTCCCGTTCTTCCCAGCCCCGCGCCGAACGGTGCCGAGGTTATCCGGTCCCAGACCAACGCGAATCCGCCGCGCCGCGCGGCGACGTACGTTTGCCGGTCCAAAAGGGTCTGAAAGCGATCCACGGGATTTCGCTCGCGCCAGATCTGGGGTATGCCCGACGCCTCCTCGAGCGACACCTGAGCCGCCGGCAGAACGTATTCCCGCACGCCGATAAAGGTCGCCGCGCCCATGCAAGCCACCACGGCTGCGGCTGCGGCTGCGCGCCCCCGCCCGCGGACCATTTGCAATGCGGTCATCGCGATCACGATGATGAGACCGCCGAGGAACACCTGCCTGCCCCCGGAAACCCAGAACACCGCAAGGCTTCCCAGGACCGTCGCCAGTATCCATGGATCGCGCAGGCTGTAATCGCCGCGCAGGATCAGATAGAAGGCAAACGGCAGGGCGATGAGTGCAAAAACCGCCTCGCCACCGAGAAGGGCGGTCGTGCCGAACGGGCGCCATTCATGGAAGTAGGTGAACCTGGCCAACGCGGGCCCGGAAAAGTCAAAAACACTGCCTGGACCGCCAACGTACTGTATCAAGGTGAGGGCGAAGGCGAATGTCCACACAATCGTCAATGCGCGCACAAAGCGGCGTGGCACATCGATGTCAGACGCGACAAGGAACCCGAGGAAGTACAGCGGAATCATCGACAGGTGAATCTTCAGAGCCGCCACGCCGACGAACAAGCTGGCCGTGTACGGTGAGAACACTAAGAGAGAGACCCAAATGACGTACAACAACAACAGTGTGAAGAACGGTACACGAGGTAGCCTGGTTCGTCGCTCTACCACTGCCTTGGCCAACCAAACTGCGAGGATGGTCCACAGGACGATGTCGACACCGATGTGAACGATCGGATGGTAGTTGCCGACTAGCTTCACGAGTCCTTCGATCGAGAGGTAGACGAAGAACACGGTCAAGCCGAAAAGCCGACTTGGGCGCGACAGCGCGACAGCAGCGGCAACGAAGGGGGTCAGTAGCGCAAGTGTTCCCACGGTCCGGTCGTTTCTTGTCCCCCTAAGAAAGGCGATCCCAATGAACGTGTGATCACCTGATGAATCACGCAAGTACTTTTACCAGAAAGGGTTGCGAATCGCTGTGTCTCGGCTCACTCTTCTTAACTGATTGTCCCGATCAAGGACGCCGTTCGTGGGTTCATACCTCGTCATTTTCATGGTAGCAGCGACGACATCGGTCATTTCCATGCCGTTGCTCCTCAGCATGGGGCACAAGATCGGTGCCCTGGACAACACGAGAGACCCGCCCGTGCCCCGGGTGGGCGGCCTCGCAATCGCTCTGGGGGGCGGGATGGCGCTCCTCTTGGTTGGTGTGATCTTTGCGCCGACTGGATTGACCTTGCTCGCGAGCTTTCGATCGCTCGGGCCCGTCATGATCGGTGCGGCAGTGATCCTGTTGCTCGGCGTGATCGACGATGTGCGTCCCTTTCGTGCGTCTCTCAAGTTGCTCGCGCAGATCGTCGTTGCGCTTGGCATGTTTGCGATGGGGGTTCGGATCGAACTGTTGTCCTTTCCCCTGGGCAGTCTGCAACTCGCCCCGGTCGTCGGCGTAGCCTTTACCGTGCTCTGGTTCGTGGGAATCACCAACGCGTTCAACTTGCTGGATGGCGCCGACGGGGTTGCCACCGGGTCGGCATTCTTTAGTGCGACAGCGGTGTTCATCATGTCGGTCGCGTTGGGTCATCCGGGAATCGGACTGGTCGCGGCGGCGCTCGCAGGGTCCCTGTTGGGCTTCCTGCCGTTCAACTTCCCGCCCGCGAGAGCATTTCTGGGTGACTCCGGCAGCATGCTCGCCGGATTCCTCTTGGCGGGATTGGCGGTGGAGGGTTCCACCAAAAGCCCCACGCTCGTGGCGATTGCGGTGCCGCTCGTGGCGTTCGCGGTGCCGGTGTTCGACACGACGATCACCATCGTCCGGCGTCTCGTGAGAGGGCAACCGATTCTCCAACGAGACCAAGGGCACGTACATCACCGGCTACAGCAATTCGGGTATTCGCCTCGGCAGGTGGCCGCCCTGATGTACGGGGCGAGCGCCGTTTTTGCTCTACTGGCCATGTTTTTCATCAATCCTAGCGCGCGCTCGTTCGCGGTCGTGCTCATTATTGTTGGAGCCGCTGTGCTGGTAGTGGTGCGCTTTCTCAAACTTCACGAGATCAATGAGCTTGCCCGATTGGCGAGGCGTGGAGTTCTTCAGCCTCGGTCTATCGTCATGAATGTTCAGTTGCGAAGGGCTGCGGAACGGTTGGAAACCGCTCACACCCTGACCGACCTTCATTCGGCGTTGGCGATCCTATTCGGAAGGTCCGAGTTCGACGAGGTTGTACTGAAGGTTGCTCCGCAGCATGAGCGGAGAGATGCCAGTGTGACCTGGCATTTGGTTGACGGCGCCTTTCGCGAGGGCGACGTGGAGCGCCAGCACGACGAGTGGGAGGTGGTATGTCCCTTTGACGGCAAAGGGTGGGTTGGCGCGTTGCACTTGCGGCGACGCTTGGGCCGCCGTTCGCTGATGATGGATCTCAATCTCCTGATGGAGATCGTGCAGCCCGCACTCGAGAACGTCGCCGCCCGCATCGAGAATCCGTTCCCGCAAACCTCTTGAGGATTCTCCACCTCAGCAAGTTCTATCCGCCCGACCCCGGCGGCTTGGAACACGTCGTGGCCAGCGTCGCCGAAGGTGCGGCGGCCGCGGGGCACGAAGTGCGCGTGGTGTGTGCCCGTGGCTCGCAATGGAAAGGACAGGCGGCGCGCGAACCCGGCGTGAGCGTGCGTAATGGGGTCACCGTCATTCGACCGCCGACCTTTGGTATCCTGTGGTCGCAACCGGTCACGCCCATGTACCTGTCGGCGGCCCGATGGAAGAGCGATGTCGTCTACGTCCATCGTCCGCATCCATTGGCCGATGTCGCGGCAACGTTGTTTGGCGGCGATCGAACGCTCGTGTTCCACCATTCCGACGTCCAGCGACAACGGAGCGCCCGTGTGCTCTACCAGCCACTCGCAAGACGCGTAGCGGCGAGAGCTCGCGCGGTTGTCGTCGCCACGGCGTCGCATTTACAGCACGCCGACGATCTTGGGGAGCACGGAGCGGCAAAGGCTCGCGTGATACCGTACGGGGTGGATACGACACGTTTTACGCCGGCCGCCGCTCCAGTGTCGCGACCCGAGGTTTTCGAGTCGTTTTCGGACCGTCCCGTGGGGTTTTTTGTCGGCCGGTTGGTTCCGTACAAGGGGCTGGACGTCTTGATTCGTGCCGTGGCGGGCACCGATCTGCGCATGGTCATTGCCGGCGACGGTCCGGTGCGACCCGCGCTCGAGCGGGAGATCGAGCGTTTGGGGCTCAACGACCAAGTCGTGTTGGTGGGCGGTATTGCCGACAGCGACCTTCCGCTTTATCACCAGGCGGCGGACTATTTCGTCCTGCCGAGTAACACACCCGCCGAGATGTTCGGCGTGGTCATGGCGGAGGCGATGGCTTGCGGGAAGCCCGTGGTGTCCACGTCACTGCCAACCGGGGTCCGCGAGGTGAACGCGGCAGGTGTGACCGGTCTCGAGGTGGCTCCCAACGATCACGAGGCGCTACGCGAGGCCATGCTCGAGCTGGCGGGTAATCCCGAATTACGAACGAGATTCGGCACGGCGGGCCGTGTGCGAGTGGAAAAGCGTTTCTCGCTGCGCGACATGATCTCGTCACACGTGGCGTTGTGTGAAGAGATCGCCGACGCCGGTTGAATTGTGGAATAGCCCCGTCCATATTGCTCCGACCGGGCCCTTAGCTCAGTTGGTTAGAGCGCTCGACTCATAATCGAATGGTCGCAGGTTCAAGTCCTGCAGGGCCCATTGC
>CAYLZR010000215.1:1890-4161 GCA_964388145.1 uncultured Gemmatimonadaceae bacterium | reverse complement strand
GTGGCGGAGCGCCTCACGAATTTCATTCGCCACGAGATGGCTGACAAGGGGCTGCCTGCCCTATCGATCGTGCTGGTGGACGACCAGGAAACGGTCTGGGCCCAGGGGTTCGGCTACGCCGATCCGGAGGTGGCAGCGGAGCTGGCGAAGGCCTACATGTGGACCTACGACGGCCGCACGTTCGAGGCCCCCACGTTTCAGCTCGGCATGGCGCCTGCGGGAAGCATGTATGCTCCGGTCACCGACCTCGGGCGGTTCATGAGCATGCTATTCGCCGGCGGGAGAGGAGCAGAGGGCGGGGGCGATGTCATCACCCCTGCCACCTTGGATTCGATGCTCACTCCCCAGTTTGCACCGGCGGATGCTCGGACCGGCTACGGCATAGGGTTCAGGATCTCCGAGTTGGAGGGCCACCGCCGGATCGGTCACGGAGGTGCGATATACGGATTTGCCACCGACCTCTCGGCCCTACCGGATGAGAAACTCGGTGTCGCCTCGGTCACCACCATGGACGGTGCCAACACTGTGGTCGGGCGAATCAACGAATACGCCCTCCGGCTCATGCTGGCAGCAAGAGAGGGGCACCCGCTGCCCGACGCGGAGATCACGTCGCCGATACCAGCAGATGTGGCGTCGCGAGTCAAAGGGCGGTACGGACACGCAAGCAATCGGGTAGGAGTGGAGATCCTACAGCGTGGGGATCACGTGTATGCCGTTTTCCCCAACATTCGTGTGCGGCTGCGGGCCCGCGGCGAGGAACTGGTCACCGATGGACGACTCGGATACGGAGTACGGATCACGCCGTTGCCGGACGCCATCGTAGTCGGCGGAGATACGCTCCATCGAATCTCGGAGAGGCGCCCGGGCCCCGCGCCGCGACGCTGGCAGGGGCTCATTGGTGAATACGGCTGGGATCACAACACGCTGTACATCTTCGAGAAGGAAGGACGGCTCCACGCGCTGATCGAGTGGTTCTTCATAGACCCTCTGACGGAGATTTCACCGGACGTCTTCGCCTTTCCGGACGATGCGGGATTGTATCACGGGGAGCGTCTGGTATTCACCAGGGATGCCGAAGGCCGGGCTACGCAGGTGGAGGCAGCCGGCGTCGTCTTCGAGCGCCGCGAGGTTGGCGCGGCGGAAGGTCTCACGTTCACGATAGATCCCCTCCGCCCCGTGGACGAACTGAGGGAGGCGGCGCTCGCCGCATCACCCCCACCCGAGAGCAGCGGGCTTCGCGAGCCGAAACTGGTCGAACTGCGATCGTTGGACCCCACGATTGAATACGACATTCGCTACGCTACGACGAACAACTTCATGCAAGCTGTCTTCTACGACGAGGGGTTGGCGTTTCTCCAACGTCCGGCAGCCGAGGCGCTGGTGCGCGCCCACCGCCGGCTGAGGGAGCGCGGGTTGGGTCTCTTGATTCACGATGCGTACCGTCCGTGGTACGTCACCAAGATGTTCTGGGACGCCACGCCGGAGGACATGAAGATTTTCGTCGCCAACCCGGCCAGCGGCTCCCGCCACAACCGGGGGGCGGCTGTGGATCTCACGTTGTTCGATCTGGCAACGGGGCAACCCGTCCGGATGGTGGGTGGGTATGACGAATTCTCAGACCGCTCGTTCGCGGACTACTGGGGTGGAACGTCGTTGCAGCGGTGGCACCGGCGGCGGCTGCGCGATGTCATGGAGGCGGAGGGTTTCGACGTGTACGAGTTCGAGTGGTGGCACTTCGATTATCGTGACTGGTCGGAGTATCCGATTTCGAATCTGACGTTTCAACAGATCAAGAACGGCTTAGGACGGAAAGACGGAAGGGCGGAAGAACGGAAGGACGACGGGAATGCCTAATTCACATGACGATATTCCGTCGATCCTGTCCAAAAACGTCCACTGTCACCGCCACCCCTGTCACGACGCCGATTGTCAACGCCCCTCGCTTTGCAACGCCACCACCGGATCGATCCGCGCCGCGCGAACTGCAGGCAGGTAGGTGGCCACCAATGCGACCAAGCCGAGCACGATCGCGACCCCGAAAAAGATGAATGGATCTCGCGCACTGACACCGTAGAGCTGGCTGGCCATCACGCGACTCAGTGCCGCGGCTCCGAGGAGGCCGACGCCAACGCCCCATCCCGCTAGCTTGGCTCCTTGGGTCATCACCAGCTTCAATACGTCGCCCGAGTCGGCGCCGATGGCCATGCGGATTCCCAACTCGGCCGTTCGCTGGGATACCGAGTACGAGATAACGCCGTAGATACCCACCGC
>CAYLZR010000215.1:0-1790 GCA_964388145.1 uncultured Gemmatimonadaceae bacterium | reverse complement strand
GTCAGAAAACCACCGAGAGCGAGGTGCGGCGGAAGTCCCGAGATCGCCTCGCCGATGGGATCCTCGTTCGGGAAGTACCGCTTTGCGAGTGCCGCATTGATGACCACTGCACCTGGCGCTTCGCCGTGATCTTGGATGGAAAACTCTCTGCCGTTCACCAGTCCGATACCCATCGTCCCGAAATAATCAGGGGTGATCTGGCGATAGTGCGCGCGCGGCTCCTCTCCCTCCCGCGGCGCCGGTTTGCCCTCGATCGCGAAGTTGCCAAGGAACGGAACCTCCGGGTCGAAGGGCAGGGTGGCCGTTGCCGCGACGGACTGCACGCCGGGAAGATTGCTCAACCGTTCGGTGATCTCGGCATGGTAATCGGCCACCACGGGAAGCTCGCGGTAACCGCCGGTTGGCAGGTCGAGTTGGAACGTGAGCACGCCGGTGGCGTTGAAACCAGGATCGGTGTTGAGCAACAACGAGAAGCTCCGCACCAATAGTCCCGCACCGATGACGAGCATCACCGCAAGCGCGATCTCGGTTGTGACCAGCACGCTTCGCAACCGCTCGCGCCCCACGCCGCCCGTCGATCCCTTGCTGGCGTCTTGCAGCGCGGCGTGGATATCGGTGCGTGCCAACCGTAGCACGGGTGCGAGTCCGAAGGCGAGGCCGGTGACGGCCGTGGTTCCCAAGGTGAACAGCAGCACGCCACCATCGAGAGTCACTTCATCGAGTCGCGGAAGGTTTACCGGCCCGACGGCGACGAGGAGATCGATGCCGAGCGCGGCGAGGGCCATGCCCACCGCGGCGCCCGCGGCGGCGAGCACGATGCTCTCAGTCAACAACTGCCGGCCGATTCGCACGCTGCCCGCACCCAAAGCCGATCGCACCGCGATCTCCCGCCCACGGTCGGCCATGCGGGACAGCAGGAGGTTCACCACGTTGACGCACGCGATGAGCAGCAAGAGAGCGGTGGCGCCGAGGAGGATGAGAAGCGCCGTGCGGGTCTCGCCAACGACGGATTCGTGCAGCGGCATGAGCGTCGTACCGTACGCGCGGTTCCAGTTCGGATACTCCGCCTCGAGCCTGCTGGCAATGACGGCTAGGTCCGCCCGCGCCGCTTCGATGTCGACGCCGGTGTTTACCCGACCGATCACGTCCATCCATCGCGCATAACGCCCGGGATAGGACAAGAGGTATCGGTTGAGCCAGAAGTTGGAATTGCCGGGGAAGTCGAATCCCTCCCGCATGACGCCCACGACGGTGTACGACGCCTCCTCGACCGTGATCGACGTGCCGATCACATCGAGATCGCCCCCGAAACGGTTTTGCCAAAAAGCGTGACCCAAGACCATTACTGTGGCTGCGCCACGCTCCCCGTCCTCCGGGGTAAACGTCCGTCCCAGCAGCGGTGTCACGCCGAGTACGGAGAAGAGATTATCGCCCGCCCATGTACCGGTGACCTTCACCGCGCCGCCATCGGGATCGATCATGGCCAACTCGGCCTCCGAGTACGCGGCCAGGTCGACGAACGTCTGGTTTCGTTCCTGATAGTCTGCGATGTCCGGCGGCGACATGAACCCGCGCTCGACCCCCCGCTCGATGTTGGTGGACCACACGCGCACCAACCGATCGGGTTCGTCATACGGCAGCTCTCGCAACAACACCGCGCTGACCACGCTGAAGATCGCGGTGTTGGTGCCGATGCCTAGCGCGATCGTGATGATCGCCACCGCGGAGAAGGCCGGGTGCTTGCGCATGTTGCGGAGGGCAAAGCGGATGTCTTTTAGGAGGATGCCCAT
>CAYLZR010000214.1:0-4170 GCA_964388145.1 uncultured Gemmatimonadaceae bacterium | reverse complement strand
GTGTGGGACGATATCACGAAGCGAATATCCAATAGCGAATGTCCAATATCCAATACTCAATATTCAATATTGGATATTCAATATTCGATATTCGATATTCATCTCACGAGGCTCGATCCAACATTAGAAACGGAGCAGGTGGCCAATCCACAATGTCATGAACTCCATGTCGGCCCCGCCTGCTTGCGCGCGGGCGGGCAGACGTCCGGCGCGATAGTACCGCAAACCCACGTCGAGGGCGAGCCCCGTCCTGAGATAATACTCCACGCCTACGCTCGCGGACCAACCAAGCTTCCATCCCGATGAAACTTCTTGCGTACCATCGTTGGAGATACGCACGCGAGACTCCCAACCGAACAGCCCGCCACCACCGGCTATGTACGGACGGAACAACGCGTCGGGCGCGCGCAGCACCAGGTTGGTGGTAAAGGGATACACGAATAGCGAGCCGCCGAGAGCCGAGTTGCGGGGCAACTTTTGATAGCCACCAACAATTTCGATTGCGCCGAACCGGAGCTTCGCCCAGAGGTTGCGCCACAGCAGGAACCCGGTAGACGTGTTGTAGGCGCCGGCCAGGTCGCCCTTGGGATAGCCGATGCTCACTCCCAAGATCGGTGCGCCAATCGCGCGCTCGGCCCAGCCACCGCTGGGAGCGAGACCCAACCGTTCGAGGTCCCGGCGGTCCTGTCCCGTCCGTATGTCGTGAACGAAGCGCGGCGTGCGGAAGATGTACAGGTAATACCACGGCTGCAGCAAGTCCTCAAAGAAGGAGCGGGCGGTACTGAGTTTCCTAATGCGATAGGCGGTGTATTGCATGCCCGGCGCCGTCCGGTTCCACGCCGAGTTGTACGGTGGCCCAAAAGGGGCCCGATTGCCGACGTCGGCATTGAGCATCGAGCCCAGTGATGCTGCGCTGGGAAACCCCCAGCGCACGGGCAACAAGAAGGCAATCCACTCGTTGAGAATCTCGGGGTTGCTGTTGTAGTCGATGCGTCCGGGTTCCGGTGTGAGCACGGTGCGAAACTGGTGGTGCCGAATCACACGGGTAGAATCCTTGTCGGGTTTCTGCACGCTTTCGGGACTCCCGAGCCCCGCGGCCGACTCCCACTCCCCAGGATACGGGTAGCTGCCATGTGACCCCTCGTTGTGCTCGCCCCCGAAAATCCTGATCGGATAGTCGAACACGTTGTACATCCGCCCGCCCACGTAGACCACGGGATGAGTTCCGTCAACGATTTCCGGAACAAAATTTCCCTGCGGCAGAGTGATGCTTCGGGCGTGGAAGTAGTAGTGTACCTCTGCTACGGCCGAACGATCGGGCGTCAACACCACGTTGACGTGTTCCCAATCCCCCTCATGGTTGCCGATGTAATCGTTGAACGGGTAGAAGTACCAGTATTGAATCGTGACCCGGCCGGTGGGATCGAGAAAAGGATGGGCGTACACCGTGGGTTGGGCCCACTCGAGACTGTCCGGCCCGGTGCGGTATTCACCGTACGCCCGCCACCAATCGGTCACGCCTTCGCCGGGCCAATCGAAATACCAAGCAACCAGTGTCGTGGGATCGCTCTCGTACCGCAGTGCGGTTTCCGTCAGGGCGACGAGAGAGTCAGGATCCAAGCCTCTGAGAGGGATGTCGAGGGAGTCTTGGAACACATAGGGTGCGGCCTGGATCAGATCGAGTCGTAGGGTGTCGGTGAAGAGGTGGATGTCTGTAGGGAGAAGAGGGTACTTGCGACCGTCCACCGTCGCGTGATCGTTATTGGGAAGCACTAAGGTTGGCGCGAAGCGACGCACCATCGCTTCGAGATCAGCGCGCAAGAATTCGGCTATCCCGTCGCCGCGCTCCGACTCCGCGGCCGGGCCCCACAGCGAGTCGGCCGCCGCAGCGGTACCGACCAGCGGCGGGCGTTGATCCGGCCGCAGGAAATCCATGTACATTCCCCGCCGCCCGTGCACCGAGCCGCAGCCGATGGCCGACACAACGATGCCGGCCAGGACGCCACACCTTCGGAGACTCGGCAATCTTGCTGTCGTAAGACTGAAACGCATCACCACCTCCAACACCAACTTGAGTCCGTCCCCGGCCCACCTTCTATATAGAATATGGTTTTGGGGGCTGGAGCGGTCCAGTCATTCACTGGGGGGTTGGAGATCCGCCACCAGTGGCGGCCCGGCGCATTCACCGTAATGTTGTGGAGAACCCTCGGGGGGTGCGGTGGACGACATTCTCGATCGTCTGACCAAGGAGTTGGCTGACCGTTACGACATCGAGCGCGAGCTTGGCGCCGGCGGCATGGCCATCGTGTATCTCGCAACCGACCTCAAGCACCACCGCCAAGTCGCAATCAAAGTCCTCCGTCCGGAGCTCTGCGCGACGCTGGGTACCCAACGGTTCCTCAGGGAGATCGAGATCGCCGCCCAGCTCCAGCACCCCCACATCCTGCCCCTCCACGATTCGGGCGAGGCGGACGGACTCTTCTATTACGTCATGCCCTACGTGCAGGGCCCCTCGCTCGGCACGCGGTTGACCAAAGAGCCGAAACTGCCAGTGGACGAAGCAATCCAGATTGTCCGGGAGGTTGCCGGGGCGTTGGATTACGCACACAACGTTGGAATCGTCCACCGGGACATCAAGCCCGACAACATTCTTCTGTCGCGGGGGCACGCGATGATCGCCGACTTCGGGATTGCACGGGCGGTCTCCGCCGCCCGCGGGCGGGGGCACACGCTCACGGTGCCGGGATCGTCTATCGGGAGCCCGGCCTACATGAGCCCCGAGCAGATCAACGGCAGCGAGGTCGACGCAAGGACCGACCAATATGCTCTCGGCTGCATGGCGTACGAGATGCTGGCGGGTCGGCCGGCGTTCGAAGGCGACACGATTGAATCGTTGTTTCATCAACACCTCTCGGTCGACCCACCCCCCCTAACCGATCTCCGGCCGGAGGTGCCTAGCACAGTTTCGGACGCCGTGGGTCGCGCGTTGGCCAAACAGCCGGAGGGGCGTTTCGCCACCACCGCCGAGTTCGCCGAGGCGCTAGCCGACACCACAGGATCGTTTGCGGTTCGTTCGCCGTGGGGAGCCTCCCGACGTCGCGCGGCATACATCGGAACAGCGGTCGGTGCGGTCGCCGTGGGCCTCGCAATAGTCTTCGGAATTCCGAACGGTGCACCCGCCTTCCCTCGCCTAGCAGTGCTGCCGTTTGAGAACCTGGGAGCCGCAGCCGACGAATACGTGGCCGACGGCATTACCGAAGCGATAACCACGCGGCTCACTGCCATCGGCGAGTTGGGTGTGGTCTCCCGTCAGAGCGCCATTCAATACAAAGGCAGCCAGAAATCGTCTCGCGAGATTGCCGACGAGTTGGACGTGCAGTACCTGCTCACCGGAACGCTGCAACGCGAGCGCCCTTCGGATCCGTCGAGCAGCGTGCGGATGGTTCCCAGCCTGATTCGGGCATCGGACGACACCAATCTTTGGGGCGCGACGTTCGATGTCGACCTGACCGAACTGTTCCAGGTTTTTGCGCTGATCGGGGAAGAGATTGCCCGGCAGCTGGACCTGACACTACTGGAACCGGTTCGCCAAACCCTGGCAACCCAGCCGACGGACAACCAAGAGGCGTATGACTTCTACCTCCGGGGCAAAGGTCATTTCGCGAGAAGAACCGCCCGAGACGATGCGCTCAACGCGGTGCAGATGTTTCAGCGGGCCGTCGATCTGGATACCACGTTCGCAGAGGCTTACGCCGCTCTGTCGCACGCTCGCGCATGGTATGCGTGGGACTTTGACGGTGAGGACGAGCTTGCCAAGGCCAAGGCCGCCATCGACAGAGCGTTGGCGCTGGCTCCTGAGCGTTCCGAGGTACAGATCGCCGCGGGCTTCTACTCCTATTACGGGGCACTGGAGTATGAGCAAGCATTAGAGCGGTTCACCGCGGTCCGAGAGCGCGAGCCGAACAACGCGGATGTGATCAATGCGGTCGGGCTCATACATCGCCGCTTGGGGCGTTGGGAGGAAGCGCTCCAGAGTTTTGTCGAGGCCTCCGAGTTGAGCCCGCAGGACTATTTTGTCGCGTTCCTCGCGGCACAAACCGCAGCCGCCATGCGGCAATACGAACAGGCCGAGCGTTTCTACGACCGCGCGATGTCCATCGCGCCGGCGGT
>CAYLZR010000213.1:0-4198 GCA_964388145.1 uncultured Gemmatimonadaceae bacterium | reverse complement strand
GGGCGGTCTCCAGGTCGCGAATTTCACCAACCAGCACCACGTCAGGATCCTGTCGAAGAATCGATCGCAAGGCGGCGGCGAACGTGAGCCCCGCTTTTTCGTGCACCTGCACCTGCACGATCCCTTCGAGCCGATACTCGACCGGATCCTCGACGGTCACGATGTTGACCCCCTCGTCTTGTACGTGACGAATGGCGGAATACAACGTGGTCGTCTTACCCGAACCCGTCGGCCCTGTCACCAAAATCACGCCGTCGCGGAATGCCAGCAGTTCCTCAACCGACCGGGCCTCATCTTCGTTGAGCCCCAACCCGTCCAGACTGAGCACCGTCTGGCTCGAATCGAGAATTCGGATGACCACTTTCTCTCCCTGCGAGGCCGGAAGAGTGGAAATCCGCAAATCAACGGGGGCGCTGTTCACCACCACGCGCGCGCGGCCGTCCTGAGGCCGCAACCGGTCGGCAATGTCCAACGAACCGATGATCTTGAGACGGGAGATCAGTGGAATCCCGGCTGCGCGGGGGATCTTCATGATTTTTCGCAGCACGCCATCGATACGGTAGCGAACCGCGACGCCGCCTTCCTCGGGCTCGATGTGAATGTCACTTGCCCGCGACAGGATGCCTTCCGACAGGATGAGATCTACCATCCGCACCACGGGCCGTTGCGACGCCTCCGCCTCGGAGACGACCAGGTCTTCCGGTTCCGGGTCCTTTTCGACCATTGTGATATCGATGTCCGAACCGCCCATGCCCTCGAGAATCCGATCCATCACGCTCTCGGAGGGATACAATTCGTCGAGGTGCTCGGCGATGACCACCGGGCTGGCCAGCAAGAGACGCACCTCCCGCCCCGTCGCAAACGCCAGGGTCTTTTCACAGTCCAGGTCGAACGGGTTGGCGGTGGCGATCTCGAGGTAGGAATCGGTGGCACGCATCGGAAGGATGTGGTACTTGCGTGCCTGTGCTTCGGTGACGACGCTCTTCGCAGCGGCTTCGATCTGCTCGAGGTCCGCGATTTTTACCCGGAACTTCGTGGCGAGGGTGCTCAGGATCTGAGAGTCGGTTGCGACCTTGCGGACGATCGCCGTCTCCCACAACGACGACGCCACATCGTCGCCCTGTTTGAGCTCCTCGAGTTCGTCCTCACCGATGAGTTGGGCTAGGGTATTGGTAAGCCACTCATCTCGAAATTGGGCCACGGGTTACGCTCCGAATCCTCGATTGTCGTCCTGGTGTACCATCAAGGTAAATCTGCCGAGATCGCCGACAACCGCCGTTCCCCGAGTTCTCCGGGATCCCTTCCTCGCGGAACCACTGGCGGTCGATCAGGGGTAGGACTCTCTGTCGGGGGCGGCGGCGCCCGCACGGCCCGGGTGTCCCTTGGCTCGAACCTAACGATCATACCAGGAGAAAGTGATTACGTCGGTGACCCCAAGCCCACAACCTGAGAACTCTCAATATCGACGGGGCGGAGGCCGATCTCCAGCCCCAACGGACTTGCGAATGTCGAGGCGCCGCGCCCTCTGGGCAACCGCGGCGCTCGTCTTGACCGCCGGTTGCGGCGACGTCGTGGACCCTCAGTCCCCGATTCTGACCGGCTCAGAGTTGTTGACGCTGCTGTTGCAGACTTCGGCGCCAGCGCCGGCAGCGGCCACGTTCAGCGTGTCGAATATGGACGCGACCGTGAGCGTCATTGTCCATGACGACCAGTTCAACACTCCCTTTCTCACCCTGGAGTTTCCCGCGAGTTGCGTGGAATCCGTGGCCGGGCAATCGCTGGGACAGGGCGAGTCGGCGTCGGTGACGGCCGCGCCCACGAGCGGCCTATACGGCTTCACGCTCTCCCCAAGCAGCCTGATTCTGACCGATGGGTGCGGCTCGACCGCAAGGTTCTCGTTCGGCCGCTACGCTGACCTCGGCGTGGCCGACGGCTCGTCTACCTACCTCGACCGCGCGGCGTATGCCGCCGCATTGGAGCTGTGGCGTGAGACGGGCCCCGATCGGTGGGAGATCGTGCCGCAATCGGGCCCCTCCGGCAACGACGCCATCGAGGGCAACATGGAAGCGGGCGGATCGTACATACTGGCAGCCCCCAGATAATCGGCTCCCAAATCGATCCCCTTTCCCTCACCACGGTCGGTCGGCCATATTGTCCGCCTCAGGAGCAATCCGTTGGCAACCTTCAAACTCCAGAGCAAGAGCGGTGAGCATTCCGTCGACATCGCCCCAGGCCAGACGGTCGTCGTCGGCCGGGCAGTGACGACGGACTTGCCCATCTATGATCCCACGGTATCGCGACGTCACGCCGAGCTCGTTCACACGAACGACGGCGTTACGGTGCGGGATCTCGGGTCGAGCAACGGAACGTTCGTGAACGGAAATCGCGTGACCGAGACGAGCCTCTCGGACGGCGACGCGGTGACATTCGGCAAGGTTGCATTCAAGCTGACTGAGCTCGTGGAGGCAGACCCCCCACCGCACGCCGGGGCGTTCGCATCACCGCAAACCGCACCGGAAGCCACGATCATTCGACAGTTACCCGTGTCCGACTCCGACAGCCTCGAGCAGCACGTTGCGCGGCTGAGCGGTGAAGTCGATCGGGTTTCATCCGAGCAAAAGGAAACGCGCAAGCTGTACCTCTTGCTCGACATTTCGAAGGAACTCGCGAAGCAGCAGGACGTCGATCGCCTGCTCGAAAAAGTCGTCGACATCACGTTTCAAGTGATGAACGTGGATCGCGTATCGATACTCATGGTCGAGGAGAAGACGAGTGAACTCGTGCCCAGAACGTCACGGAACCGTCTCGGTGACCAATCTGGGAGCAAGCACGTACCGCGTTCGATCGCGCAACGCTGCGTGGACGAACGCCTCGCGATCCTCACTGACAACGCAGCCGCCGACGAACGCTTCAAAGGTCAGTCGATCGTGATGCAGAGCGTGCGAAGTGCAATGTCGGCACCGCTCATGGGCAGCGAGGGAAGCGTGCTCGGGCTCATTTACGTCGACAACATGACCGCAACGAACTCGTTCGGAGACGAGGATCTGGAATTCCTCATCGCGTTTTCCGGAATTGCCGCAGTGGCCATCGAGAACAGCCAACTCACCAACAAGTTGGCGCGCGAAGCCGTCGTGCTCTCCAACTTTCAGCGCTACTTCGCACCCGATTTGGTCGATCAGATTTCGAGCGCGGAGGGGATGGTGCAACTGGGCGGGACCAAGCGCCTCGTCGTGGTGTTCTTCTCAGACATCCGCGGCTTCACGCCCATGTCGGAGAAGATGAGTCCGGATGATATCGCGTCGCTGCTCACGGAGTACTTCACCGAGATGGTGGGCATCGTGTTTGAGCATGGCGGCACGCTCGACAAATTCATCGGCGACGAAATCATGGCCCTGTGGGGCGCGCCGATCTCCAAAGACGATGACGCGGACCGCGCCATGCGGGCCGCTATCGACATGATCGCTGTCTTGAAGGAACTCAACGAAAAGTGGAGCGCTGAAGGACGTCCGCATGTCGACATCGGTATCGGGATCAACCTCGGCGAGGTGTTTGCGGGCAACATCGGTGCAGAACAACGGATGGAGTACACCGTGATCGGCGACGCCGTGAACGTGGCGAACCGGCTTTGTTCGAATGCCGGTCGCGGGGAGGTGATCGTTTCCGAGCCGTTTTACAACGCCCTCAAGAATCCCCCAGAGGTCGAAGCCCTAGAGCCCATCGAGTTGAGGGGAAAGTCCGAGACCGTGCCGATTTATCGACTGAAGTTGTAAGGGATTCCCGCCCGACGCATCAATTCGACGACCAGGCGCACCGGCAAGCCCATCACCCCGAAGTAATCTCCCTCGATACGATCGACCAACACCGCGCCGACTCCTTGGATGGCGTAGGAGCCCGCTTTGTCCAAGGGCTCCCCGGTTGCAACATATTGTCGCGCCGTCTCGCGCGACACACTGCGCATCCACACCGAGGTGACGTCGTGGGCTGCATGCATGTCTTCTCCCCTGGCCAGCGCAACGGCGCTGACCACTCGGTGGCACTTGCCCGCGAGTCGCAGCAGCATCTCTTCCGCTTCGTCGGGCGACGACGGCTTGCCCAAAGTTTCTTTGTCGAGGACGACAATGGTATCCGCTCCCAACACCCACTTGCCGGGATGCCGTTTGCTTCCCGCGACCGCCTTCTCGCGGGCGAGTCTCTGCGC
>CAYLZR010000212.1:1711-4201 GCA_964388145.1 uncultured Gemmatimonadaceae bacterium | reverse complement strand
TCTTCGAGAGCGGCGAGAATGTCTTCCAGCTCCGGCCGGATCTTGTAGTTGACCTCGACGAACTTCCATCGCACGACACCTTCCATATCGATGACGATGGTCGTTGGATGTGGCACGGGCCGGCGTTTGCTCTCATTCGGATTGAAGAGTCCGTAGCGATCGATGAGACGGTGATCCGGATCCGACAGGAGTGGGTAGTCGGGGATGATACCGTCTTCCATCGAGATTCGATCGATCATCTTTTGCTGGTCTTCCCGCGGATCGACCGAGACCGCGAGGATTTCCGTTGTGCGTTTCTGTTCTTCGGATAGAAGGGCTTTCAGCTCGCCGAGCTGTTGGGCGCACCACGGTCACCAGTGTCCACGGTAGAACACGAGGATGACATTTTTGTCGCGACGGTAGTCCGACAGGGTGATGATGCCGTCCGAATGGGACTCCAGCGTAAAGTCCGGCGCGACGTCTCCGACTTTGACGCGGTCCAGGTCGGTCGGCGGCAGGTCTTCGCCGTCTCTAGGACCGAGTGGCGGTGGACCCATGGTGCTGACGACGGCGACGGCTGCGATGGCCGCGACGGCACTGCCGGTGAGGGCCGGCTTGAGCCCGATGCCTGTCTTCATAAGTTCCCACGCCGCTTGGGTTGAGCAATACTCTACGACCAGGTGCGGAGTCATAACGCGCTGAGGGGCGCTCCGCTATCGGATAATACGCAGCTCTGGGTGGTGGTGTTGGGTGTCCCGTGGAGACGGGCGGCGTGGGACCGACCCGGCGACCGGTCCGCAACCATGGTTACGAACCGGTCACATTACGGGATCAGTACAGGTTAGTTGCCCATCTGGATGGACAAGCCGACTTTGAGAGTGAGTGTAGAGCCGTTACCGACGCGTAAACGCGCCTCGCTGAACGGACGCACCTGGCTCGACGTCCCAAACGTAGCTCCACCCTTGAGGTTGAGTCCGACATCCGTGTCACTGACCCTGCCGAACGTCGGGAAGTCGACGGATACGCGGCTGACATACATACCGCCTCCGACATACGGAGTCATGCCCTTCGCCGGGAACGGATAATGAGCATCGAAGTCCATGACCCAGAAGCTCGCTCCGTCGAGGCCGGGGTAGTAATCGAACGCGGGTGCGAACGTCAGGGGCACGCCGGAAATGGCGGCACCTGGAATGGAGAACTCCACGCCCGCGCCGATGAGAAACTCCTCGGCGTCGAGGTCGTAACCTCCGTGCGTCTTGAGAGACCACTGAGCGTGACCCTCCACGGGAACGGTGAGGGCCAGGGCCAGAGCCGCAGCCGCGATCACTCGAATCTTCATGAATCGACCTCCTAATAGGTGCGCCTTCGCGCAACGTGAGGACTCGAAGGTTGCCCCTCCTGACCACCTTGTAAGTGACTAAAGGCACATTGTGATCTGAGTTACTATTCTCGGTTAGCTATGACATTCCTTTATATAGAGGGGCGAAGTGCTTGCCCAATCGGTCCGGGCCATTATTTTCCGCACTTGACCGGCAACCCCGTTGCCGTGGGGCCACGGGGCATCGTTGCCCTCTGCCCGGCCTAGTGCCGAATTCTCGAGCCGGAGTCTGAATAAACCGTGAGTGCCCGGTACCAAATGTGTGTTACGTCCGTCGGTGACGATCTTCGCGTTGAGCGGGAGCGAATGGTGAAGGCCGTACTCGAAATGGGGCATCTTCCCATTGACCTGGTCGCCACGGGATTGTTCGAGGACGGTTCAAAGGACACGATCGATAGACACATCGGTCGTACGGACTACCTCATTCTTCTCGTCGGTGGTAGTGATGGGGTTTCGGATGAGGCGTTTGCGGCGGTCGAGCGGACCTACGAATCCGCCGGCGAGCACGGCGTTCCCGTGCTGGCGTTGCTCGGAGAGCAGGCGGCACCACGTAAGAAACGCGTGTCAATCATGGGCTCGGTCAAAACGAGTGGGGTCGAATCACTCAAGCAACAGCTCCAGACAAACTCGAAGGCGATCGTCGAGACGCTGGACAACGTTGGAGCGTCGGCTGCTTGGGTATTGATCAAGCTGATCGAGAAGTATCGGCGCCCCGGATGGGTGTCATCGACGACGTTGCCGTCGGGGGACGTTGCGACCGAATTGGCGCGACTGTCTTCCGAGAACTCCGACCTCCGGGCGCAATTGGATTCGGTGCAGACGGACGACGAGGGCCGAACGGAGGCACGGCTGGACGCTGCCAAGCACTCGCTCCACGAAAACATGATTATTATCCCAATGTGGGATCGATCGACCAATCGTTGGGAGAAACCGGTAGAAAGCTCTCTCTACGAGTTTTTCATTCGGCTGGCCCCCGAGATGGTCGTGGAAAAGTCGCTCAACGAAGCGTCGCAGTTTGTGCCAACCGGTGTGTGTGAGTTGGATCCCGGAGATTTCACGACGCGCTGGGTCGTTCCTCCCAACAACATCAACCTGTGGTTCACCGATCTCATGGCGCTCGGCCTGGTGCAGCC
>CAYLZR010000212.1:0-1611 GCA_964388145.1 uncultured Gemmatimonadaceae bacterium | reverse complement strand
GCCTGACACCGAGACATGAAGGCTATTCGGGTGGTCCGGACGCCCTCGCGAGCTGGTCGGGTCGCACATTCCCCGCATCGAATCCTTCGACCGCGTCCAACATCTTGTCGATTGTCGGATCGAACTCGGCGGTTGCACCCCGCTTGAACCGCAGCGGATTGATGCGTGCGATCACGAAGTTCCTGAGATAGGGACTCTCGAATCCACGCGCCTTGAGGGTGCCGACCACCTCGTTGACCGCGGCTTCCAACTCGATCACCCGTGCGGCGCGCATCTCGCGGATTTCCAATGCTTGGGGAAGCCGGTCGGACAAGAACCTGTCGATACGCTTCAGCACCGGATGAAAGGCGCTGCCCGCGAAGCGGCCCTTGTTCTGGTAGCAGACGCCAAGCGTTAGAAGGGGTGCTTCTTCAAACTCCGCCTCGAATTCCTTTTCGGGTCGCGGATACAACATCGAGAGTTCGTGTGCCATGCGGATGACTTCCAGCGACCGCTCGCGGAGGTTGTGGGCCTTCTCGGTATTCAGCGCGAGAATGCGATAAGCGATTTCCTCTTCCGGTACCAGCAGCGTGACGATGGATTTTGCGCCGAGCTTTCGCATCGCGGCGAGCCGGTGATGGCCATTCGGCGTCCAGTAATTGTTGTCGCCGGTCCGCACCACGATGATGGGATCGAGAAATCGGTCGAGTTTGTCCATCGCGGTGGCGAGCTTGCCGACGTGCGCGTCCGACAGGTCTCGTTGAAACGGTGTCGGCTGGATCGCGTCGATAGGCAATCCTGCCAAGAGTTGCCACATGCCGCCGAGTGGGTCGCGATAGCGGCCGATGACCGACCCGCCGTCACGCTCGATGGCGTCGGCCAATTCCACGAGGCGCTCCGGCGCGTCGCCGATCAACCGCTCGGCTGCGAGGCCTCGCGACTTGGACGCCGCCTTTTTGCGGCGCCCTTTCTTGGCCGTTGTCGTTTTGGTCGCTGTTGCGTTGGGCATCGGACGCCTCGTCAATCGGTCAGGACGCGACCGAGATAGGCCTTGATCCGCTGCCAGGCATCGAGGGCGGCCGCCTCGCGCCGTTCCCGATCTTGATCCACGCGGAGCCAGAACCCGTGATTCACATCGTCGTATACATGAATATCGTTTTCGATACCGATCCGGCTCAACGCGGCCTCGAACCGATTCACCTGATCCGGAGGGATGCCGCGGTCCAGTGCCGCAAATGTCCCGTACACCTCGTGCGTGATCGACGAGAGCAGCTCCGGGTCGTCGACGAGCGATCCGTAGAAGATCGCGGTGCCTTCGTGATGCTCTCCGCCGAGCGCGAAGCTCAGCGCGACACCGCCACCAAAGCACCAACCCATCGCTGCCACCTTCCCGGTGACATCTGAACGGCTGCGGAGAAAGCGCGCCGCCTCGTCGAGATTGGCGATCATTGTCGCTTCGTCCAAGCGAACTTCCTGAGTGAGCGAGCGGTTCTCGGCCGGGCTGCTTCCGGTTCTTCCGGAGTACAGGTCTACCGCCAGCGCGACATATCCCTCGGCCGCAAACGCGTCAGCCACTTGCCGGACTCGGTCCACCAAGCCGTTCCACTCGTGGATGAGTACCAACGAGGGGAA
>CAYLZR010000211.1:0-4218 GCA_964388145.1 uncultured Gemmatimonadaceae bacterium | reverse complement strand
GGTCTCTGCGGTGATTTTTTTCCTCGCCCCGGCCGCTCCGCGTGCTCTCGCGGTGAACAATGGCCAACGTGTCACCATACGTGTGACACGCAGTACTAGGTTGACTCCGCCGCCCGATCCAACTTACGCGCACCTAGCTGCCGGTCGAGCAAGAGCAGCGCGGCCTGGTTGTCACCCGCCAGTTTGAGGGTCTGGATGATCTCGTGGAAGATCCTCTCTTCTTCGATCTGCTCGGTGATGAACCACTGCAACTCGACTTGTGTGGCGTAATCCTTTTGTTTTAGCGCCAACTCATACAGCTCGTTGATGTGACCGGTCACGCTCAACTCTTGCTGTAGTGCCTTTTCGAACACGTCGAGCGGTGACGAGAAATCGTCCGACGGGGGATCGATGCCGTACCCCGCCGCGCGGCCGCCGCGCGCGTGTATGAAATCGAACAACTTCATTCCGTGGGCGATCTCTTCTTCGTACTGGAGGCGCGTCCACTTCGCGAAACCCGGGAAGTTGGTGTGCTCGAAGTACGCGGTCATGGCCAGGTACGAGTGCGCCGAAAAAACTTCGCGCCTGATCTGCTCGTTGAGTGCATCCTGAATTGGTTTGCT
The DNA here is from genome assembly GCA_964388145.1 of uncultured Gemmatimonadaceae bacterium. Classification (GTDB taxonomy): domain Bacteria; phylum Gemmatimonadota; class Gemmatimonadetes; order Gemmatimonadales; family GWC2-71-9; genus B3T1B10. Next base: position 3,616 of record CAYLZR010000211.1, on the reverse strand, counting down.
GAGCATCGCTTCATCCTTCGGGTCGCGAAATGTGCCAACGAATCAAGGGAAAGGCGGACGAAATATAGCAAGGTGCCGGGCCGCGGACGTCGAAAAGTGTCCGGTTTTGGGACGGAGATCTCGGCAATGGCCGCGCCGGGTCTGGAATCATGCCAGCCGAGAAATTGTAAGTGGTTGTCATGTATAGCGTTACGTCGCTTGTTGAATCTGGCACGGCGATTGCCCGTAGGGATTACCATGACGAAGCTTGCTGACGCTCAATTCCAGGCGGCCCTGTCCGACCGATACATCTTCGACCGCGTGTTGGGACGCGGTGGGATGGGCACGGTCTTTCTCGCCCGGGATGTGAAGCACGGACGTCAGGTCGCCATAAAGGCGCTGTCGCCTGAGGTGATCGAAGACGTCGGGGAGCGTCAGTTTTCGCGCGAGATCCGCGTCACCGCCCAGTTGCAACATCCGCACATCTTGCCGTTGATCGACTCCGGCGAGGCGGGCGGAACGTTGTATTACGTGATGCCCTATCTCAAAGAGGGCTCTTTGCGGGATCTCCTCAATCGAAAAAAGCGGCTGCCGGTGCAGGAGGCCCTCTCCATCGTCAGCGATCTGGCCGAGGCGTTGGAGCACGCACACGAGACCGGTTTGGTGCACTGCGACATCAAGCCCGAGAACATTCTCATGTCGGCCGGCCACGCGGTTCTGGCCGATTTCGGAATTGCACGCGCGCAGCATGTGCAGGGTCGTGCTTGGCGGGCCGTGGTCGATTCGTCGGGCGGAACGCCGGCGTACATGAGTCCGGAGCAGGCAACCGGAGATCATCTGGACCAACGCAGCGACTTGTACAGCTTAGCCTGCGTCCTGTACGAGATGCTCACCGGCCGGGCGCCGTTCGCGGCCGATTCCGATCAGGCCATGATCGCGCACCGATTCACCAAGCCGGTTCCGCGTATCGACGAGTTGGTACGGACGGTACCGGGCGGTATTTCGCTGGCCGTGGCGAAGGCGATGTCGGTCAATCCGCAGATGCGCTTCCGCTCCATCGGTCTTTTCATGCGGGCCGTCGACTCTGAGTTCACGACGCAGATATCCACGGACGATCGGCGGAGCCGGCGTTGGTCCGAAAGACTTGGGATTCTCGGCTTCCGCGTGGCGCATCGGTTCAGAAACGGCGCGAGCAAGTCGATGGCGGACTCTGCAAGCGCGGCTTGAATCGATCCTTAAATCTTCAGTTTGCCGCCTGCATCTCCAGGAAGTCAATCAACAGGTTTGCCATCGCCCGCATGCCGATCGGAATCGAACCGTCGTCGGCTTGGAAGTCCGGAGTGTGGTGTCCTCCTGAGGTGGTTCCGGGCGCAACCATTCCGAGCCGGAAGAAGAAACCCGGAATCTCATTTGCGAAATAGGCGAAGTCTTCACCGCCCATGGTGGGGTCGATCATTTCCACCATGTCCATGCCGATCACTCGTTGAAGCGTCGGCGCCATTTGACGAGCCAACGCCACATCGTTGATTGTTGCGGGTGTGCCACGCTCGTAGTCCAATTCGTACGTGCCGCCTCCAGCGGCCGTGATGCCCTCGAGGATCTCACCCATGCGGCGTTCGATGATGTCGCGCACATCGGGGTTGTAGGTGCGGACCGTTCCCTCGAGGTAGACCTCGTCCGGAATGATGTTGAACCGGGTCCCCCCGCGCACGATGCCGACCGTGATGACGCTGGGCTCGAGCGGCGAAAGGTTTCTGGAGCGGATGGTTTGGAAAGCCATGATGGCTTGCGATGCCAGAACGATGGGGTCCACACCCAGGTCGGGGTGGGCGCCGTGCGACTGTTTGCCTTTGACGGTGATACGAAACTGATCGACAGCCGCGAGTGCCGGACCTTCGGTGTACCCGATCTTACCGAGTTCCATTTCCGCCAAAGCGTGTAGACCGAATATTGCTATGGGACGCGGGTTCTCGAGCACGCCCTCACGGACCATCAGATCGGCGCCGCCTTCTTCGCCCGGCGGGGGTCCCTCCTCGGCGGGTTGAAAGATGAATTTGATCGTGCCCGGTATCTGCTCTCTCATGGCAGCGAGGACCGACGCGACTCCCAACTGGACCGACGTGTGAATATCATGCCCGCAGGCATGGCTCACGCCGACTTCTTGCCCGAGATACGTTGTTCGCACGAGCGATTTGAAGGAGAATGGCGTGTCCTCGGTTACCGGGAGAGCGTCCATGTCTGCCCGCACCGCTACGACCGGACCCGGACGCCCGCCGCGCAGTAAGCCTATGACGCCGGTGTGGGCGACGCCGGTCTGTACCTCCATCCCAAGTGCGCGGAGGTGATCGGCCACCAGGCGAGCCGTTTCGAACTCGCGGTTACCCAGTTCGGGATTCTGATGGATCTGGTGGCGCAACTCTATTATCGCTGCGGCGTGACGCTCCACCTGTCGATCGATGGTCGCGTTCTGCGCGGTGAGGCTGGCCGGAAGAGTTGCGGCCGCTAGACACAGAAGAGTTTCTCGAAACACGTTTCGTCTCCGGTTGGTCGAGAAGGTGAATGTACGAACGAATCACCCAAGGCCGCTACCCTCGCGTGATTTGGTGCTTGACGTTTCATTACGAAGCGGTGGGTCCGGAGACTCGAACAAAGGGAAAAGCAAGATGGGCACAGTCAGCTCGTTCATGGGAGAGCATTTCAAGCACTTCAATGCCCGCGAGACGGTGGCGGCCGCCGAAGGGTGGAAGAAGCTACTCGACGACGGCGGCGAAATGCTCTTGACCGTGGCAGGTGCCATGAGTTCGGCTGAGTTGGGCATCTCGATGGCGAAGATGATACGTGCCGGGAAGGTGCACGCCATCTGCGCTACCGGAGCAAACCTGGAAGAAGACCTCTTCAACCTGTTTGCAAACAAGGAGTATGCTCTCCTCCCTCATTACAAAGATCTCAGTCCGGAAGACGAACGAGACCTGCGTGACAAAGGATTCAATCGTGTGACCGACACGTGCATTCCCGAGTCGGTGATGCGACACACCGAGGAAATACTCGGCGGGCTGTGGAAGGATGCCGAAGAGAGTGGCAAAGGCAAGTTTCCGTGGGAGCACGTGTACGACTTGCTCGACCATACGGAACTCGAGCAGCACTTTCAGGTGCCGGCTGAACACTCCTGGGTTTTGGCCGCCAAAGAGATGAACCTTCCCATCTTCACGCCGGGTTGGGAAGACTCGACGCTGGGAAACATCTTCACCGCTCGCGTCATCCAAGGGCAGTTGAAGGGGCACACCGCTGTGCGTACCGGCACTGAGCAGATGCAGGCGCTGGTGGATTGGTATCTACAACACGTGGAACAGTCGACCCCGGTTGGGTTTTTTCAGATCGGCGGCGGCATCGCCGGTGACTTTCCAATCTGCGTGGTCCCCCTCATCATCCAGGATCTCAAGCGGAAAGTTCCGTGCTGGGCATACTTCGCGCAGATCAGCGACAGTATCACCTCATATGGTTCCTACTCCGGGGCGGTACCGAACGAGAAGATCACCTGGTATAAACTGGACGTCGACACGCCAAAGTACATGATCAATTCCGACGCGACGATCGTGGTGCCGTTGATTTTTTCGTATGTGCTGGGGGAGTGAGACGT
>CAYLZR010000210.1:0-4221 GCA_964388145.1 uncultured Gemmatimonadaceae bacterium | reverse complement strand
GCGTCACGCGCCCCGCACTGACCACGTTTTGCCAGCGGCAACGGAACGGACCACGCACATCGGACCGATCCGAAGGCGCACCACGCAGACGGTTAGACCTCGGCTCGTGGCGGAAAGTCAGGCTCCACCGTTCAACATTGGGCGGTGAGGCGCTCGTGAACTTGGCGGTTCACGACGTCTAATGGTCTGTGGCCTCGATCCCGATATTCCCGTAGGAGAAGCTCGAGGAGCGATGCCGCTGGCAGCCCAAAAGCCAGGAAGTGGTTGACGCACTGTGTCTTCCCCGGCTCATAGCCGTGGCTCGGCGGCGCTGTGACTGAAGCGACGTAGTATCGTCGACGTAGTATCGTCGTCCGGCCGTGAAGACCTCGCCTCGCCTCGCCGCTTCAATGGAAACTCAAAGACCCAACGTCCAACCAATTCCCAACCCCCCGCTCGGCGTTGCCATCGCGGTTGGTGGATCGATTCCTAGGTCGGTCACCAACCTCGGTATGAAGCGTGTCAGTAACGCACCGCCTACGAGCCCGGCTGCGACATCAATGAAAGCTGGGCGGCCGGTATCCTGCTCCGCATTGATCCAACCGGGGGGGGCACTGTCGAAAATACGCCACCGCCCGCTGACGATTTTCGCCGACGACACGCCGATTGCCAGACCCATCAGCGTGTCGCCTAACCAATGGCGATCGTTGTAAATCCGAGACAGGGCGGCGCCGGTCGCTGCCGCGTAAAGCGCGATGGAGATTCCGGAGCGGTCGACATCGTCCGCGATGGTGGTAGCCAGCGCGAATGCTACCGACGTATGGCCGGACGGGTAGGAGCGAGACGAGTCGGAGCTGGAAAAGGCATCAAACCGATGCGGATGCCCGGCCACGTAGGGCCGCTCACGGCCGATGACAATCTTGCCACCGAATGTGATCGCGTAATTTAGAACCTGCGCAGCCGTGAGTCGTTTACCCGTCCGCTCGATAGCTCGATTATCCGCTGCCAATCCCAGCAGCAGAACGCTGAGCACGCCAGGGCCCACGACCCAGGGCTCGCCGAGTTGTCGAAAGCCAGCGGCGAGCCCATTCGCGCCCGGAGCTTGGATCCGTTGAGCGACGTTTCGGACGGGCTCATCCAACAGCAGCATTGAGGTGATCGAGGCGCCGGCGACCAAAGCGCCGTGCCAGAGTCGCACCGTTCTGGGCTCGGAAGTCTGTTGTGCCTCGGCTCGAACGCTACCACCCACAAGCGTGGCGACGACGGCGATTCCGGTGATAAATGCGTGCGTCCTGTAAACTCGTGTCCCGGAGTCCTGGATCGTACGTTTGGGTATCAGCATGTTGGACTCCTGTGGTTGTGGCAGCCCGGTCGCCGTATTCTAGCATAGTGACCCGGATCGTGTTGATAACCCGAGGCGTTGACGCCATCTTCAGTAAATCTCCGCGGGTGCTGGAGCCATGGTTACAAAATCTGGCCAACTGGCCAAACGGTCACCCGTCCCACGCAGGTGGGGTGAGCGATACGTAGGAGCTCGGACTGTCGTCCTGCTCGGCGCCAGCGTTACTGTTTGCCCATCCGTATTTGCCCAAGACCGCTCCGCGCCGACCGACAGCGTGGTGTTTGTACCAGGCGAGCGCTACCGGGCCGGCTGGCTACACCGCTTGTTGCTGGGCGATCATCATCGCGATCTGTGGACACAGCCGCTCAAGGTCGGCGTGCTCGACCTCGACGGCGTCGCAGGAGGGCTCACGGCGTTGTGCCGTGGCGGTGGGTTTCAAACCCAGTCCCTCCGCTTTGCGGCGGCCGACGGGCGGCAGTTCGTGTTTCGGTCCGTGGACAAGGATCCCTCGACAAAGCTTCAGCCTGAGCTGCGGGGAACCTTGATCGCCGACATCCTCCAAGACCAGATCAGCTCGCATCACCCGGCGGGAGCCCTCGCGGTTGCGCCCCTCCTCGACGCGGTCGGCGTGCTTCACGCCAATCCGCGGCTGGTGGTGATGCCAGCCGACACCAGCCTTGGTCTGTTCCTAGATGACTTTGCAGGGGTGCTCGGACTCTTGGAGGAGCGTCCGCGGGACGGCCCTCGCGGTACGCCTGGATTTGCCGGCTCCAGGAGGATCGAAGGCACCGACTACGTATGGGACAAGGTCGAGGAGTCCCATCGTGATCGGATCGATGCTCGGGCCTTTCTCACTGCCCGGCTCATGGATGTGTACCTGGGAGACTGGGACCGCCACCACGACCAGTGGCGCTGGGCCCGTTATCCTGACGGCGACGGCTACGTCTGGCGCCCGATTCCGAGGGACCGAGACCAGGCATTTGCCAACTTGGACGGCGTCATCTTGAGTCTCGCGCGGTATTACGTGCGTGAGTTGGTGAGCTTCCAGGAAGAGTATCCGAGCATCTTCGGCCTAACGTGGACCGGACGCGCGCTCGACCGTCGGTTCCTCGTTGGGCTGGACTCCGCGGTTTGGGACTCGGTGGTGGGCTCCATGCAATCCCATCTCACTGACAGCGTGATCGAGGTGGCGGTGGCGGCGATGCCGGCGGAGATCCGTCGGGCTCAAGGGGAGTGGCTGACTCAGGCGTTGAAGCTGCGTCGCGAGCTGCTACCCGCCGCCGCGAGGCAGTACTACGCGTTGCTAGCAGAATACTCCGATATCCACGCCACCGATGAACCGGATTTCGTCGAGATCAACCGGCTGGGCGACGGAGGCGTGGAGGTGCGGGTGTACCCCGTAGAGCGCGGGCAGATCGACAGGACAGCACCCTACTTTCACCGAAGGTTCTCCCACGATGATGCCCGGGAGATCCGGATATATTTGCACGGAGGCGACGACACCGCAGTCGTGCGGGGTGACGTCTCGCAAAGCATCCTTATCCGCGTGGTAGGCGGAGGCGGTGACGATCTTCTCGCCGACTCATCCCATGTAGGAGGGTTGCCGGCACCTACTAGGCTCTACGACGCGCGCGGCGACAACGTTTTCGAGGGACACCAGGGTACGGTGACCGACCGCCGTCGCTTCCGCCGATCCCGACGAGCGAGGGTTGTGCAGGCAAGGCGGCCCGGGGCGTGCGGAGATTCTATTCCGGACGTCCCACCTCGTGACCTGGAGGACCCGTTCCGCGATTGGGGTGAAGACTGGTTTCCGGTACCGCTAGTCACCTTCAACCCCGATCTCGGACTCTTCGTGGGTTACGGGGCAATGCGCTTCGATTACGGCTTCCGCCAAGAGCCGTACGAGTCGTATTTGGAATTGTTCGGCGGATTCGCCAGTGGGCCGGGCCGCGCGCGAGCCCGATTCTCAATAGACACGCGTGACGTGGCCGGCCGTTTCGGCTCCTCTCTCGACGTGCGGTACTCCGGGATCGACGTGCTGCGGTTTCACGGGCTTGGCAACGAGACGCAGATCACGGCGCCGCGCGACTTTTTCAAACTGACGCAGCGACAGGTTACCGTTGCGGGGGCGCTCAATGCGTTCTTTGGTGGAAACGCGCACCTCGTGCTGGGGCCGTTCTTCAAACTGAACCACACGAGATTGGGACGGGGTAATTTCATCGACGCCGCTCGGCCCTACGGGTCCGATCCGTTTAAACAAGTGGGTGTGGGTGTGACTTTCGACCTCGACTCGCGCGACCGCGCGGTAGCGGCGACACGGGGCTTCCAGCTTCGCCTTGAAGGCACCGCGGTTCCAGAGTTGCTCGACGCTACCTCAGCCTTCGGCACGGTGGCTGGCGCGTTCTCCACCTACTTCGCCCCCAACGTGGCCCTTGACCCGACACTTGCGCTCCGGGTTGGCGGGAAGAAGGTATGGGGGACATTCCCGTTTTTCGAAGCGGCCTTCCTCGGTGGCGCAACCACCTTGCGCGGGTTCAACGAGCAGCGGTTTGCGGGTGACGCGGCCGTGTACGCAAACGCGGAGCTTCGCCTGTTCCTCACGGAGTTCCGTCTGCTCTTGCCCGGGGATTTCGGGATCTTCGGATTGGCGGATATTGGCCGGGTGTTCTTGGACGGCGACGCTTCCGATACCTGGCACAAGGCCGCCGGCGGGGGCATCTGGTTCGCCTTCATCGACCGCGGCAGTACAATTAGTCTCGCGATCGCCCAAAGCAAGGAGCAACGAGCCTTCTATGTTTCTGTGGGTTTCATGCTGTGAGGCCAATCGCGCAGGCGTGAGTCATTCTCGTCACTGCGACGCCAGGATTGACTCGGCGTAGAGCAGATCTCCGTTCAGACCA
>CAYLZR010000209.1:1212-4235 GCA_964388145.1 uncultured Gemmatimonadaceae bacterium | reverse complement strand
AAGGCGTGGTCGTGCTGTTCGAAGTGGAACACGGCTGCCCGGTGGCCATCCTCGACGCGAGCGAGATCACGGCCATACGTACCGCCGCGGCGACCGGCGTAGCCACCCGCTTGCTGGCCAGAGAGAATGCGAGCGATCTCGCGATCCTCGGATCGGGGGTTCAGGCCGGAACGCACCTCGAGGCGATGCGCGTCGTGCGAAACATCGATAGGGTCCGCGTCTACAGCCCCAATGCGGCGCGACTGGAGCGGTTTGTCACCGAGGCGCGTGAGCGTCACGGCATCGACGTGACCGCTACCTCGTCGGCGCAGGCTGCGGTCGACGGCGCCGATATCATCTGCACCACCACTTCCGCCCGCGAACCCGTTTTACTGGGCGAGTGGATTGCATCCGGGTCGCACATCAACGCCGTCGGCTCGAGCGTGCGCTTCACGCGCGAACTCGATACCGACGCGGTCGTACGATCGCGTCTCTTTGTAGATCGTCTGGAATCCACTCTCAACGAGGCGGGAGATTTCCTCTTCCCGAAACAAGAAGGCGCCATCGACGACGACCACATCGTCGGAGAGATCGGCGACATCCTTCTCGGGAAACTGCCCGGACGCGAATCCCCCGACGAGATCACGCTTTTCAAATCGCTCGGGTTGGCTGTGGAAGACCTGGCCGCCGCCGACTATGTCTACAAACGCGCCCAAGCCGAGGGCGTCGGCACGACAGTGGATCTCGGGGGACTCAAGCATGCCTCCGCTTGAGCCCATCCCGCTGGCCGAAGTGTTGGCAGCTCGCAACCGCATCGCGGGAATGGCCACGCGCACGCCGCTGGTACGACTCAACGTCGACACCGCGGCGGACATCTACCTGAAGTTGGAAAACCTCCAACCCATCGGTTCCTTCAAGATCCGCGGTGCCGGCAACGCGTTGCTCAAGCGAAAGCGCGCCGCCTTGACCAAGGGCGTCTACACGGCCAGCGCGGGCAATATGGCACAAGGCGTCGCGTGGAACGCCAAGCGCTTGGGTGTGCCGTGTCACGTGGTCGTTCCCGACAAGGCACCCCAGACCAAACTCGACGCGATCGAGCGGCTCGGCGCACGCATCATCAAGGTGCCGTTCGACGAGTGGTGGCGGGTGATCGTGACACACCACTACCCGGGCCTCGATGCGGTTTTCGTCCACCCGGTGAGCGATCCAGATGTCATCGCGGGGAACGGCACCATAGGGCTCGAGATTCTCGAGGACTTGCCCGACGTGGACACTGTGCTCGTTCCGTACGGAGGCGGTGGACTCAGTTGCGGTATCGCATCCGTGATGAAAGAGCAAAGGCCTCGCACACAGGTGTTCGCCTGTGAGGTAGAAACGGCTGCGCCGTTCGCCGCCTCGCTCGAGCGGGGAGAGGCGACAGAAATCGACCGCCAACAGACCTTCATCGACGGAATCGGAGGCAAGAGCGTGCTCTCCGAGATGTGGCCGCTCGCGTCCCAGCTCTTGAGCGGCTCGCTCGTGACGTCGGTCGACCGTATCGCCACCGCAATTCGAACAATCGTCGAGCGCAACCACGTGGTCGCTGAAGGTGCCGGCGCTACCCCAGTCGCCGTCGCGTTGACCGGAGACGCCGGCGGCGGCAAGATCGTGTGTGTCGTGTCCGGCGGCAACATCGACGTCGCTACGCTTGCAACCATCCTCCGAGGAGACATCCCCGGTTGACCGATCTAGCTGCGCGCACGCACTTCTCTTCCGGGTTTGGCGTCTTGATGACGTTCATGGGGATTGCCGTTGGCTTGGGGAACGTGTGGCGTTTTCCGTACATGGTCGCCGCCTTCGGCGGTGGCGCGTTTGTGCTCGTCTACCTGCTCGTGTTGGTGCTGTTCGGTATTCCGGCGCTCATGGCCGAACTCGCGCTCGGCCGGATGACACGCCGGGGGCCGATGGGTGCGTTTACATCCGTCGGGATGCCGATGGGTCGGTTTATTGGCTGGGCGCTCTTCGTTACAATTTTCATGGCGGTGTCGTACTACACGGTGATCGTCGGTTGGGTACTGCGGTACTTCTTCGTGTCCGTCACCGGACAGATCGACACCATCCAGCCGTCCGCCTTTTTCGACGATTTACTCGCGGGATTCGCCGGCCAGTTCGTCATGACGGGCATTGTGCTCGCGATGGTTGCAGCGGTGCTCGTCATGGGGATCCGAGAGGGCATCGAGCGCATCAGCAAAGTCGGCATGCCGCTGTTGTTCGTTCTCTTACTGGTCTTGATCGTTCGAACGTTGACGCTCCCCGGGGCCGGCGAAGGATTGCGATTCTATGTCTCTCCTGATTTCACGCAGATCAACGCTGGGGTGGTCACTGCGGCGCTCGGTCAGGTGTTTTTCTCTTTGAGCTTGGGCGGAACATTTCTCCTTACCTACGCGAGTTATCTACCAAGCACCACCAACCTGAAAACCTGTGCGATTTCGGTGGGACTCGGTGAAACCGCGGCAGCCATCCTAGCGGGGTTGGTAATTGTTCCCGCTGCCGTGGTGTTTGGACTCGACCTGGAAAGCGGACCCCCGCTCACGTTCATAACGGTTCCGAGCATCTTCGGTCAGATGCAGGCCGGTTCATTCTTCGGCGCGTTGTTCTTCGGTCTCTTGTTCTTTGCTGCTTTCCTGTCGGTCGTGGCAGCGATCGAAGTGCTTGTCACGTCGGCGGTCGATGTCTTCGGCTGGAAGCGGCGGAACGCCGCCGTTTTCTTCTGTGGCACATCGCTCATCGCGGGAACAGTGGCGATGGTGAGCCTCGACTACATGCTCACCAGCGATCTTTTCTGGGGCTCGACGATGCAACCGGTGGGGAGCGCGCTTTCCCTCATCGCGCTCGCGTGGGTAGTCGGACTCGGCAAGGCCCTCGACGCGGCGAATGAGGGCAATGAAGGACGGCCCGTAGGCAAGTTGTGGTATTATTGGATCAAGTACGTCGTTCCGGCGGGAATCGTCATCATCCTCGCCCTGGGACTCGATGATTTGTTCGGGGCGTTCTTCGGATAGGCG
>CAYLZR010000209.1:0-1112 GCA_964388145.1 uncultured Gemmatimonadaceae bacterium | reverse complement strand
TCGTCGGGCGTTTTGATTCCCAACAGCGCTGCAATCGTCGGCGCGATGTCTACCGTGGTTATTCGCCGATCGTACCGCCCCGCCGTAAACCCCGGTCCCCAAAACAATACGGGAACGTGTGAGTCGTAGACATACGGCGACTCGTGCGTTGTCCCATTCGACTCCATGCGGTACAGATAGTTCTCCTTATACCGCACCACGATGTCGGGCGCGCGATTCGGATGAAAACTCCGCAAGTATAGCTGCCGGAACCGATCGTTCGCCTGATCGCGGACGTCGTCATACGCAACCGCGTCCGCCACGAACTCCGAATCACGCAGCTTCTCGGCCATGGCGCGCCGGACCGATCGCGCGTCCCGTTCTGACACATCGTCAAGCCGAATCGTCACGCCGTACGGCGATACCAAGAGACGTATGAACCTGTCCGCGAGACCGAGCTCGTTCAGAACCTCCGTCAGCCGTGGAACCATGATGGCCTGCCGCTCGAACATGTCGATCCGCCCGGCGTCCACACCCTGCCGCACCAGCTCCTCGGGTATCGGCAACACACCGTGGTCGGACGTCAACACCAACGCGAAACGTCCCTCGCCAACCGTTGCGTCGAGAAAGTTCAGGAACTCACCCAGCATCTGATCGAGACGCAAGTAATAGTCCTGAATTTCCTGACTCAGCGGGCCATACCGATGCCCGATGTAGTCGGCCGTCGACACGCCCACAAATAATAGGTCGGGCACGTCATCCGCACCGAGCTGTTCACTGACGATCATTCGCTCGATGAATGCGAATGCCAGCTCGTCGGCGAACGGGGTCCGCTTCAGCTCGTCGTAGTACAGCGACGGATACCGGGGTCGCGTCGGATCTGCTGTTTCCTCCGCCTCCGCTCCACTCTCGACGGAGATATCAAACCTGTGCGGGAACGTGACATGTATCCCGTCGTGCTCGAAGGGAACGCTGTCCTCCCGCGAAGCACTGTACGCTTCTTCCGGAAGCAGTCGAGTCCATTCCCTTGTGAAATACTGGTCGGCCAGCTTCGCATCATTGAATTCACGAACCCACTCAGGGATGGTTTCGCGGTAATACTCGGACGTGATGAAGCGCCCCGCGTCGGAATC
>CAYLZR010000208.1:0-4264 GCA_964388145.1 uncultured Gemmatimonadaceae bacterium | reverse complement strand
CCTTAAGGACTTGAGTTCTTGGCCGAGCCCGCCCTCATTAGGGCGGGACTGCCGCGCGCGGGTCGGTCGGCAAATCCCCGTCCTGCTCCACGGGAACTACCCCGCCCGCAGCGGTTGAATCGGATCTACCAGCGTCGCGCGCCTTGCCGGCAGCCAGCACGCCAACAACGCGGTAGCACCTAACAGCAGGGCGACTGCCCCGAATGTGACAGGGTCGGCGGTTCCCACGCCGAAGAGCACATTCGTCAGCACCCGGGAAGACGCCAACGCGCCGACCAACCCCAGTCCGATGCCGAGGCCGGCGTAGGTCATGCCATGCCACACGACCAGCCGCCACACGCCGGTCGCCGTAGCGCCGAGTGCCATGCGAACACCGATCTCGTGTCGTCGCTGGTTGACCCAATAGGACAGCACGCCGTACACACCGGCTCCCGAGAGTACGAAAGCCACGCCGGCGAAGATCGCGAGCACCAACGCGTAGAACCGTTCGACCGCAATGGAATCGCCGATCAGTGATGACATGGTGACCACGCTGTGCGCCGGCTGTGCCCGATCCACGCTGGACACTCCTCGCCGGGTCAGTGCCGTGAGCGAGGCTGCGTCGCCGCTGGCCGACCGCACCACGAAAGTCATCGCCTCATCAGGGTATTGGGCGTGTGCCATGTACATCTCGGCGCGAGGCTCACTGCCGAGGCCGTAGTACTTCGTGTCGCTGACAACCCCGATTACTTCGAACCAGGCCCAATCCCAGGCGGGCGTGTAGATGCGTTCGCCCACGGGACTGCGTCCAGGCCAGACCTGGTTGGCCATCGTCTGGTTGACCAGCGTGACGTCCGGTGCGTCGGGGCCGTCGAAATCATTGAGAGTCCGGCCTCGTAGGATGGGGATACCCATCGCCGCGAAGTAACCGGGTGTGACGATCCGGTAGTCTGCCTGGGGCAACTCGTCGTCTTCCAGGTGTTCTTGACCCTCCAATCGGTACGGCAGGTCGTAGTTGACCCCCATCGGATCCATTGGCAGTGCCGACGTCCCGCCTACCTGCTCCACGCCCGGCATCACCTGCAGTGCGGCACGCAGGTCGTGAGCGTACTGTCGAACTTTTTCGGTCGTATTGTAGCTGGCACGATTCAGGAAGACGCGTGCGGCCACCGCGCGGTCGGCGTCGAATCCGGGGTCGACTTTTTGCAGCTCCACCATCGTGCGCATCAACAAACCGGCGCCGCACAACAGCATGGTGGTGAGGGTGAGCTGCGACGTAACGAGCACCGCCCGCATCCGGTTGTGGCGCCGTCCGGAACTGGCAGACCGTGAGCCACTCTCTGTTAGAGTCTCCCGTAAATCCACGCGGGCGCCGTGCAGTGCGGGAGCAAGTCCGAACAAGATCCCCGTCACAACCGAGGCAAGCGCGGCAAAACCGAGGGCGGCACCGTCAATCGCCAACTCTTCAGCGCGCGGAATGATCCCGGGTTCGAATGTCAGGATGAGATTGTGGGTCAGCTTGGCGAATACGATACCCACAGCACCCGCACCCAGCGAGAGAATGACACTCTCGGTGAGGAGTTGTCGCGTGAGTCGGGCGCGCCCGGCGCCCAATGCCGCCCGCACGGCAATTTCCCGCTCGCGTACTGCCGCCCGCGCCAGCAACATATTGGCGATGTTGACGCACGCAATGAGAAGAACGAGTCCCGCCGCAATGAACGCCACGACGAGCGTCGCTCTTGCCTCGCCGACGATCCGTTCCCGCAACGGTTCGACGGCCGCCTGCCACCCTTCATAGATGTCCGAAAACTCGCCTACCTGCAGCTCGTTGGAGATGCGCAAGAAATCGTCACGCGTTTGAGCGAGGGTCACGCCGGGGTCGATGCGGCCTACGGCAGTCAACCACCGGGCATGACGCGTCCACCGGTTCGGCGCAGTAAACCGGACAGGGACCCACATATCCACGTCGGGTGTTGGCGCGGCAACGTTGGGTTTCATGACGCCCACGATTTCTACGGGTTGTGCGTCTACCCGAATGACTGTCCCCACGATGTCGGGATCGCTGCCCCACCGATCGCGCCAAAGTTGATGGCTGATGATCGCCACGTTGCCACGGCGTCCTACGATGGCGTCGTCCATGGTGAATGGACGCCCGAACAGGGGTTGGAGTTGAAGGACTTGGAAGAAATTCGGGTAGACGATGACGCCGTCTACCCACTCCGGTTCCTCGTCGATCTCCAAGACGAAGCGATTGTCGCCCCATAACGTGACATCGGTGAGCGTGCGGTTGTTTGCGCGCCAGTCGAGGAAGACGCCCTTCGAGGCGGCATCCGACTCGGTTGGTTGTGTAGGATGTTGCTCAGTAATCACAACGAGTTGACTCGGCTCACCGAATTGGAGTGGGCGGAACAACACGCCGTTGATGACGCTGAAGATGGCGGTGTTGGCGCCGATGCCGAGCGCGAGTGTGATGACGGCGATGAAGGCAAAGCCCGGTGAGCGGAGCAGCAGCCGTAATGCAAACCGGACATCTTGGCGAAGTGCGTCCAACGTGGCGTGAATTCTTGATTGCGTGGTCGGCATTGGAGTACCGACGCGGCCCTGGGTGAGCACTAACCGTTGTCGTCCGGGCATGCGCTCCCGAAACGCGTGTACCGCGACATCGCGCAACGTACGAAGCCCCAAGGCGAGCGACGCGCGCCTGCCACGGCGCCGGGCGTCGCGCCGCTTGTCGTCAAAGAGTTGGAGCATGTCTTTGCCGAAAGCTGTGCGGAACGCAGACGGATACGCGCGAAGCAGTAGCCGATAGATGCGCACTGCAAGGGGTGGGGGTGGGCGCGTGGGACTCATTGCGACAGGAGCTTGTGTGTTTTGGCCAGGGCCAACAGGCCCTCCATCCGGGCCGCTTCGTCGCGCCCTGCCTGAACGCCGGATTCGGTGATACCGAAGTACCGGCGTCGCTGATCGTCCATAGTCGGATCGGGCCGGCGGTCTGATTCCTCGATGAGTCCGTCCGCCATCAGGGTTCTCAGGGTCCGGTAGAGGTTACCTGGCTCGATATGCTCGTCTGGGAGCCGCTCCTCGAGGGCCTTCACGATGCCGTAGCCGTGGCTCTCGCCCTCCATGAGAATCAGCAGGATATGGAAAACCATAGGTTTCATGGAGACGTCCCAGTTCGGTGTCAATTCGACACGAGTCGATAACACTATAGTCATACCGCCATGATGCGGCAAGTCCCCGAACCCAGAGCGATTCGAGATTCGAGATTCGAGATTCTAGAGTGCAGATTTTGGTCTTTATAACGCAGATTTTGGTCTTTATAACGCAGATCTGGTCTTTATAACGCAGATCTGGGGTTTGTATGATGAGTTGGTCGGCGATCCAAGGTCAGCAACGCAAATCTAGAATCTCGAATCAAGAATCGAGAATCTGAAATCCCCGTCGCTTCAGCGACGGCGCAGGGTATAGAGCAGGCCCGCCACGCCTAACACGATCGCGAGCGCGGTCAACAGACTCTCCAAAAGAGTGCGCGTGTCCTCCAACGAGTCATCCGTGCCGGAACCGGCGCAACCGCCCGGGCCCGGATCGAACGAACCGTCGATGCCCACGTCGGCGAAGCCGGTGTCGATAGTCTTGAAGACCGCGCCGCCCTCGCCGAAAAGATCGGCTGCCGACTGTAAGGCGGCAGACCGGGCATCCTCGAAACTCGACTGAGTTCCCAGATAGACCGTTAGCGCCCGGTAAAAGATCTGCTCGGCAAGGTCCTTTCCAATCGCCTCCGCAACATTCACATATGCTTTGTTGTGGATGCCACTGTTGATGTGCACGCCCTCGTTGTCGCCGCACATGGCGCGCCAGTCGTCGGCATGGCCAGGGTGATTGAACTGGGCAGGGTCCTGCATGTTGCGGATGGGGCCGTTCGGAAGATCCTCACCGATCAGCCAGTTGTCGCGGTCGACCATCGCCGCAAAGATATCGGAAAAGCTCTCGTTCAACGCTCCCGATTGCCACCGGTACTCGAGGTTCGCCGCGTGCTCTGTGACGGCGTGCGTCATCTCATGGGCAGCTACATCCTTCACCGCGTACCCGTCACCGTAAACCATCTGGACGCCGTTCCAAAAGGCGTTTTGGAAATCCACTCGATAGTGGGCCGTGGAAGAAAGTGTGGCGCCGAGGTTGTCGTAGCTGTCGCGGTTGTGGGTGTTTGAGAAGTAATCGTACGTTTCGCCGGCAAAATCGTGAGCCCTGTCGACCTCGGTATCGCCCACCGCTGCATCGGCTTCGC
>CAYLZR010000207.1:0-4281 GCA_964388145.1 uncultured Gemmatimonadaceae bacterium | reverse complement strand
TCGTCGGATGCGTGGGATTCTGCTGGGGTGGCGGGATGGCCAATCAACTCGCCGTGCACTCCGCGGAATTGCGGGCGGCGGTTGCGTTTTACGGCCGTCAGCCGGCGGCGGCCGATGTGCCGCGGATCAAGGCCGCAATACTCCTTCATTACGCCGGCCTCGACCGGCGGATCAACGCGGGAATACCCGCGTACGAGGAAGCCCTGACGGCAGAAGGTGTCAGGTACGAACTGCACATGTACGACGGTGTGAACCACGCCTTCCATAATGATACCTCACCGACTCGCTACGATGAAGCAGCCGCAAAGCTGGCGTGGGAGCGAACCATAGCTTTTTTCGATCGAGAGTTAAGCGACCGATAAACCGCTTATCGTACCGTCGCACCTCCGCGCAACTCCGCACTCGCTCAGCGGCCATCCGCGGCCCTATTCCGCACGCAGCGCCTCCATCGGGTTCACCCGGCTGGCCCGCCGCGCAGGGATATAAGCGGCGATCACCGCGACCCCTGCCAGAGCAAGGGGCACGACGGCAAACGTGGCGATGTCGGTGCCGCTCACGCCAAGCAGGAATCCCTCCAGTAGTCGAGTCACCGCAAGCGAAAGCACCAGACCGACCCCGCCGCCGATCACGACTAGGCCCAGACCACCCATGAGCACGAGCCGAATGACGTCGCCCGTTTGCGCCCCCAATGAAATGCGTATGCCCATTTCCCGCGTGCGGCGTGCTACCGCGTAACTCACCACGCCGTACAGTCCGATGCACGCCAGTGTCATCGCCAACGCGGCGAAGATCGAAATAAGCGCCGCCGCCATTCTCGGCAGGTAGTAGATGACGCCGATGTGGTCGTCCAATGTGATGGCCTGTGTAACGAAGAAGTCTGGATCGACCGACAACACCTGGGCACGCAAGCCGTTCACTAGTTGCGCAACCGGTGCATTTCCCCTTACCACGATGTGCATGGTCGACAGCCGGTTCTGCAAGATCGGTACATACAAGAACGGTTGAGGAGCTTCCCCGAGGGTCTTCACTTTGGCATTTGCGGCAATGCCGACGATCATCGCCTCTCCGGATCCCCCTAGACGGATCGTTCTCCCAACGGGCGGCTCGTTGGGCCAGTAACGTTTTGCGAATGCGTCGCTGATAATGGCTACGGTTTGCGACGTCGAATCGTCCGACGCGGTGAACGCCCTACCGTGGAGCATCGGGATGCCGAACACATCAAAGTAATCCTCGGACACCCCACCGGTCTCGATGAATACCTGCTCGCGGCCATTCGGAAACTCCACGCCGGGAATGCTCACTCCCCAACTCGAATTCCCCAATGCCAGTGGAAGACGATTCGACATGCTCGCCTGGGTAACACCCGGGACCGAGCGTGCAGCATCCAGCAGGCGCTGATTCAACGCCACGTATTCGTCGGAGTTGTAGCCACTGCCACGGGCATCGACCGAAACAATAGCGGCCGGCTCGGTAGAGAAGCCAAGATCCACCTCGAGCGCCGACCGGAGACTCCTGATGAACAATCCTGCGCCGATGAGCAATACCAGCGACATCGCCATTTGTGCGACGACCAGCCCGTTCCGGAGATTGACTCGCCCGACACCGGCCACCCCGCCGGCTTCATCACGCAACACGGGCGCTACTTCGGTGCGCGTGCCCTGCAGCGCCGGAATCAAACCGAACAGAATGCCCGCCAGCGCGGCGATGCCAAACGTGAAGGCGAGCACGCGGAGGTCGAGACCAATCTCCAGATTGATGACAAACGGAAGCGGCGGTTCCAAAGAGAGCAATATTCGAGATATCCACACGCCGACGACCAACCCCAACACACCACCCATCACACCGAGCAACACGGATTCCGTGAGAAATTGCCGCACCAATGTTCCCCGCGTTGCACCGAGCGCCAACCGCACTGCGATCTCTTTGCGCCGATCGGTGGCGCGTGCGAGGAGAAAGCTCGCGAGATTGGTACACGTGATGAGCAGTACGATACCGACAACTACGATCAACAGCGCGGCCATCGCCTTGATCGGGCGGTCCAGTCCTGGATGCAGCGCCACTTCGCTGTAAGGAACGACGTCGAAGTCCCACCGTCGATTCGTCCGCGCACGGTCGGCGTCGATGCCGGCGGACATTGCTTCCAGCGCCGCTTTCGCTTGCGCGGCCGTGACGCCCGGACGAAGCCGCGCCGATGCGCCGAGGTTGCTGTTGTCGTAGCCACTCGGGTACAGGTGGTCTTCCATCTGCATGGGGACCCACACGTCGGGGAGCAGCCCCATCACCCGTCCTGGAAACGACTCCTCCACCACCCCCACAACCGTGTACTGCCGGCCGTTCAGTCGGACGGCCGATCCCACCAGCGTCGGATCGCCCCCGAGCGCGTTGCTCCAGTATCGATGCGAGAGGAGAACGACCGGATGGGTCCCCGGGGTCATGTCCTCCTCAGCCACGAATGTCCGGCCCGCCACGGCGGACACGCCATGCAGCTCGAAGTAGTTGGCGTTGACCAATTCGACCATCACGATGTCACCGGGCCCGTCGCCACGGCCGATGTGCCCGCTTGCCCACTTGTACGAAGTGACACTGGTAAACAAGTCGGTCGTCCCTTCGCGCAAGTCGTCTACGTCGCGATGCGATATGTAGTTGTAGTCGCCGTCGGGATAGAGACGGTGAACTTCCGCCAGACTCTGCGGATCCGCCATCGTGGGTTGCCGGAATAACACACCGTTGATGATACTGAAGATCGCAGTGTTGGCTCCGATGCCCAACGCGAGAGTCAGCAACGCCACGGTGGTAAAACCGGGTCTCTTGCGAAGTGATCGCAGCGCAAATCTCAGATCGCTCAGTCCACGATCCATATTCCACACCTTTCTCCGTCCGGCAGACGATGCTAGCGCTGGGCGCCCCGTCAACTTGCGGACACCACCCCGGAATCTCGACCATGCCATCCCAATGCTCTCGATGACGACGTTGCTTCGCTGAGCTGCTCGTTCGAGGTCGTTTACAAATTCAATTGCCGTCTGCTGGCGGTGCTTGCTGCTCACCGCCATCGCCTTCTCGACGACTGCCGCCACTCCCAAAGGCAGATCGGGCGTCACGTCACGCACGTTTGGTACGATGGAGGTGAATCGTTTCGCGACCGTCTCCATCGTCGTTGTTCCCGAAAACGGCGGCTGGCCCGTCAACATCTCGAAGGTGACGCACGCGAGGCTGTACACGTCCGTTCGAGCATCGAGATTTTTTTCGCCACTCGCCTGCTCGGGGCTCACGTAGGCCGGCGTGCCCGCCGACGAGTCGATTTCGCCTCTCCGGCCCCACTCGCGCATCTCGGCGTGCACCGCGCGCGATACTCCGAAGTCGGCCAAGTACGCGTGATCACCGGCAAGCAAAACGTTGGCCGGTTTGATGTCGCAGTGGATAATTCGGTTTTCGTGCGCGAATTCGAGCGCCGCGGCAACATCGCGCACCATGCCCAGCGTTTCGCCGAGCGAAAGCCGCCCCCGCCCCTTCTGCTCCATCAATTCCTTGAGAGAGCCGCCCCGCACGTACGGCATGACGTAATACGGATAGCCGGCCGCCTCGCCGGCATCCAACAATGTCGGAATGTTCGGGTGCTCCAGCCGTGCAGTGCGCCGGATCTCCTTCAAGAACTGCTCCGCCCCAACCCCACTCACCGCCTCCGGCGACATGACCTTGACGGCCACCTGCCGGCCCAGCTTCACGTCGCGCGCGAGGTAGACCGTGCCCATTCCCCCGCGGCCCAGCTCGTGATCGATGACGTACCGGTCGATCAATGCGGCTTGGAAATCCGCGCTCGACTGGTGGGTCCAGGAGTCGCCTTCCTCGACCTCGAACAACTCGTCGAACGGTATGCCCAGCCCTTCAAGCAGCCTTTCGCGCGTGCGCGGCGACACATACGGGTGCTTCCCATTCACCACTTCCGAGAAGTGGCCGCGCGAGAGGCCGAGCTTCATGGCCCAGTGATTCTGGGTCAGACTACTCTGAGATAGAGCTTCGAGCAGGCGCTGCCGTTTGAGCTTTACGCGCATACCGGTACGGACTCCAAGGGGACGGCCAATACCATAACGAATCTGGGGGATCTTTGTTACAGCTTTGAGCCTTTGGAGCCAAAAAAGTGTTCGTGACTGTTCGATTTTGCCCGCTGGCCTGGTCTCTTCTTGGGGCCACTCCCCGGATTACTCCCCCGATTTCTGCCCAAGCCGCCAGGCAACACGTCTGACTCTGGATCAGAAGAGTCCAGGTTCGAGCCCTGGCGGGGCA
>CAYLZR010000206.1:2240-4318 GCA_964388145.1 uncultured Gemmatimonadaceae bacterium | reverse complement strand
GCAGGCGGCCTGGGTGCCGTCGCGACGGGACTCGGGGCCGCGGGCTCGAGGTGTACCGGCGGTGGCGGTTCCGGCTCGGGTACCTCGCTCACCGGGCCCGGGGGAACCGCTGGCGGAACCGGCTCTACAGGTCGAGCGGCCGGGGATTCGGGGGCCTGGGAGGGGGCAGGAGGCGCCTCGGCCACCGGGGTCGGTGTGGGAGCCGACAGGGGACTCGGTACGGCGAGTGGCTCTGGGGGAGCGGGGGTCGGCTCGGGAACCGGCGCCGGCGGCGGCGTAGTGTCCGCCTGCTGTTCGGTCGGCGAGATGAATGCATCGCCCAATACCGCCGCCGCCATCTGCTCCTGACTCAGGGCGGGCGGGCGATTTTCGCGCTCCACTGCAGGCTGCACACCGCCGTCCACGGGCGCGGCGATGACGGCAATCTCTTCATTTCGGCTCACCGACATCACGTTCGAACACACGGTGCAACGCACTCGCACGCCAGCTTCCGGTACCTTGTCCGGGTCGATCCTGTAGACCGTGTCGCACGACGAACAACTGACGTTCATGTCTATACCGGTCCTCCGAGATCCCTTGGGCCCTCTTCCGAATCGCGCCGCCGGTCGACGACGAACACCGACCCCGGCAATGTCTTGGCGTAACTTTTCATTTCCGTGGCGAGTTCACTCGCGCGCGCGGGGTGTCCGAACCGCCGATGTTCATTCGTCACAATGCCGATCGACAGGGTCATCAACGGTACCCGATATAGTTGACCTCGACGATCTCGTCCAAAGAAATACCCAGCCCCCCGATCCTGCACGTTGTATTGATACGGGATCAATTCATCGAACACCGAAATGATTTCGCTACACACCGACTGGACGTCGTCGAGTGAGAGCACCATGATAAAATCGTCGCCACCAATATGCCCCACAAACCCTCTCTTGGGACACATACCCTTCACCACGTCACTGAGAATTCGCGACACCAAGAAGATGACCCGATCGCCGTCGTGGTAGCTATAGCGATCGTTGTACTCCTTGAAGTGGTCGAGATCCGCGTAGCAGACTGCAAACTGTTCGGAACGATCGATGCGGATCCGCATCGCGCGCGCGATCTCGGTGGTGCCCGGCAAACGAGTGGAGGGATGCACCGACACGTTTCGCTCGGTTCGGAGAAGCAGACCGTCCAGCCGCGTCCGCTGCTCCCTGGCCTCGAAGAGCGGCGTGATCACCTCATCCGCCCCGGCCTCGAACCACTCTCCTACGGCGTCGGTGGCGTGACCGTTGGCCACACACGCTACGGGAACGATGGCCGTATAGGGATCGGACTTGAGAGACCGGCAGAAGTCCAGTCCTTCCGTGCCGGTACTCTCGGCGTCGACGACCACGAGGTGTGGTGGGCTGCGCACAGCGTGGGCCTCCGCCACTCCTCTCTCTCTATGCTCGACGAGAACGAATCCCTTGGCCTCGATCCAAGCCAAAATGATGTCAGGAACCGGCCGGCCGGCCGGAGAAAAGTAGAGTACTGTGGGACGATTCCGCACCAGTCTCCGCCCGTTGATAATCCCGTAAGATACAAAGAGACCTTAACTTAGGAGCCTTCGACTCCGAAGTCAAACACAGCGGAATGCGACGGTTACGGCCACGCCAACCTCGGCCAAACCCGCAACGGAGAGAAAATTAAATTCCCGCTCGCAAACTGATGTACACCGGTTCGTCGAAATTGGCGGAATCGTAGAAGACCCTCGAGAAGTCGACCGAGAACCTCCCGAGCTTCACTCCGAGACCCACGGACGGGCCACTCGCCTCGGAGTCAATGAACGCGTAGCCGGTTCGCAACCAAATCAAGTCGACGTACCCCAACTCGATTCCGATTCGTGCCTGCGGATCGTCGAACTCACCCCAATCATTCTCGATGTCGACGAGGAATCTGACATCCAACGGTTCTACGTCGGGCGACGGTTGAGGCAACGTCACGCGATAAGAAACACCAAAATCCAATCTGGTCGGCAACGGATCGGCTTGGTCGCTGTCTTCCAGCTGCAACTTGAACCCGGCGTGACGCACCACGGCGCCAATGCGGAGCGGAGAACC
>CAYLZR010000206.1:0-2140 GCA_964388145.1 uncultured Gemmatimonadaceae bacterium | reverse complement strand
GCTGCAACTTGAACCCGGCGTGACGCACCACGGCGCCAATGCGGAGCGGAGAACCCGGCGGAGCATATTGTACACCGACATCCACCCCGTGAGTCGTTCCCACCACCGAGGGGAAACGGGCGCAATCACCCGAGCAGTCTTGCCGCAATTGGATGAGTTTGTAATTGAATCCGAACGCGAAGTCCCCGACAACTCGCGTCGCAAAAGAGGCAAGCAACTGTACGTTTTTCGGCGAGAATTTTCCGGTAACGGGCCCACCCGGAACCGGGATGACTTCTTGTGAGCCGTAGTCGACGAGGTACGCTGACACCCCAAAGGTGCCCACGCCCGGGGCGACGAAGTAGGCGGAGAGGGCCGTGTTGTCGGAGATGAACGTGGCTGCGTGATGGGCCGCGAGCTCGCTCCGCTCCAGCCAGGCCAAACCGGCGGGGTTCCAGAACGCGGATTCGCTGCTGCCGCCGTCGGCCACGGCCGCCTGCCCGAGGGCCGCGGCACGCCCCCCTACCGGAACGAGGAGAAAGGCAGCACCTCTGAGTTCAGCCTCACTCGCCTCCTGGGCGGTACCAGGGAAGGCCGCACACACGAGTGACACTGCAGCGAGTCCAAACCCACGCGTGATCCACCCGCAACGTCTCATTCATTCTCTCCAGACGGCACCGAAAACCCAAAACGCGCGAGCGCTTGAGGTTTCGAACGCCACTTGGGCAATGTCTTCACCCATAGGTCCAAATACACCCGCTGGCCGAAGAGTTCCTCGATCTTCTTCCGCGCGTCGGCGCCGAGGGCCTTGATCTTGGCTCCGTTCTTGCCGATCACCATGCGCCGCTGGGTCTCCCTCTCGACGTAGAGCGTGACGCGAATATAAAGTGGGTCACTTCCTTCTCGAAACTCATCCACTTCGGCGGCGAGGGAATATGGCAATTCTTGACCGAGGTGGTCGAACGCCGCCTCTCGAACGAACTCCGTCACGAAGAAACGTTGCGGCTGTGTGCTCAGATCGTCGGCATCATAGGGAAACGGCTTACTCGGCGCATGCTCCACACACCACGCGAGAAGGGCCGGCAAGCCATCGCCCGTCAGCGAAGAGACCCAGAACGTGGGTGCCTCAACGTCGACCGATCGGACCGGCTCGGGTGGTGGAAATCGATCTGCCATGGTGCGTACGACCGCCAACGGTTGCCGGATCGACTCCAGCTCGGGCACAATGGTTTCGAGGGGTGGGGGCGGATCGCCCTCGCCGGGGTGGAGGTAGAGAAGGATGTCGGCTTTCCGTACCCACGACACGGCCGCAGCGCGCATCGCCTCCTGCAGCAGATATGAAGGATCCATCAGGCCCGGCTGGTCCACCAGAACCAGCTGGGTAGCCCCGGACGTGAGAATCCCCACGACGGGAATCCTGGTCGCCTGGGGCTTTGGGCTCGTAATCGCGAGCTTCTGGCCCACCAGAGCATTCAAGAGAGTCGACTTGCCCACGTTGGGCCGGCCTACGATGGCCACCGTGGCCGCATGCTGGTCGGGCATAGAGACATTGTAGAGGGCCCCCGACCGCGCGGAAAGAGCCATCCTGCCCACCAGAGGCGCCCCGATTCGTCCCAGAGCCGGGCCAGGTCCACTGTGAGCGCCATTACTGACATCGGGCGTACCGAAAACGATACTGTTGAGCGTCGGCCGGGCGCGGGGCCGGCTGGACCTAAACATCTATAAATCAGCAGGATACGTTGCGATTACCTCCGAGCGTGGCTACACTGGCCGAGGATACGCTCGGACGACACCTGAACATCTCAACGCCGGCACCGGCCGTTCGTCAGGAGCCCGTTTGCCGAGTGAGGGAGCGAAGCGGTCTGGTCATGTGGTTTGGCGGTTCACCGTTCAGAACGACTCCGACGAGATGCAGCCTCTTCGGTGCCACACGGAGGGCAGCCATCTGGCATCATCCCCTTGCACGCATCGGGATCACGCTGATCGAGATGCTGATCGTCATTGCAATTATCGGGACGATAATGGCCATCGCACTGCCGATGTTCCAAAGTGTCTTGGACCAAGCCCGGGTCGCCCGGGCCATCGGCGACATAAACACCCTTCAAACCGACATAGCCGCCTACGAGGCCAGGGGCAAAGGCCTCCCCGAGTCTCTAGCCAC
>CAYLZR010000205.1:0-4339 GCA_964388145.1 uncultured Gemmatimonadaceae bacterium | reverse complement strand
CCGCCGACAACTCCGCGCTCCTCGACGGTGCTTCGCCGAGCCAGAATGGAATCGTAGGGGGCTGTCCCGCGGCATCGGCCACGCGCACCGTCCCGGAGTTCACCTGAAGAATCCGCCACGATGCATTGCCGAGTTGGAAGATGTCTCCTGCAGAGCTTTCGATCGCAAAGTCTTCGTTGACCGTACCCACGAATGTGTCTTCGGGATCGAGGACAACGCGATAATCCGCGTTGTCGGGAATCGCGCCGCCGGCGGTGATCGCTGTGAGGCGTGCTGCACGGCGTCCGTGGAGACGTTTGTTCACCCCGTCGTAGTGCACCAACGCCCCACGCCGCCCGCGCCGAGTCGTGTAACCCTCTGACACCATCTTCACGACGCTTTGAAATTCTTCGAGCGTCAGATGCCGATAGGGGTAGGAGCCGGCGAACAGTCGATAGAGTTCTTCTTCGGACCAATCCTCGCACGCCGTTTCGGCGACCACTTGCTGGGCCAACACGTCGAGCGGCTTGCCGAGAATGATCAGCCGGTCCAGTTCTCCCCGTTGTACGGAGCGCAGCAACGCCGCGCATTCAACCAAGTCGTCGCGCGACAGGGGGAACAGCCGGCCCTTGGGAGTGCCGCGGATGGTGTGTCCTGATCGTCCAACCCGCTGCACGAATGTAGAGATCCGATGTGGAGAGCCGAGTTGGCATACCAAGTCCACGTGACCGATGTCGATGCCAAGCTCGAGGGATGCCGTGGCCACGAGCGCACGGAGCTTGCCCGTCCGCAGACGGTCTTCCGCATTCAACCGTTTGCCCTTTGCGAGGGAACCGTGATGGGCGGTGACCGCGTCCTCGCCAAGACGGTCGCTCAGCCTCGCCGCGAGCCGCTCCGCCATTCGCCTTGTGTTCACGAACACGAGTGTCGTTTGGTGTTCGTTGATGAGCTGTTCGAGGCGGTCGTAGATTTCCTCCCACACCTCGTGCGCCATGACCGATTCAAGCGGCGAGCCCGGCACCTCGAGCGCGATATCGAGTTTGCGTCGGTGGCCGTGGTCCACGACAAACGGAATGACGGAACGTGTTATGTCGGCTGCCTCCCCTGCCTCCCCTGCCTCCCCTGCCACTGCTGCCTCCCCTGCCTCCCCTGCCTGCGTCTGCTCCTGATGCCCGGCCCCACCCAGGAGATAACGAGCCACCTCCTCAATCGGCTTCTGCGTTGCCGACAACCCTATGCGTTGCACCGGACCCATCGCGACGTGGTCCAAGCGTTCGAGCGACAACGCCTGGTGCGATCCTCGCCGTGAATCGAGCACGGCGTGAATCTCGTCCACGATCACCGTCCTCACCGTGCGGAGCATCTCACGACTCCGCTTTGCGGTGAGCAGGAGGTACAGTGACTCCGGGGTGGTCACGAGAATGTGCGGCGGTGAACGCAACATTGCGGCGCGCTGTGATTGCGGGGTGTCGCCCGACCGCACCGCCGCGGTGATTTCCGGTGGTGTCAACCCGAGGCGTCGTCCGAATTCCCGGACCCCTCGCAACGGCTCCTCGAGATTCTTGTGGATGTCGGCGCTGAGCGCTTTGAGGGGCGACACGTACACGACGCGCGTTTCGTCGGGTAGGTCTGTCTCCAAACCTTCCTGGAAGAGTGAGTCAATGGCATGGAGAAACGCCGCAAGCGTCTTGCCCGATCCGGTTGGGGCGGCGATCAGGGTATGGCGACCCTGGCGAATGGCGTCCCATCCCTCGGTCTGGGCCGGCGTGGGCTCTCCCAGCGTGGATTCGAACCATTGAACGACGGCGGGGTGGAACGGGAGCGGCTGCATGAAAGGAAAGATACCGGCTCGGGACGCGATTGGGTGACGCCCCTCTCTTGGGGAATATCTCGGCCTACTTCTCGACGATCGATTTCAGCATGCGTTGGACGGCGGCGTATTCTTCCCTGACCGCGGTCATCAGATCCGCGCCGCGATCCAGGTTGCCGGATTGCCCTGCCAATTCGAGCTGCGCCAGGAGTTCCGCGATCGGTTTGGCCCGTATGGAACCCGACGCCGACTTGAGAGAATGGGCTATTTCCTCGACCTGCTCGGCATCGCCGTCGCGAATGGCATCTTCGAGTAGCCGCATGCGAGTCGGGGTATCGTGCAAATAGACCGCGAGGGTCTCGCTCGCTTTCTCCTCGATCCCGGCCTCGTGCATCATCTCGAAGAACTCTTTGAGCGCAACCGGCGCCGATCCCTCCGCGCCCCAAGTATCCCCCGGAATGCTTGGGCGAGACGCCGCCGCCCGTTCGGGGAAAGGACCGGTCCAGCCTTCCACGGCCGCGAACAACTCGTGGGGTCTAATTGGTTTGGTGACGAGGCCGTTCATTCCGGCGCGGATACATTGATCTCGTTCGTCGGGCATGACGCGGGCGGTGAAGGCGAGGATCGGTAGATCTTGCGTGTCGGGCATATTGCGGATCTCGATGGTCGCGGCCAACCCATCGAGTTCCGGCATTTGCACGTCCATCAGCACGAGATCGTAGGGCTTCTCTCTCACGGCATCGACGGCTTGCCGCCCGTTGTCCACCACGTGTACGGTGTGTCCGCGTGTGGTCAACATGGTGGACGCAACTTGTTGATTCACCGGATTGTCTTCGGCCAATAAAATGTTGAGTCGCTTCCGCGTTTCCTTGATCGAGTGCCGAGTGATGAGATCGAGGCCGGGAATGGTCCCCGGAGGCTGTGCCAGCACTGCCACAGTCATCTCCCACAGCTCGGCGTTGGTGACGGGTTTGGTGAGATACGCCGAGATGCCGACATCGCGCGCCCGCGTGCCGTCGCCCCGATGCCCTGCCGACGTGAGCATCATCAAACGGGTGTGCGCAAGTCCGGGGTCTTGCTGAACGAGTTCGGCCATTTCGAATCCGTCGCGCCCTGGCATATAGCCGTCGATGATCGCCACGTCGTACGGGGAACCCGCGCTACTTGCCTTGCGCATCGCAGCCAGTGCGGCGTCGGCGGTGTTACACTGCTGCACATCCGCGCCGGCCGAAGCGAGCACGCTGATTACGATGCGACGGCTGGTCGGGTTGTCGACGACGACAAGAACACGCTTGTCTTCTATGCTGCCGTACTGACCCTCGAGCTTCATGCGGGCGTCGGAGTCGACCCGGAAACGTACTTCGAAACGGAATTCACTTCCCTGTCCTAATTCACTCGCGACCTCGAGCTCGCCGCCCATGAGATTCACGAGGCGTCGTGAGATGGCAAGGCCGAGTCCGGTCCCTCCCCAGGTGGCGGTGGCGGAGTCCGCTTGGGTGAACTCCTGAAAAACGGATTCGAGTTGGTCTGGTGGAATGCCCGGGCCGGTGTCGCGGACGGCAAAGGCCAACGTGGCAACTTCCTGCTCTATCCGCTTGAGGGTGACAGAGACCGACACTTCGCCGCGCTGCGTGAACTTGACGGCGTTGCTCACCAGATTGCTCAATACCTGTCGGAGGCGACCCGGATCGCCCCGCACCATTCTCGGTACCTCCGGTGGGATGTTGCATGTGAGTTCGACATCCGACTCTCCGGCTGTTACGGAAAAAACCCGGGCGGTGTTGGTCGCCAACTCGTGTAGATCGAACGGGACCAGCTCGAGTTCCATACGTCCCGCATCGATCTTCGAGAAATCCAGGATGTCGTTGAGAATCGTCAGAAGCGATTCAGCGGACGATCGCACCAACTCAGCCGAACGGCGTTGGTCAGGCGTCAGGTGGGTATCGAGGAGCAGCTCGACCATACCCAGCACGCCGTTCATGGGCGTGCGTATCTCGTGGCTCATGTTTGCGAGGAACGCGCTCTTTGCCTGCGTCGCCCTCTCGGCTTCGGATTTGGCGTCCAGTAACGCCTGCCGGGCGACCACGCGCTCTGTGACGTCCCGCGCAGTCCCCTCGGCACCGACGACCGAGCCACGCGCGTCACGCAGGGGCTGAGCGTTGAAGCTGAGGTGTTTCGAGAGGCGGTTGGCGTCGCAGTGGACCGTTTCGTAATCCGTGAGCGAGTCTCCCTCGAAAACCGATCGGAAGGCGACTCGGTCGGACGCGAGCATATCGGGGTGCGAGCGGGACTCGAAGCTCTGACCCAGGAGCTCCGACGGAGCCATTCCGTACAAATCCTCGCTGGCGGCGTTCAAGAAGGTCCAGCGGCCCTCGGTATCCATGCGCCAGACCAGGTCCGGGAGCGACTCCACCAACTCGCGGAACGGCCCGTTCCCCCCCCCGGAGATCTCGTGGGGCAGCAGACCGCCGGCGCCGGGAGGCGCTGGAGCCGGAGCGACCGCGAGGGGAGACGAACGGATCTCCTCCACGAGATGGGACATCCGCTGGG
>CAYLZR010000204.1:1283-4369 GCA_964388145.1 uncultured Gemmatimonadaceae bacterium | reverse complement strand
ACCGGCACCGGCTCCCGATACATCCACCCATACCGCTCACGATACGCCGGCGCCAACCGAATCACCCACTCGTCCGTCCTCCCGCCACGCTTGAAGAAATGCTTCATCAACGCCGACTGCAGCTGGTTGTAGGCCGCGAACGGGTTGGCGAAGCGGGCGAGGTACGTGAATCCGAGCATCAGATCGCCACCGAGAAGAAAGCCATGAGGAGTGTGAGTGCCATCAAGGCAAAGGCCTGAGAGCGCTGTTCTTGGGTCATGCCAGGCCCTACGGAGGGGTCTGAGGATGGTTTCAGGATGAAATGTTTGGTCGGTAGGTGGGTGCTGGTCGGTCCGTAACTCAATATTCCACAATATGTTAGCTTATGACCGGCGTGAAGCCGTGAGCCGTGAGCCGTGAGCCGTAAGCCGTAAACGGCGCTACCTTGAGGCGCCCGTCTGCCCGTCTGCCCGTCTGCCCGTCTGCCCGTCTGCCCGACCCCCGACCCCCGTACAATTTGGGTTAGGGCAGGGAAGCGGCTTCCAGAACCTCGTCCAGGGTTTTCACCAACAAATCCCCGTTGAGTTGCGAGAAGACCAGCGGCGGATTGATCTTGAGCACGTTGTCGAAGGGGCCGTCGGTGCTCAAGAGAATCCCTCGGCGCTTCATGTCTTCGATGACCTGCTTGGCGAGCGCAGTGGCGGGTTCCTGTGTTTCGCGGTTGGTGACAAGCTCGACGCCCAAGAACAAACCCATCCCACGCACGTCGCCGATCGCGTCGTGAGCCTCCTTGAGTCTCTCGAGTCCCGCCTTCAACCGATTGCCGACGGCGAGTGCGTGTTCCTGCAATCCCTCGTGCTCGATGACGTCCAACACCGCCAGCCCGACCGCGCACGACACGGGGTTGCCGCCGAACGTGTTGAAGTACTCCATCCCGTTGTCGAACGACTCGGCGATGTTTGGTGTCGTGACGACGGCGCCGAGTGGATGGCCGTTCCCCATGGGTTTGCCCAGCGTCACGATGTCGGGCACGACTCCCTGCGTTTCGAAGCCCCAGAAATGTGTTCCCACGCGGCCGAATCCGACCTGTACCTCATCCGCCACGCACACGCCACCGGCTTCACGTACGTGGCGGAACGCGTATTCGAGGTATCCGTCCGGTAGCACGATCTGTCCGCCACAACCCAGCAACGATTCGCAAAAAAATGCGGCGAGCTTTTTGCCCCGCGTGCTTATGTCGGCGACGGCCTCCTTGACGTGCACGGCGTATTGTTTGCCGGCCGTCTTCGGGTCTCGATATGGACCGCGGTACAAGTCGGGCTTTACGACTTCGTGCACATGCGCGGGCGCGCCGGCTCCACCTGGGCCCTTGTACTTGTAGGGGCTGATGTCGATGAGGGCGCTCGTGTTGCCATGGTAGGCTCCGTCTACCACGATGACGTCCGAACCCTCGGTGTGGGTCTTGGCGAGCCGCAGCGCCAGCTCATTGGCCTCGCTCCCCGAACACACGAAGTAACACACGCTCAACTCGTCGGGCAGCGTCTCACAGAGTCGCTCGGCGTATTCCACTAGATGGTCGTGGAGGTATCGCGTGTTGGTGTTGAGAACCTCCATCTGTTCTTGCGCGGCCTGCACGACGGCGGGGTGACAATGTCCCACGTGGCACACGTTGTTGACCGCGTCGAGATATTGCCGCTCGTCTTCGTCGTACAGATACTGCATGGTGCCCCGCACGATCTTGAGCGGTTGCTCATACGCGATGCTCAGGGAGGGTCCGATGTGCTGCCGCCGGCCCGTGAGGAGGGCGTCGTGTTTTACCGTTGTGTCTTGCATGCGTCGGTAAAGCTGTTGAAAGCTCGTGCAGGGTCCACTTGGGCAAGTCTGTCCAGCGCCTCCCAAGCCGACCGCTCGGAGATCCTCAGGTACTCATTTTCAGGGTTCTGTTTGTGCTGATACGCCGAGATCGACACGCTCAAACATAACCTCATTGAAATGAGGTCGTAGAGTAACCCGATTTCCGCATCGTCCAACGGAAACGCGTCATGATAGCCGCCCACCACGTGCGTTGCTGCTTCGATGGCGTCGGGTTTGTCCAGGATCGCGTAGGCCGCACCGACCGCCAAGTTGAAAACGGTGCAAGACTCCACCATGTCACCGAAATCGATGATGCCGATGACGCTGGATGCGTCTTCCGAGACCACCACGTTGTGGTCGTTGGCATCGTTGTGGATGACACTCGTCCGAAGCTGAGGGAGCTGCGGGACCACGTGCTGCTGGTAACGCGCCGAAAATTCTTCGACCAACCGGCGTTGCTCCACCATTCCAACGTGGTCGATACACTTTGCGATGGTATCGGGGGCTTGACCGAGGTCCCAGTAAAACACCCGTCGGGCCGCTGGGTGTGCGAACCCCTCAAACGCGCGATCCAAGCGGCCGAGAAACCCGCCGAGGCTGCGCAAGAGATCGGAGGAGTGGGTTGTGGCGTCCGCCATCGTGATGCCCGGAATCCATGTGACGAGCCGCACGAAATGCTCGGCGCCCACCGGGTTCTTTGCGGTCGTGATCTGTTCCCCCGACAGGGTGGTCCTTACCCGAGGGCAGAGAACGCCACTGCCTCGGTTGCCCACGTGCTCCATCGCCCGGTTCTGAGCATCGAGCATTTCGCGCCGCTCGCCGGCGCCCGCGATCTTGAGCACGAACGTGCCCCCTGAAGCGTCCTCGAGGTAGAAATTCTGATCGCGCTCGCTGGGCAGCTCCCGAGCCCTCCCTCCCACGCCGAAAAGCTCGCGGGCAAGTCGCTCCGCTTCCGACACGGAGAACCGGGGTAGGTGATCGAGGTGCGGCAGCATGTGGGAGACGAGGAGGTGACAGGTTTCAGGTTTCAGGTCTGAGCGTCTGGAGTTTCGCTCGTGTGGGCTGGTCTCGGGACTAGCAAACCAGTAACCTACAACCTGTAACCTAAAACCTAAAACCTGAGGAAGGGCATCATGCGTACTTCAGTGGTTTCATCGGGTTTTCGCCTCGTTTCCTGTGGCGCGCTGGTCGCCATGGCAGCGTGTAGCGGGGCCGAAGAGCGAGCCTACATCGAGCGCCTCGGCGCCGACACC
>CAYLZR010000204.1:0-1183 GCA_964388145.1 uncultured Gemmatimonadaceae bacterium | reverse complement strand
AGCGTGTAGCGGGGCCGAAGAGCGAGCCTACATCGAGCGCCTCGGCGCCGACACCATGGCCGTCGAGGTCTATACCAGGTCTGCGACCGGATTCGAGGGCCAGTTGCTTACGAGGAATCCGGTCACCCGAGTGGCCAACTACACCGGGACCCTGTCGTCCGAGGGAACCATTTCTCGCCTCGAGGTAGACTGGCACACGCCGGAGGAGAATCCCGAAGGGCCGGGGCCCGAGCATTGGTCGATTACCATCGAGGGCGACAGCGCCACCGTGCAGCACACGGCCAACGGCGATTCGACGACGACGCGCATCGAAGCGCCGGCCGGCCTCATTCCGCAAATCGGGCGCACTCCCTGGTCGTACGCGATTGTGGAACAGGCCGTGAAACAGGCGATCGCTTCGGGATCCGATAGTTACCCGGTTCAGCTCATGACCGGTTCACGTCCGCAGCCCTCGCCGAACACCATCACCCGTGTGGACTCCGAGACCGTGTCGTGGGGCTTCTTCGGGATGCCGATGACCGCGCAGGTGGATGCCGAGGGGAAAATTTTGGCCCTCTCGGGCTCGCAGACCACCTTTGCGGTGGAGGGTGAGGCGGTTACGGGTATCGACTTCGCCTTGATGGCCTCGGACTTCGCTGCACGCGACGCGCGCGGCGAAGGGCTGGGTGCTCCGTCGCCGGCGGCTACGGTCCAGGTGACGATCGGGGGCGCGCGTTTGACGGTGGATTACAGCCAGCCCGCAAAGCGTGGCCGCGAGATTTGGGGCGGTTTGGTGCCGCACGACGCGGTGTGGCGGACGGGAGCCAATGCCGCAACCGTGTTTACCACCGATCGAAACCTGACCATCCGCGGCACACGCATTCCCGCCGGCTCGTATTCGCTGTGGACGACCTTCACCGCCTCGTCGGCGACCCTCATCATCAACAGTCAGACGGGGCAGTGGGGAACAGCGTACGACGACTCGCAAGATTTCGCGCGCATCATGATGGACAGCGAAGAAATCGGCGATGTTGTCGAACGTTTTGCCATCACCATCGAGCCCGCCGACGGCGGTGCCACGATGCAACTCAGCTGGGATCAAACCCGGTATTCGGTGCCGATCACCATACGGTAGGAAGTGAGAGGTGCGAAGTAAGAAGTGAGAAGGCCCACTCCAATCTCGAATATCCAATATTGAATATTC
>CAYLZR010000203.1:0-4390 GCA_964388145.1 uncultured Gemmatimonadaceae bacterium | reverse complement strand
GGCAGCAACGCGTCACACCGCTTTGCCGTCGAGGCCGTTCGGCGCGGCGCGGTCGACTACTTCGCACTCCCTCAGGACGTGGATCTCCTCAGGCGGACTTTGTCGGGCGTCGCCGAGGCGGCTCGGGAACGACGTTCGGGCGGGCATCCACAAGTTGGTCGGGGCTTCGAGCACATCCTCGGTGACAGCCCGGCATTGAAGGCGACCCTCGAAAAAGCGGCCCGTGTAATGGCCCACGGCGCGGTTACGGTACTCATTGGCGGAGAGACTGGTACGGGCAAAGACGTCATCGCTCGCGCCCTACACGACGGCGGGCCACGGGCCGACGAACCCTTCGTGGCGGTGAACTGCGCTGCGATTCCGGCAAACCTGCTCGAGAGCGAGCTGTTCGGGCACGAAAAAGGAGCGTTCACCGACGCCAAGCAGGCGCGCGCCGGGTTGTTCGAAGCAGCGAACCGGGGAACGTTGTTCCTCGACGAGATCGGTTCTCTTCCCTTCCACCTCCAGGGAAAGCTCCTTCGCGCGCTCGAGGACAAGCGTATCCGGCGTGTGGGCGACACACGCGATCGGGAGATCGACACGCGGATTATTGCGGCCACCCATGTCGATCTACCACAGGCCGTCGCGCGCGGCGAGTTCCGACAGGATCTCTTTTACCGTCTCAATGTCGTGGTGCTGGAATTGCCACCGCTCCGCGAGCGTGGTTCGGACATCGAAATCCTCGCCAACGAATTCACCAAGACGTTGGCGGCGCGATATCAGGTACCAGTTCCGGAATGGTCGCCCGAAGCCATCGCAGCGATACGCGCGCACAAGTGGCCCGGCAACGTGCGAGAGCTGCAACACGCCATCGAACGTGCCCTGCTGCTGTCGGCGCCAGGGACCATCGATCCAAACGAGCTCGCGCTGAATTCCACGATGATGCCGGAGGAGCGGTCGAGCGGCCTGCCTTTCCCGGCGTCTCTGAAGGAAATCACCGCGGCCGCCGCCCACGCAGCGATAGAGTACCGCCAGGGCAACAAGAGCGCGGCAGCACGACAGTTGGGAATATCGCGAGCCAGACTTCAAAGGCTCATCGAGCACGGGGGCGGGGGCGGGGGCGGGGGCGGGGGCGACGATGAAGATTAGTCCACGTTTCGACGACCCTTTGCGAGACGCACGACTGGCCGTCCATCGCGGGCGTTTTCGCGACGCCGTCGATCACTTGGCAGCTTTGAGCAGCCGATTCGAAACATCCCCAGAGTGGATGCTCCTGATGTCCATGGCGCAGTGGCGGCTCGGCGACTTCGCCGCCAGCTATCGCCTCGCCGATCTCGCGCAGACCGAATACCGATCCATAGGCGATACCGACGGCGAGATGCGCGCACAAAACGTCGCAGCGGCTGGAGCATTCGCCCGCGGTAAGTTACTGGACGCCCGGGCGGGATTCGAGCGCGCGGCCTATCTAGCACGTCAACTGTCAGACACACTGATGATGGCTCGCTGCACCAACAACATCGGTAACGTCGATTTCTACCTGGGGAACAACGCCGACGCGTTGGTCCTATATGCGAACGCCACGAACCTCTTCGAGCACAGCCGCTCGCTGCGTGGGATTGCCGAGGCGTGGCATAACACCGGTATCGTGTGGCGCGAAGAAGGAGACTATCCGACGGCACGAAAAGCGACCGATCAAGCGATGGACGCCGCTGAACGGCTCGGCGACAATCGACTCGTGGCACAAACGTTGGCCGGCCGCGGAGAAACCGATGCGCTGTTGGGCGACACGCGTCTGGGCGAAGCCGAAACCAAGCGGGCCCTCAAGCTGGCTCGGGAGAACGATGATCGGCTGACGGAGTGCCACGCGCTGCGCGTGTTAGGGCTGATAGCCCGAAAAAACGGAGACCACGATGACGCCGTGCGATTCGGACGATCGGCGTTGGATGTGGCTATCGATGTCCAAAATCGATGGATGACGGCGAAGGCGCGCGAGGAACTCCACGAATCGCTCGCCGCCGCGGGCCAGTCCGGAGCCGCCCGCATCGAATTGGCGGCCGCCGCAGAGACGTATGCCGAGGTGGGCGCACAGCGGCGGGCAGATCGGTTACAGCAACGGTTGGACGCCCTTCCGGCCGCGAGCTGACCAGCGCTGCGTCAACAAAAAAGCTTTAGTTGCGAGACGGGTGTAAAGGTGCGCCGGTGATGCGGCGTGAGGCCGTTCGTATCAATGGCCGCGATGTGTTCCGCCGTTCCGTACCCCATGTTCTGTTCCCAACCGAACGCCGGGAATCGACTCCCCAGCAAGACCATCAGACGGTCCCTGGCCTGTTTGGCAATCACCGAGGCCGCCGCGATCGAGAGGCAGGTGGCGTCGCCTTTGACGATCGCTTCGTGCTCGCAGCGGAGTTCCGGAAAGGGCTTGCCGTCGACCAACACGTGATCCGGTGATGGAGAGAGCAGCGAGAGTGCGCGCCGCATTGCCAGCGCGGTGGCTCGCAGGATGTTCAGGCGATCGATCTCGCGCGGAGACGCGGCGCCCACGCCCCACGCCAACGCCGTACGACGAATAACGCCCGCCACGCGATCGCGTTGGCGGGCGGTCATTTGTTTGGAATCCCGCAGCCCTTCGATGTCGGTCATGTCGCTCGCAAAGACGACCGCTGCCGCTACGACCGGACCGGCGAGGGGGCCTCTTCCGACTTCATCCAGGCCGGCGACATGGCGGACCCCCTTCGCCCACAGCGCGCTTTCGCGCGCCAGCGTCGGGGTGTCCATCTACGAATCTCGACGTTCCCGGATACGGGCCGCCTTCCCGGCGAGCTTGCGCAGGTAATACAGCTTGGCACGGCGAACGCGGCCGCGGCGGACGACGTTGATGTCCTTCAAACTCGGGGAATGCAGCGGGAAGATCCGCTCCACGCCGACGCCGGAAGACACCTTCCGTAGTGTGAACGTCTCGCTGATCCCGCCACCACGCCGCCCGATACAGACACCCTCGAACGCCTGGAGCCTTTCCTTTTCTCCCTCGCGAACGCGAACCTGGACGCGCACGGTGTCGCCCGGACCGAAGGCGGGAATGTCAGTGCGCAGACCCTCGCGTTCGATAGTCGCTAACGTCTTCATGATCTTACCCTCTTGGCTCGGCCTCATCCGGCCGGTGTTCAGCCACAAAACGTGCCCACAAATCCGGGCGCCGCTCTTCCGTCAATCGCTCGGCCTCGGCCCGACGCCACTCCTCGATCTTCGCATGATCGCCCGCCTGAAGGACTTCGGGAACTCGCTGCCCCCGAAACTCCGCTGGCCGAGTGTAACTCGGCGGACTCACGAGCCCGTCGTAATACGAGTCCGTGGCAGCAGAGTCGTGATCACCCAACGCACCCGGCAACAACCTCACAACCGCATCGATCACACACAACGCGGCCATCTCGCCGCCGGACAACACAAACTCTCCTATGGCCACTTCCTCGTCCGCCCGGCTCGCAACCCGCTCATCCACGTCTTTGTAATGCCCGCACAGCAGGGTCAACTCTTCACCGACGCTGTACCGTACCGCGTCGTCGTGTGTGAACAGCTTCCCCCGTGCCGAAAGCAACACGACCGGCGGCTTTGGCGTCAAGTCGTCGAGCGCCTCGTAGAAGGGCTCGGGTTTGAGCACCATTCCCGCCCCGCCGCCATACGGGGCATCATCCACTGTTCGGTGACGATCGTGCGTGTAGTCCCGCAAATCCACCATCCGAACATCGTACAATCCGGCTGACGCGGCCCGACCCAGGATGCTGGTCTCGAGCGGCTCCCGAAACAAGTTCGGAAACAGCGTGACCACGTTCACCCGCAACATCTACACCTCCAGCAAACCGGGCGGCAATACGACCTCGATGCGTAGGTTCTCTCGGTCAAGGCGCTTCACAATCGGATCGCGGAAAGGAATCAAGTGTTCTTTCCCGTCACGCTCGACCACCAAGACACTTCCACCCGGTACTCCGACGATCTCTCTGACAATGCCGATTTCAACACCGTCTTCGACGACGAGTGCCCCCGGGATCTCATGGAGATACATCTCTCCCTCGTCAGGGGCCCGTAACTCGCTTCGATCCGCACCCAGCGTCACTCCGCGCCACGATTCAAGCACCATGCGGTCGGTGATGCCCTCGAAGGAGATCAACCAATGACGTTGATACGGCCGAGCTTTGTGGATCACCACTTCGACCCCCGTCGGCCGCCCTTCGTCGTCCACCGGCACCAATACCCTGCCGGGAACAAATACGGCGTCGGGCTCGTCTGTCAGGGGGAAGACCACCGCTTCGCCCTTGAGCCCGTGTGGTTTCCGGAAGCGCGCTACCGCGAGGTAGGTCGCCTCCTCCATCGCGTCGTTAGTCGTCCGTCGCCTCGGGCTGGGCGGGCGCCTCGGGCT
>CAYLZR010000202.1:1296-4391 GCA_964388145.1 uncultured Gemmatimonadaceae bacterium | reverse complement strand
GGGAGCGACGTACTTCGTCGTCGCCGGATCCCTGAGCCATCAGCGCCCCTGCCCCCGCCCCCACCCCCGCCCCCGCCCCCAGAGGAGCCGCTAGTCCCAGCAGCGTGAACAAGCAAATCCACGCTTGTCGATCCGTCGTTGTGAAGCGCTTTGTTGGAATACGGATGGGCATGGGCAAAAAAGTAATAATTGATGATGGGTAACGAATCACATACGCGAGGCATTGCGCGGTCGTTGAGCGCTTCGGGAAGACCTCCGCTTATCCGGGGTCCGGGGCTAGAATCGGTGGGTGTAGTTGAGCTTGGTCGTGGCACCGCGGGAACGAGTGACCAAGTCAAAATCCTGCAGCCGGTCGCCGAGGTTGTTCCAGTTGTGGGTGTAGCACCTCGAGCGTGCACTGGAACTGAATTCGGAAAACAGAATGGCGCGGCGGTTGTTACGGGAGCTTCGCTAAAGAGGAGCAGGGAGCGGTCCGCGGGCCCACCGGCGTTCGCTTTCGAAACGCCGATTCCCGATTGCGGACTCGACCAACCGATACGACACCTTCGCGACTCCGTAACTTGTTGCTGTTAAATCACTTAGATTGTCGACGCATGCGGCATGTCAATTGCTGACATGATCCAGCGGGACCCAATGGAATTTTTCCTTCAAGACATAAGAAGCGCGCTCCGTTTGATGGCGAGACGTCCGGTGTTTACCGGGATCTCGCTCTTCACGCTGGCGCTGGGCATTGGCGCAAACACCGCCATTTTCAGCGTGGTGAGTGCCGTCATGCTGCGGGGTTTGCCCTTTGAAGATCCCGATCGTCTGGTGCAGCTGGTTGGGACCTCGACCCGGGAGAGCGCAGGGTTCGGGGAGATCTCCTATCCCGACTTTCGCGATTGGGAGGAGCAAAATGAAGTCTTCGAGCATTTAGCTGCGATTGAGTTCGCGGCGGTTTCGGTGGCCGGGACTGACCGAACCGAACACGTCGAAGCGGGGTTTGTGTCGCCGTCTTACTTCCGGGTTCTCGGATCGAGGAGGCCCGTCGTCGGCCGCCAGATCGCGGCCGAAGACGACTGTGTGTGTCCCCCGGTTGCGGTGGTGAGCCACCGGTTGTGGGAACGGACGCTCGCCTCGGATTCCGGGGTGGTGGGTCGCTCGATCGTTCTGAATGGGGTGGCGGCTGCGGTCGTTGGTATCATGGGGGCGGATTTCGTCGGTGTTGGCGGTGAGGTCGATGTGTGGTTGCCGCTGTTGAGTTCCGTGGCGATTCGGGCGGATCGCTCCGTCGAGATGTTTGAGGAGCGCGATCAACGTTTTCTCAGTGTCATCGCCCGCTTGGAGCCAAGCGCATCGCTTGACGATGCCCGGCGGAATGCTGAGTTGGTCGTGGCCCGGTTGCGCGAGGAGTTTCCTACCACCAACTCGGAATTTGGAACCGTTGTCGTGCCGCTCGAGGAACGACTTCTCGGCGACGCGCACGGGGCAGCCGTGCTGCTCCTCGTGGCCGTTGGTCTCGTCCTGCTGATCGCGTGCGCCAACGTGGCGAATCTACGCGTCGCGCGAGATACCGCGCGTCACAAAGAGATTGCGTTACGACACGCGCTGGGTGCAAGCCGCCGGCGCATGATCCGGTATTTGGTGACCGAGAGTGTTGCCATCGCCGTGATGGGTGGGGCGCTCGGTTTGATCGTGGCGTTATGGCTGACCGATTTGCTGGCCATCATGAATCCCGTCGAGTTACCGGAGTTCGTCGGCATCGCGCTGAACCCCGGCGCCATTGTTTTTGCCTTTGTGTTATCGGTGTTGACGGGTGTTGTCTTCGGCGTGTTGCCCGCGCTGCGTGTGACGGACGCGCGCGCGGCGGACACGCTGAGAAACGCAGCCCGTGGTGCCGGGCACACGTCCAAGAGCGCGGGTTTGCTCAACACCCGCTCTGTGATCGTGGTCGCGCAGGTGAGCTTGGCTCTGGTGGTGTTGATTGCCGCCGGCCTGATGATCCGCACCTTATCGAAACAGATGGACATCGATCCGGGTATCGACGGCGACAACCTGTTGACTCTGTCGATTCAGCTTCCGCCAAGACAGTACGCGGACGGCGGCGTGCGGCGGTTTGTAGAGGGCGTGGTCGAAGCAATCGGTGGGTTGCCAACGGTCGAAAGCGTCGCGATGACGTCCACGCTGCCGCTGGCAGGCCGGTATGAGTCCGTGAAGGTTCGACACGGCGATGCGTTATCGTCGGAGACGGCCGAGTCGATGCCTGTGTATCGACATCGGGTGACGCCCGGTTATTTCACGACAATGGGTATCCCCGTCGCCGTCGGGCGAGAGTTTTCCTCTATGGACGATCGTGGGCACCCGGGTGTGGTGATCGTTAGCGAGGCGATGGCCAGGCGGGCCTGGCCCGGGGAGGACGTGTTGGGCAAGCGGATCGTTGTCGATGGCGACGAAGAGACAAGTCATGCCGTCGTCGGTGTGGTTGGGAACGTCAAACATCGCGGCTTGATCGAGGGCGCGACACAGGGTGCGGAGGCGCCAGACGTCTATTTTCCGTTGTATCAGGATCCAACCTCGCGGTTGGACGTCGCCGTTCGCGCGTCGCAACAGCCGGCGCTGCTGATCGAATCGATACGCCGTGAAATCCGTTCGATGGATCGTAACGTCGCCGTATTCAACGTTGCCACGTTCGACGAGTTGATCGGTGAAGATGTCGCGGTTAGTCGACTGGCATCCATGCAATTGGGATCGTACGGTCTCCTGGCTCTGACGCTTGCCGCGGTCGGACTCTATGGAGTCGTGTCACACACCGTCACCCGCCGGATGAACGAGATCAGCGTGCGCGTGGCCTTGGGCGCCAGCCCTAACTCGGTCATTTTCTTGGTGTTGCGGCAAGGGGCGTGGCTCATTGTCTTTGGAGTGGCCGCGGGAATCGTGGGGGCGTTTGGGGCGACGCGGGTCATCGCCCATCGACTCTACGGCGTTTCAGCTACGGATTTGCCGACGTATGTCGCGGTGACCGTCGTGCTAACGGCCGTGGGGTTGCTCGCGTGCCTGGTGCCGGCCCGCCGCGCGACCAAGGTGGATCCGATCAAGGCATTGAAACAAGAGTAGGC
>CAYLZR010000202.1:0-1196 GCA_964388145.1 uncultured Gemmatimonadaceae bacterium | reverse complement strand
CTCCACTATCTCTCGGCAAGCCTCTCGTGTAATTTGCGGTTCCCCAACTCTCGACCTCAAGGAGTTCAGCATGGCCACCAAATCGGTGCGGTTGTTCCGTTGGGACGACATTCCGCTGGAGTCGGTGACAGAGCAGATCGACCGCAAGTTGATCACCGGCGACCGCATGATGATTGCGCAAGTGCTCCTCAAGAAAGGATCGATCGTGCCGCGGCACTCGCACGACAACGAACAGATCACCTATATCTTGAAAGGCGCCCTCCACTTCTGGATCGGGGAGGACGGGAGTGAGGAAGTCGTCGTCAATGCGGGCGAGGTACTGCACATCCCGTCCAACATTCCGCATAAGGCGCAGGCGCTGGAAGATACACTGGACGTTGATGTCTTCAGTCCGCCGCGACAAGATTGGCTCGATGGGACGGATACGTACTTCCACCAAAAGGAAGATCAGTGAATCTTGGCCTGAAAGACAAGGTCGCCCTCGTCGCCGCGTCGAGTAAGGGACTGGGTCGCGCCGTCGCCGACGAGTTGGCGGCGGAGGGTGCCGCATTGATCATGTGTGCTCGGGAGGCCGGTCCGCTCGAAGACGCGAAGCGCGCAATTACAGAGTCGTGTGGGGTGGACGTCGTCGCGATGGTGACGGATCTGTCGGACGCCGCGCAACTCGACCGGCTCGTGCAGGAAGGACTAAATCATTTCGGCCGTATCGACATCCTGGTGACCAACACCGGCGGACCGCCGGCGGGGCCGTTTGAGGCACATTCTCCCGAGGTGTGGCGCGACGCTGTGCGGCAAAACTTGGAAAGCGTCCTCAATCTCACGCGAGCCGTGTTGCCGGGCATGAAGGAGCGCCGTTGGGGTCGCATTCTCAACATTACGTCGATTGCCGTAAAACAACCGGTTGACGGGCTGATGTTGTCGAACAGCATCAGGTCGGCCGTCACCGGGTTTGCTCGAACCTTGGCCAACGAGGTGGGTGAGTTTGGTATTACCGTGAACAATGTCATGCCGGGCTTCACGCGCACCGAGAGGTTGCAACAACTGGCGAAGAGCACCGCCGAGACAAAGGGCATCACCGCGGACGAAGTCACGGCGACGTGGGAAGAGGAGATTCCGATGGGTCGCTTGGCGGAGCCAAGTGAACTGGCGGCACTCGTTGCCTTCTTGGCTTCGGAGCGAGCGGCGTACATCACCGG
>CAYLZR010000201.1:0-4406 GCA_964388145.1 uncultured Gemmatimonadaceae bacterium | reverse complement strand
ACGGCGGGCGCGGCGTTGTACTGCAACAGCAGCGGTATCATGAACGCGGCAAACCACAAGCCGACCGATACCAGGAGCCAGATCCCTAGCGAAGCCACAGCGCGGCCTCGGGGGCGGGGGCGGGGGCGGGGGCTTCGCGTGACGCCCTGCGTCGCCTCGGACGCCCTACGTCGGATCACGCCGACGCCCACGACCGGTAGCGCGATTCCGATCAGGAACGCTTGGTAGCGAAATGCGAGATGGAACAACGCGGTCCGCACGACGCCCACATCGTCACCCCAGATGTCGGGTGTCCCGAACAGCCTCACGGATACTGAATCGTCAGCGGCAAATGAGATACGTGGAACCGAGGCGAGACAGGTTGTGTCCGGCGGCACATGCGGGGCGTCGAGAAACGCATGATAGATGGACTGCGGGCACTCGCCCTCGTTCAGCACCACGTGACCCGCGTCGGGTACCACGACGAAGGTCTGGTTCGCTGCCGCGAACACGCTGCGCAGCTCAGACAAGCGACCAATGGGCATGGTGGGGTCCATGCTCCCGTGCAGCATGAGCATCGGCCCGTCGTAGTCTGCGAACATCTCGTCCAGTGGATCAGGGGCGTAAGTGGGCCAGTCCGCCACCGTCCGCGAGAACGACGCGCTCACACCGGTCGTCATCACGTACCCCTCCAACGCAGCTTCGAGGGCGTCCGTTGACGGAGCGGTGGCGCTCCACATCTCCGACATTGCGATGTGTCGCTGCAGCACCGGGGAGTGCGACTCCGGCTCGCCCAACCCGCCGAGCACGCCACGGAAGAGATGCAGGAGCGCCATCTCATCGTGCCATGCGCAGCGGTCGATACGATGAGCGAGTGCTGGGATCGACGCCGTCGGCATGCGACCGACCATGAGGCCGATGCCGAGCAGCAAGCGAGTGAGTTCGGGCGTGATACCGAGCAGGCCGCAGTGTCCTTCACTCAGCTTGTCCAAGACCCCCTCGACGAATGTCTCCGGTTCCGCGGTCAGGTGAGCCGCACACGCGTCATCGTCCCCGCACCTGCGCAACAACAAACGCCCTGTGCGATCGAGCCCTGCGTCGAACTCCGCGAAACTCCAGTCCGGTGGGACGATACCGTCGAGAATGACGCCGTCGGGTTGATCGGGAAACAGTTGCAGGTAGCGGTTTGCCAGAAACGTTCCATAGGACGCGCCCATGACGAACACGGGTGCGCCGGGCACTCGGAACGTTTCGACGAGGCTCCCGAGGTCTCGCGCGGTCGCGGTAACGGTGATTGCGTCGAGGTCCGTGCGGGTCGCGCGAATATGCTCGATACATCCTGTCCATTCTTCGCCCGTGATTTCGCGACCTTCGGGACTGCTGGGGGCCTGCTGATCGGGACAGGTGAGCAGAGCCGTCCCTCCGACGCCA
This sequence comes from uncultured Gemmatimonadaceae bacterium, assembly GCA_964388145.1. Classification (GTDB taxonomy): domain Bacteria; phylum Gemmatimonadota; class Gemmatimonadetes; order Gemmatimonadales; family GWC2-71-9; genus B3T1B10. Next base: position 2,996 of record CAYLZR010000201.1, on the reverse strand, counting down.
CGATTATCCGCGGCGTACACATCGAGATATGGATCGTCGAGCGCTGCGGCTAAGCGCTCGAGCGAGGCGCGCCCGGCGTCTCCCGGGCCCCCGTCCAGAAACCAGAGTTGCCGCCGGCTCTCGGTCGCTGCCGCGATGCGCTTGACCGCGACCTGAATCGTGCGCCCGTCGGGTCGGTCGTATCGCAAGGGCAGATCGATCGATGCGCACTCGGCGTTCGCGTCGGCGTCGCCGCAAGGAGCCCAGACGATTTCTGATTGAACGGCTACCTGCACCCTGGATATGGCGGCCGTCTGGAGCGCTCCACTTACTGCTAGGGAAAACAAGAACACGGACGGTATCAATGCGTTTCTCCCTGGCTCGAGCCTGGTCAGTATCGTGAACGCGATCGTGTTACGCCGTTTGCCGTAGTATGTTCCTGGTCTTCGTGGTGTCGAGCCGCCCGGAATAGGAACCCGAGCGGGTGCGCCTCAGGCGCGCGCATTCGGCGATTCGAGCATTGTCCAAAATGGTGCGAGTCGAAGGCTCGCCCCCCCCATATACGGTCCGCCTTAGTCAACCCCATCATTCAGTCGCTCAAACTTGTTTCAGCCGGAGAAGTTTCACGAGTTTGAGCAGACCTTCCGCAAGACCGTCGCTGAAAGACGTGGTCGCAGAGACCCCAGCCGTCCACGAGGGGGAGCCGATGTGCGCTAGCCGCCCGCAAGGCGCTCCAACGAATTGCGACCGGGAAACTGAGCTAGGGGTAATCGGCGGCGACAGTCGGTCCTCTTCGATGACGCAGATACTGGACTGCAGCGGCGCCGTCGTCTCAGGCTGGACGGTTTAGTGACCTCAGTCACAGAACCGGCGTGGTGGTACTGTAAGGTTTTTGACCACGAGCTGCGACGGGCCGCTCACCCGCCGAGATGCCATTTACGGACCGGATTGGCTTCTATGCACATCGGGTTTCTCCTCGCCTTCGTCCTCCTGACGATTGCCGGGGGCTTGCTGTTTATGCTACTCACGCGCGTTCGCGACTGGCGGGCGGGCATCATTGTGGCGTGGCTCGCCGCAACAGCGTTGCTCATGGCGGCCACCGTTCAGGGACAACTGGACCTCAGCGCTACCTGGCTCGGAGGCGGACCTCGCTGGCTGAGTCAGTTGGCAATCAGTGGGCTCACCCTTGCCGCCGCCATCATTTCGCAACACGCGTTCCAGCGCGACTCGCTGACTGGCCTTCCCAACCGTACTTTTTTTTTGGCACGGTTGCGGCGCGCCGTACGCCGCTTGAAGCCGGGCGAAAACTCGGCGTTTGCCGTGTTATCCCTCAACCTCGACCGCTTCAAGGCCGTCAACCAAAGCCTGGGGCGGGAAGTGGGTGACAAACTGCTGATCGACATCGCCAAGCGCTTGCCAGCCTGCATCGAGCCCGGTGACACGGTGGCCCGTATGGGCGGGGACGAATTTTTTTTCCTGCTCCACAACGCCGGGCGGAGCGACGCCGTCGCCGCTGCCGAGCATATTCAGCTACAGCTTTCCCGTCCCACGGTTCTCGACGGGCATGAGGTGGTCGCGGGCTGTAGTATCGGTATCGCTCTGGGGTCAATCTCATTGCGTCAGCGTCCGGCAGACCTCTTGCGGGATGCCGATGTCGCCATGTCGCGCGCCCAAGAGCTGGGGACGGCCGTACAGGTATTCGATCGCTCGATGCGCGACCGTGCGGTGGAGCGCCTGGTGATTGAGTCGAGCCTGCGCGGCGCCGTCGGCCGGGGCGAGTTGACCGTGCATTACCAGCCGATCGTCGGGCTTCGGGATGGACGCATAGTCGGTTTCGAGGCCCTGGTCCGCTGGCGCCATCCCGAGTGGGGTTTGCTCCTGCCTGACGATTTCATCCCTATCGCCGAGGAAACCGGACTCATCAATTCCATCGGCCTCTGGGTGCTGGAGGAAGCGTGCCGGCAGATGGCTGCGTGGCAGACCCGCTCGGCCTTCGTGACCGGCGCTTTGATCCACGTGAATCTCTCCTCACGCCAGTTTATGCATCAGGCTCTGGTCGGACAGATCGCCGACGTTCTCGCCCGTACCGCTCTGTCGCCGGGCGCGCTCGGCTTGGAGATCACCGAGTCGGTCATCATGGAAGACGTCCGGCTCGCCTCCACCATGCTGTCGGAGTTGCGCAGTCTGGGGGTGCGGTTGCAGATCGACGACTTCGGAACGGGTTATTCGTCGCTTGCCTCTCTGCAACGCCTTCCCGTTGACACGATCAAGATCGATCGGTCGTTCGTCTCGACGATGCAGACGAATGATGACAACACCAAGATCGTCAAGGCGATCGTGAGCCTCGCTCGGGAACTGGAGTTGAGAGTGATTGCAGAAGGAGTCGAATGCTGCGAGCACGTCTCGGCCCTCCTGGCTCTCGGGTGCGAGACGGGCCAAGGAAACTACTTCGGTGAAGCCGCGGGCCCGGCGGCGATGGATCCCTTCCTGAAAACCGGCCGTCTGCCACTGCCGTCGGAATCGAAGCAGGCGAGAGGCCGTGGTAACACTCTTGCCGCAGAGGGACACGGTTAATCTTGCTTTTTCCGCGCTCACTCGAATCCGTTATCGTCGTAGCAGCCTCGCTCGTTCTTGCCGTCCCACCCGCGCAAGCCCAATAGCGCGCGCAAGTATTGAGCCGAGTCCGCGACCTTGTACAACGACTCGTCGAAACCTCGCCAAACTCCCGTAGACGGTCCATCTTAGTCTTCTATGACCGTTATGACCGTGCTCGAGACGTGGGAGGCCTGAGCCCTTCGCTGCCCGCGCAACGTCAGAATCCTTGAGGCATTCGAACCGCCGCCGGAGTTGGCGCCGGAGGGTTACAGCATGAACCGACGATCCTTCCTGAAGCACGCTACCGCATCCGCTGCGGCCGTTCATTTCGTGCCCCGACTGGCCGCGGGCAAGGAGGCCCCTGGTAGCATCCGCGGGCCCTCCTCGAATCCTCGAGCGCTCATTATGGACGCGATGGGTGA
>CAYLZR010000200.1:3184-4417 GCA_964388145.1 uncultured Gemmatimonadaceae bacterium | reverse complement strand
GAGTTGCCTGCGAGTCAACTGTGCCGTCGACATGAGTATCCCGAACCTTCCCGTAAGGAGTTCTTGTGAGAAGCCATGCGCCCGAGAACCGCAGCGAGATTACGGAGCCGTCCGCGCCCTGAGCCTCGTTCCCAGCCCGTCTCGATTGACCGCCGTGCCCCGGAGATAGACCGCGCCGATCCGCCTCGTGTTGGTGATGTCGTCGAGCGGGTTCGCATCCAATACGATGAAGTCCGCGCTCTTGCCCGCCGCCAAGGTGCCGACGTCGGTCATCTGCAACAACTCGGCAGATTTACCCGTGGCCGCGGCGATGACTTCGGCCGGAGTCATCCCGGACCGTACCATATCCTCCATCTCGAGATGGACGGCCCACGGTACGCTCCCGTCCGTGCCGAACGCGATCTTCACGCCCGCGTCGTTGAGCCGGGCCAGGTTGCGGGCTTGGATGCCGAACCTCTCCTGAGCTGCGGGCCGATCGATCGACGCCTCCTGCATCTCCCCCAGCTCGTCGGGGGGGACGGTCCCGCTCAACCAACCCAGATCCATCGCCACCCCGGGATTTGGGAGGTTGGGAACCAAGGTCACGTTCGGACGCTCTTGCCAGAGTGCGACTAGCTCGTCGTCGACGTCGCGGTCCCGCACGCCGTGCGCGAACGCGTCGAGTCCCGCTCGGAGGAGACCCTTCGCGTCTTCGAGCGTGAACACGTGGGCGGTAACGCGAACCCCGTGGGTGTGGGCCTCGTCGATAACCGCGCCGTAGAGGGCGGGCGACAGCTTTTCGTAGCGGTCATTGCGATCGTCGACCCAGATCTTGATCAGGTCCACCTCCTGAGCAGCCAGCTCCCGCACCGCGGCCCGCGCATCGTCCTCGCTCGTGACCCAAAAGGGGACCTCCGAACGCCTGGGTTCCGGAGACGTGATCCCGCGCCCCGCGGTGAGCGAACGCGCACCGTCGGGCACGATTTCGTCCTGCATCTGGAATGGGACGTCGCCGGCGTCGTGGCCCAGGCTCAACACGGTCCCGGCCCCGTAATACGCCATGTGTTGCAGCTGCTCGGTCCGTTCTTCACGCTCCAACGCCAGGTGGACGTGGGCGTTGACGATCGCCGGCATGACGGTCTTGCCATCGAGATCGACGCGGGTCGCGCCGCGCGGAATGTCTACGGCCGTGCGTGGCCCGACGGCCGTGAAGCGGCCGCTCTCGACGATGAAGACCGCGTCCTCGATCGGAGC
>CAYLZR010000200.1:0-3084 GCA_964388145.1 uncultured Gemmatimonadaceae bacterium | reverse complement strand
GCGTATTAGGCCGAAACGTGTGAGTCCAGGGCATACAGCACCGCTCGTCGCACGCGGCGTCGGTTCATCATGAAGGTGTGGCTCGCCGCGACCTCAATCACCTGATCAGTCGGCGCGACCGACGTCTCATCCACGGCGACCATGCCATCGTTCACCCGCCCACCGAATGGAAGCCAGCTGAACCGCAATCCCCTGGTCCCGGCGATAACGGTGTACGGTACGCTCAGGCCCGGCAACTCGGCATAAAAGTCAGGATCGGCCAATTTGCGGCCAGCCTCACCCGCCAACCAACGCCACGGCGCCAGCCGCACCACCCATTCAGCCATCCGCGATCGCTGGTTGGGCGTCCCAAGCATCACGAAGTATTCGGGCGGTGGGACCACCCGGTCTGCAAGGGCGGCCCGCACCAAGAGTCCGCCGAGAGAATGTGCGACAATGGCGTAGCGACCTCCGGCTGCCAACAAACTGAGCCGTGATCGCAAGCGCTCGAGGATTCGTCCATAGGATTCCGCAAATGCCAAGTAGCCAAAGTGGGCGGGTCGATACCCAGCTCGCCTGAGGGTACGGGCCAGCCAAACAAGCGATAGCGGCGTCCTTGCAAGGCCGTGTACCATCAAGACTTGCACCGCGTCAAACTTTCCCGATGTGCGGCCTAACGAGTGGCCGTGCAGTGACCGCTCATCTCGCTTGCTAATCAACGCGCGAGGCGGCCAGCGAAAAGCAGTGCCTGCCCGCGTCGTGCAACCAAAAGGCGTCACGGGCCCGGTTGTTCGAGATCGAAGCGAGTGCAAACACCGCGCACAGCTCATACGAGGCTTCTTCCACGATCCGATACTCGTACTCCTGTTCGGTCCCGGGGTCTTCGATGGACACCTGCGCGCGAGGATCCGCCACCAGTTCACCCAACGAGTCGGGCAGGCGTTCGTGCCGCTCCCAAAAATCGTCTATCGACATCGCGATTGACCGGAGATCACTCGCACGAACTCTGTCGAGCCGCTGCATGCGTCCCTCACCCGGCGTCCCGGCAACCATCACGCCGGCGATGACAGCGACGATGCCGGCGGCGACGCCCAACCCAAGCAACACGCGTCCACTCGACAACTTCATGGCTGCTCCTCCACCTCGTCTTGTCTCAAATCCCCGAGATAGTGGTAGAAGATCGCTCCTGAAATACCGCCGATTGTAACTGCCTTAAGCACAAAACGCAGCGTCAATTCACCGCTCAGTAGTCGATAGAGAAGCGCGATGGAATCGCCGATCAGAATGCTGGCCGCGATGGCCAACGTCAGGTACGTAAACCACCTCCTTATCGGGGAACTACGCATCGCCGGGAAACGCAGCACCGCAGCCGCATTGGCGCGCGCCGTGTAAATGAAAATGGGAGTACTCACAACCAACGCCGCAATGGACCACCGGATCATATCTGCGATGACGTTCACTTGAAAATCGTTCCATGCAGCATCCGGGAAAGCCACATTGATCAACTGATATAGCAGTTGGCCGAGGCTGTAAGCGCTGACGTACAGTGTCCCAAACAACACGAGATACTGAAAGGCATCGCGAGCCGACAGCGATGGTCGCGGTCGCGGGACCGGAATCGGGAAATCTATCTCGGCGTAACCACGAAGTGCCGCCGCGGTATCGGCGCTGGACCATCCCGCCTGGGTGAGCGCATCGCTTACCTCGGCTCGCGAAGCGCCATTCGACAACGCGTCACGGACGAATGTGTTTAAGTCTTGATTCTCAGCCATGTGCGCCTCATATGGAAACCGTCCACAAGCTCAAACATCGGCATATTGGCAAAAGTCGGGAAGCCGCTGACGCAGCAGCCAGACCAATACAGTCCCAGTCTTCCTCATAAGGTACGGTGTTGACGATGTCAACATACACCCAGATGTTGACGATGTCAACAGTTTCGGTCATCTTGACGCATGACCGACCAGACCGGCGCGTATCATCATGGGGACCTTCGGACGGCACTGCTCGCCGAAGCCACCGCCATGATTGCCGGGGGAGGGGCCGCGAGCGTGACGATGCGGGCGATTGGCCGGCGCCTCGGCGTATCGCGGGGTGCACCCTATCGCCATTTCGCGAACAAAACCGCGCTGCTCGTTGCGGTCGCCGCGGCCGGATTCGACCGTCTCAAAGCCCGCTTGCAAACTATTGACGCGGGCGCCCCGCGATCCAGCGTCGAGCGGCTCCGGCGCATGGGTGAGGAGTACGTGCGTTTCGCCCTCGAGAATCCGGCGCACTACCGCCTGATGTACGGCAAAGAGGCACTTACACGCCAAGACCAACCTGAGTTACGGGAGGCTGCAATTGCTCTATTCGAACAATTGGTCGGCGTGATCAAGGCCCACCAGCGCAGCGGTGGGATCAAACGGCAGGATCCCCGAGCGCAGGCCTACGTGGCCTGGAGCGCGGTGCACGGGCTGGCGTCATTGTGGATCGAGGGACACATCCTTGCCACCGATGACATTGACGGCCTCATCCGGCAGACCACGCGCACGGTGTTGGACGGGATGCGCGTTCGCCGCCGGCGTGGAGCGTAAGCGGGTTTCAGTAGAGGCGTTCCCTGTTGAAGACGTCACACATGGCCCCGAATGGGGCGGGGGCGGACGGGTTTTGGGGGAGAGGAAGGCTGGATGCTTGTAGGCCATAGACGGCGCGTGAAACGCTACGCTTCCATTGTCACGCTCTTGTTGGCGCTTGTGCTCGTCGCCATGCAGTTCGTACCGGTGCGCCGGACGAGCCGCTTGGGTGCGGGTGACCCGGACGCGCCGCGCGAGGTGCAGTGGATCTTGCGGCGCGCATGCTACGATTGCCACTCAACAGAGACGCGATGGCCGATTTGGGCGTACGTCGCGCCGATGTCATGGCTGGTGGTGCGGGACGTCGACCGCGCACGTGAGATCTTGAACTTTTCGGACTGGGCGGCGTACAGCCACGGCCGCCGAGTGGCCCTGCGCACAATAGTCGGGCCAGTGACTGCCGGTCACCGCATGCCTCTGTGGTACTACCTGACCCTTCATCCCGACGCACGGTTGAGCGATCGAGACTTGGCGACATTGGAGGCGTGGTCCA
>CAYLZR010000199.1:0-4423 GCA_964388145.1 uncultured Gemmatimonadaceae bacterium | reverse complement strand
GTGAACGGGCATCCGAATGCGGTTTGGGAGAAGCGTCCACCGGATCCGGTCGGTGCGATCCTGCTGATTCACGGCCGCACCTGGAGCGGAATCCCCAAGCCGACGGAGGGTAACGTGAGGTGAGGCGGCACAGCTAGCCGGTTGGGACCGCTCCCTGGCGGCATGCTCCGACAACCCGTATAGTTGCTCAACCGCACTTCCTTTTCGGAGGCTCCCCATGGAACGACGGGCATTTTTCCAGACCGGACTCGCCGCCAGCTTGCTCGGCGTCGGAGGTAGCGCCGCCCTACCGGCCTGGCTCAGCGCCAGCCCACGCAGGCTCCCTGACGGGTCGGTTCGTCTCAGTTCGAACGAGAACCCACTCGGCATTTCGCAGGCCGCGAGGCAAGCCATCATCGACGGCCTCGACCTATGTAATCGTTACCCGGGCGCCTCGGCCACGCCCGTCATTGAAGCGCTGGCGAAGAAGCACGGTGTGCAACCAGCCAACATCCAACTCGGGGCGGGGTCGACCGAGATTCTGCAGATGCTCGTGCAGTTGTTCGGCGGTCGCATCGTAGCTGCCGACCCGACGTTTGAGGACGTGCCGGCGTACGCCGAGCCGTTCTCGATCCCCTTCGAGAGGGTGCCGCTGCTAGCGGACTATACCCACGACATCGACCGCATGCGCGAGCGCGTGCAGCGAACGCGCGGCACAGCGGTGGCCTACATCTGTAACCCCAACAATCCCACGGGCACGATCACCCCGTGTGGCCAGATCGACGAATGGATCAAGTCGGCGCCGGACAACGTGTACTTTTTGATCGACGAAGCATACTACGAATTTGCGGAGAACGCGGACGGGTATTGGTCGGCGTTGAAATGGGTGAAGACCAATCCGAACGTCGTCGTCGTGCGCACCTTCTCCAAGATTTTTGGGATGGCGGGGCTGCGGTTGGGGTACGGGATTGCCCACGAGGATACCATCAAGCGTATCGGTGCGATTGCGTCGAGCAGCAGCGCCAACCATCTGGCATTGGTTGCGGGTCTCGCGAGCCTCCATGACGATGAGATGATCCCGCGGAGCTATGAGACGAACAAGCGCGCCCGGGGCATCCTCGAAGCAACCCTCGACGAGCTCGGGATCGAGCGCCTGCCGTCACACACCAACTTCCTGATGCACCGCATCACCGGTGACCTGGTGGACTACCAGCACCGCATGCGGGAGCGCGGTTGGCTCGTGGGACGGGCGTTTCCGCCGATGCTGTCGTACAACCGGGTCTCGATAGCTCTGCCGGAAGACATGGAGCGTTTCTCCGAGACCTTGCGGGAATTTCGGTCGAGCAGCTGGGTGTAAAGCGCCCGCTGTTAAAAAACGAGCCACAGAGGAACCGCATTGCTGCGGCCTCTGTGGCTCGTTTGTTTTTGCCCGTCCACGTGACCGACCTCACCGCGTTCACCCACTCAGCTCCTCCATGTTGTCTTATTGATGAACACCACTCCGACAGCGAGAGAAGCTCATGGGCCAAGTTCAGATCAAACTGACCGGAGTTAAGGCGGCCATTGCCATTTTGTTGGTGGCGGCGTTCATGGCGTATCGCTTCTTCGACGCGACGTCAACCATCGACACAGACGCTGCAGCAGAATTGAAGTTTTCGTTGTGGGGGCAATACGCAAGTCGGCTCATGGCGGAAAAGCCGGAGCCGACCGAGGAGACAGGCCGCCGGGCCTTGGCGCTCGACAACATTCAATTTCCGGACATCAGCGGTCGGGGAACACCCGGCGACATGGTCGTGCGCGTGCGTATCCTAGTAGACGGTTCACCACCCCCCGACGGCCGTTCGGTTCGGTATTTTCGGATGGAGTACTCGCAGCTCACCAAGTGGCGGTATGTGCGTGAAACCTTCGCAATTGCTTACTATCTGAATCTCTTCTAGCCGTTACTTGGGGTCTGTGCCCGTTCCTCGAGAGACGAGCCATTCCGCCAGCCGGTCGGCGGTGTCCATGAGCGACAGCGCGATACTCCGCAGTACCGCCGTTGGTGTAAGCGCGCCGCTCAACCAACTCGTTGCATGGGGGGTGCGCTCTTCTCGGTTGTCATCGCTGGATGCCGGCATCTTCCAGAGGTCCTCCTCGAGAACGGTTCCGATACGTTGGACGTGACGCCGCTCCCACCTCCATCACTACGTTCCGAAGCTGTGTTCGGTTCCAACACCTCAGGTTATCAATTATTGCTGCTCCATCTGGTCGCGCTGGTGCTCGATCTGAGGCTTTATGACGGTGTCATAGCACGATGGACAGATGCTATGACTGAACTGAACGTCCGCGTGTTGAGCAATGTATGTCTCAACCTGATGCCAGTAGTCTTGATCGTCGCGAACCTTCTTGCAGTAACTGCAAATCGGTAGCAGGCCCTGGAGTCTCTGCACGTTGGCGAGCGCTTCTTCCAGTTCTTGCACGCGCGTAAGAAGTTCGTGTTCGAGGTTCACCACACGTTGACCGGCTTGAACGCGAGCCCGTAACTCGGCGGCGTCGAAAGGTTTTGCCAGGTAGTCGTCGGCGCCCGCGTCTAGTCCCTCGACGATGTTCGCCCGCTTCCCGAGCCGGGTGAGGAGAATCAGATACACAGGTCGTGCGAGCGCAGACTTGCGAACCTTGCGGCAAACCTCGGGCCCGCTGAGGCCGGGCATCATCCAATCGAGGATGGCCAGGGAGGGGCCGTCCGGCGCAGTCAGTGCCGACAGGGCTTCGTCGCCGTTCTCAGTAGGGACCACGTCGTATTCCCACTGGCCCAACAGGGTTTTCAGCAGGGTTGCCGAGACGGGGTCGTCTTCGGCAATGAGGATCTTCAAGGGTTGGCTCCGGAACTTGTCATAACAAAGATACGTGTCATGGCATGGTCATTCGAGGTAATCGCGCACGAATCGCCGTCCCACATAGAATCCGAACGCGGTCCCCACCATGCTCGCGAAGAATCCGGTCATCAGGCCCACCCTGGCGCCCATCCATCCTCCCAACGCGCCGAAGAGCGTCGCGCCGAGCATAGCAAGAAGCTTGTTCAAGTGGCATACCTCCTACGTTCCCAACTTAATTTGTGGAATGGGGGGCGCTGTGCTCAATCGCACAAAATGGCCGTCTCCCCGAGGTGCCCGTAAGGCCTCGACGCACGAGACACACGCCCGCAACGGGGGATGCCCCGCCGGAGACCTGTTCGCGGATTGTGCCGGTCCAGAGGGCCGAATAGGTTTCCTTGACCCCTCATGAATGCTGAATTAACTGGGTTGCGGGCCGAATTTCGGCGCGCCACCGAGGAACGGAACTTCCGATACTGGTCGTTCCAAGAGACATGTGACCAGGCGAAGATCGCCGTGCTGGTCGTGCCGCTGCTGGTGTTGGCGGGTTTGCCGTCCGACATGGTGGGGCTGGGCGTGCAACGGGCCTTACTCATCGCATTACCCGTGCGCCTCGGTTTCTTGGCACTTGGCGCGTTTCAGTTCGTACGGTTACGGCGAACGTCGCGAGTGGAAGACGTCGATCGTGCCGTCACACTACTGCAGATAGTTCTCTTCGCGGTCTTCTACTACTTCCTGGTGCTGGGGTATCTGCCCGTCACCGAGCAGCTGCTCGTCGCGTTGTTCATCGTGCTCTCGGCGTATCTCATCTTTCCCAATCGTTTTGTGACGATGGTGCGGCTGGCGAGCTTCGGTAGCCTTGGTTACCTCATTGTCGTAAGCGTGTTGCTACGCCCGGACATTTCGATCCTCCCGCTAATCGTCCAGGGAGTCGTTGTCGCGAACGTGTTCGGCGCCATTACGGCACATCGCCTGCATGTGGCCAGGCGGCGGGAGTACCTACGGTTGATCGGCCAGCGAGATCTCAATGATGAGTTGCGCTCGCTCAACGTCGAGTTGGAAGCCTTGGCCACCACCGACAGTCTCACAGGTATCAATAACCGCCGGAACTTCTTCTTGCTTGCGAAGGACGAGGTAGCGAGGTCCCGCCGGTATCAACGTCCGCTCACCGCGTTGATGATCGACATCGATCGATTCAAGGACGTCAACGACAAACACGGCCACGCGATCGGTGACAAAGTGTTGCGGGCTCTCACACAAGCTTGTATTACCACGTTGCGCGAGACAGACGTATTTGCCCGGCTTGGTGGGGATGAGTTCGTCATTCTCTTGCCGGAAACCGATGACGGCAGGGAGCAAGCCGACCGGTTGCGCCGCACGATCGAGCGCATGCGGACATCACTCGACGACGGTGCCGACGTCGCCATTACGGTCAGCATCGGTGTCGCATCGGTGCGCGCCGACGATGAGAGGATCGACGACGTGCTCGGCCGGGCGGACGAGGCACTGTACGAGGCGAAGCAGAGCGGGCGCAACGGCGTTGCCACCGCGTGACGGACCCTCGGCGTACCGTTGACTCGACGATGCTTTCG
>CAYLZR010000198.1:2731-4437 GCA_964388145.1 uncultured Gemmatimonadaceae bacterium | reverse complement strand
GCCGGGCTCCGCCGTGGCTGGCCGTGGCGCCAAAATTGATGATCGACCGGCCGGCTTTGCGTCCGTAGTACGCGACGACGTTCCCGGCGCCGCCCTCCAGCTCCATGGCGGTAGTAACACCGTCGCCGGCCTGGAACCTGCTGCTCACCGAGTCCTGGCCGTGGGCGTGGAGGTCGACGAATCCGGGTGCCACCACCAGTCCCCGCACGTCGATCACACGATCCCCCTGAAGGGGTTGCGACGAGATTGCCGCAATGGTGCCGCCCCGAATCCCCACGTACCGCACCGCGTCGAGCCCCGACTCGGGGTCCATCACGCGGCCCCCCGCCAGGACGATGTCGAACCGTTCGTTGCCCTGCGCTACCAGAGACTGCCCGTTCCCCACGGTAAGCGAAAACGCGATGGCGACGATTGTGATTCTCATGATGTTCCCTTGCGCTTGGGACGCCGATGCAGCTCGGAACCCTTTGAGCTGTTAGCTGTTAGCTTTGCACCAAGAGCTAATAGCTAATAGCTAATAGCTAACAGCTAATAGCCAAGTCCTACCGATCCGACCCGTTCTCAACAGCTTTCGGATTCCGAATTCTTCGTATCGCCACGAGGTGCTCCCGGTAAGATTCGGAGAACACATGCTTACCGTCCGCGCCGGCGACGAAGAACAAGAACTCTGTCGACGGCGGATTCAAGACTGCTTCGATGCTCGCGGTCGACGGTTGGCCGATGGGGTGTGGTGGTAATCCGTCGTTGCGATACGTGTTGTACGGCGATGCGATACGGTAGTCGCGATTCTGCAAACGGCGTCTCGTTCCAAGGGCGTAGACGATCGTCGGATCGGCTTGGAGTCGCATGCCGCGTCGGAGCCGGTTGTGGTACACGGAGGCAACCAACGGTCGATCGGAGTCCTCGCGGGTTTCCCCGGACACGATCGACGCCAGCGTTACGACTTCGTCGCGCGAAAATCCCATGGCCTTCGCACCGCGCGACCATTCGGGACGCCAGCGACGCTCGAATTCCTCGACCATCAGTGTTACCAATTCGGCCGCAGAGATGCGAACCGGGACATGGTACGTCGCCGGGTAGAGATATCCTTCTAGATTCTTACCCCGAGCACGCACGCGTGCGAGTAACTGCGGTTGCACCGTTGCCGCGATGAAACTGTCGTTGGGTATGCCAAGGGATTGCGCGACGGCATCAGCGACCTCCGTCAACATCGCGCTTTCAGGGACGATCACCTTGCCGAGCGACGGACCCCGTTGCAGGACCTGCAACACCTCGCCCAGCGGTCTCGGTTCCAGATAGTACACCCCCGGCGCGATCGAGTCGGCGCGATTCATTTTCGCATAACGTCGAAACGCCGCGGCGTACTTGATCACACCGTGCACCGCGAGCGACTCCGCAACGGCATCGATGGACGAGCCGGCGGGAATCACGACTTCGATCCGCTCGGGCGGCGGCGGTACGGTACAAGAAACAAGCAATAAAACTGCCAGTCCTATGCGGTATGGCATACACTTCCTCAGGTGTCTCATTACTGAACAGTTGCGGTGCTGACCCAGGGTAGTGCCGGGATTCACTGGGGTCTGTGATGTACGTCGGAATGTCTTAGAAATAGCCACGGAAAAACAAGAAAGGTTCCAGGTTCCAGGTTTCAGGTGCCAGGTTCCAGGGATTCCATGCTTTGGGCACTAACGCATTACCTGAAACCT
>CAYLZR010000198.1:0-2631 GCA_964388145.1 uncultured Gemmatimonadaceae bacterium | reverse complement strand
GGGGCAGCCAGACGGAGATCCCACACCACCTCGTGTCCTCCGGCGCTTCCCGAACCTTCCAGTTCCCGGATGGTCTCTCCACCGGCGTCCAGGATGGAAATCATCACCTCACCATCGCCACTGGTACGTCGCTCCATCCCGGCGCGAGGTCCACCTCCGTTTTGCTGCGCATCGGAAACGATGGCCTCAGAACCAAGATTGTTGCGCAAGTAGTAACGAATGAGCGCCCCCCCCGTTGGCTCCGGCGCCGCGAACACACCGGGGGTCCACCCTTGCCGTCGATCGGTGTTGTATATGGTTGCCGTACGAACGGGGAAGAGATGTGCGGCCGAGGCGAGCACCTGGCTGTTCAACTTCTCCAGCGGTGTAATGTCCGTCATGATCCACACGCCCCTGCCGTGCGTGCCAAGCACGAGATCGTTCTCGCGCGGGTGCACGACGATGTCGTCGACCGGGACGGTCGGAAGGTTGTTCTTGAGGCGTACCCAATTCTCCCCGCGATCGATGGAGAAGTACACGCCGATCTCGTTGCCCAAGAAGAGGAGGTTACGGCTCCGTGGATGTTCGATGATGACGTTCACGGACCAGCCGCTGGGCAGACCGTTCGTGATTGCGCGCCAGTTGCGACCGTAGTCTTCGCTGACGTACGCGTACGCGCCGTAGTCGTCGTTCCTGTGACCGTCGAACGTCGCGTACACCGTGGCCTCGTCGAACTTCGATGGTAGGACCTTGCTGACGTAGGTCCGCTCCGGGAGGTTGCGCACACGGTCGGTGATGTCGTTCCACGTTGCGCCACCATCCCGAGTCACCTGCACGTTCCCGTCATCCGTACCCACGTAGATCAAATCGGCGTTGACCGGTGACTCCCCGATCGTTGTGATGTTGCCGTACGAAGAAATACCGTCGTGTCGCGAGAGCATGCGATTCTCCCGCACTCCCATAATCTCCAACTCCGACCGATCGATCGCCTTTGTGAGATCGGGACTGATCTCCTGCCAGGTGGTGCCACGATCGGTGGACTTTAGCAGATGGTTGCCGCCGTGGTAAATCGTGGAGGAATTGTGCGCCGACATGACGATGGGCGCGTTCCAGTTAAAACGATAATTTTGCGTCTCGCCGTCTTCCCCGGGACGCGGAACCGCGCGGATGCTGCGCCTCTCCATCGTGTTCAAGTCGACCCGCCGGATGTTCCCACCTTGGGATTCGTTGAACATGATCGTCGGATCGTTCGGATCGATGAGGTTGTAAAAACCGTCGCCGCTACCGACGTTGTACCAATCCCGGTTGCGAATTCCCTGATTGGACTGTGTGGCGCTGGGTGCGCACCACGACCCGTTGTCCTGCAATCCCCCGCACACGTGGTAGGGGTAGTCCATGTTGACGCCGATTTGGTAGAACTGCGCGATTGGCAGGGTGCGCATCTGGCGCCAGGTGTCAGTGCGATCCCACGTTTCCGAAACGCCGCCGTCACCCGCCAAGATCAGATGTTTGGAGTTCTTGGGATCGATCCACAGGTCGTGGTGGTCGGAATGCACCCCCACCGACGCGTCGGGTGTAAACGTGCGCCCACCGTCGCTCGATCGGTATAAATTCGATCCGCCGAGGTAGATGCGGTCCGGGTCGTTGGGGTCAACACGAATCTGGCTGTAATACATCGGGCGATTGTCGGTGGTGCTGAGATGCTCCCACGTGTCGCCACGGTCCGTCGAGCGGTAGACGCCGTTCTCTTGGTCCTCTTGCTGCTGTTGAGGTTGAGGCCCAAACCCACGGCCGCGACGCAGATCGGCTTCGACGAGCGCGAACACCATGTTGCCATCCCCGCGATAGATATCGAGCCCGATGCGCCCCTTGATTCCCTTCGGCAGGCCGTCGGTGAGTTCTTGCCAGGAGTCTCCGCCGTCGGTCGTGCGATAGATCCCGCTGCCGTGACCGCCGCCGTTGAAGCCAAATCCCGTGCGACGTCGCTGGTACATCGCGACAAACAGGGTTTGTGGATCGCCTGGGTCCATCACCAAGTCGATGGCCCCGGTATTTTCATTCACATAATGGACCTTCTCCCAGCTCTCCCCGCCGTCGGTGGTGCGAAAGACGCCGCGGTCTTCGTTGGCACCCCACAAATGTCCCACCGCGGCCACGTACACCACATCGTTGTTCGTCGGATTGATACGGATGCGGGAGATGTGCTTGGTGTCGTCCAGACCCATGTGCTGCCATGTGCGCCCCGCGTCCGTCGATTTGTAGACGCCATTGCCCCAGGGCGAGCTTTGCCGGTTCTGCGGTTCACCGGTCCCGACCCAGATGAGATTCGGGTTCGTCTGTGACAGCGTGATGGCACCGATCGACGACGTGGGTTGGTCGTCGAACAGCGACTCCCAGCTCGCGCCGTTGCTCGTGGTGCGCCACACGCCACCCGTGGCGGTGCCAACGTAGAAGACGGCCGGGTTGGATTCCACGACCGCCAAGTCGGCCACCCGTCCACCCATGATCGTGGGCCCGATTTCGCGCCACTCCATGTTGGAGACGGCTGCCTGGATCCGTCCGTCTTGGGCCACGGCCGGACCGGCCAAAACGGTGACGAGTGCAACACAAACTAGAACTCTCGGGAGTCGCATGAGACAATCCTCCAGAAAA
>CAYLZR010000197.1:0-4449 GCA_964388145.1 uncultured Gemmatimonadaceae bacterium | reverse complement strand
CGCACATTCCTGCTCAGCACGACGATCGTTCCATCGGGATCGACGTTCACTGCGTCCACAGAGTCGAGCTGTACGACCGCCGCCGCCAATTGACGGGGCGAGTCCGAAACCACCAGGACATG
The DNA here is from genome assembly GCA_964388145.1 of uncultured Gemmatimonadaceae bacterium. Classification (GTDB taxonomy): domain Bacteria; phylum Gemmatimonadota; class Gemmatimonadetes; order Gemmatimonadales; family GWC2-71-9; genus B3T1B10. The sequence goes on along the minus strand of CAYLZR010000197.1, from coordinate 4,327 downwards.
GTACGGCCTCTCGTCCAGCGCTACCCGAATGGCACGGAACCCTCCAGACGCCGCCAGCTTGCCGTTGACGATGAGGAGAACGGTGTCCGCGAGCTGCTCCACCTCTTCGAGAATGTGCGAGGAGAGAACGATCGTCCTGCCTTCCGCAGCCAGCTGCCGCAGCAGGATCTGGAAGTGCACGCGCTGCCTGGGGTCGGCGCCATTCAGCGGTTCGTCGAGAATCAAGATTTCCGGATCATGGACAAGCGTTGCCGCCAGCCGCATCCGCTGGCGCATTCCCCGGGAATAGGTACCCATGCGACGGTGCGCCGCGTCGGCAAGATCCACAAAACCGATTGCCCTGTCGACTGCGGCATCGACGTCGGTCACACCCTTGAGCCGAGCCATCATCTTCACGAAGTCGCGGCCTTTCATGAAGCCGTAAACCGTTTCGTGTTCCGACATCACGCCCATGCGCGCGTACAGAGGATGGTTGTTGCGAACCGGCTGTCCAAAAACCGTGACCGATCCATCGGAAACGTCGGCAAGTCCCGTGATCATCCGGAGCAAGGTTGTCTTGCCTGCTCCGTTCGGGCCCAGCAAACCCGTTATGCCCGGCATGATATCGAACGTGACATCGCTGACGGCGACGACGCTCCCAAACCAGCGCGAAACCTGGTCCACCCTGATAACCGGCGCTACGCCATTGGCCGTCACGGCGTCAACCGCCGATAGCGCATCCACAGAATGCCTCCAGGAACGATTGTCCACAGGAAGTACCAGCTCACGAGAATCCACGCCGAGAGTGTTGCGGCGGGTGCCTCTTCGGTGATAACGCTGACCTCACCAAAGATCACGTCGTTCACGTGCACCGGGATGTTGCTCAGGTTGAACATGGAGATCCACTGACCGACGGTGCCGCCAATCTCGGCGGCAAGCCCCGTGGTAAAGGGTGTCGTGATCACAAACAGGCCGACTAGGAAGACGGAGGCGTACGCGCGCCGATTTGTGAAAGCGGCAGTGAGCAAGGCCAAGGTCGTGGCGTACGCAGCGAGCGCAACTCCGGCCACAAGAAATTTTGGAACATCAAGCCAGTTGGTGAGGAAATAGTTCGCCGGCTCCGGATCGCCCATGGCTAGTCCGGTCAACAAAATGATCTGGGGGATCCAGGCGACGGCCACCATCACGGTGAAGAACGCGAACCACCGAGCCGTGACATAATCCGAACCTGTGAGGGGTCGCACCAAGTACAGATTAATGACCCCGTCTCGACGGTCTGGACACAACAACTCCGGTGCGCCAACCGCTGCGAATACAAAGAAGATGATCGACGCGATTCCGTAGTAGTCGGTGTGAGTGGGAAGGTCTAGCTGCTCTGCGGCGCCGGGACCGACGAACCTTTCGGCTGCACCGGCAACCATCGCCATGATGAGTGCAATCGCCACCAGCACGCCAATGAAAAACCAGGGAAGGATCTTTGCGCGTGCGCCACGCCCCAGACCCAGCGAGGTCCTCACCCCGTCCTTGTAGACAGAGAGCCGTGCACGGTTGCGCCCCTCGCGGGGACCGGTGTACCGCTGATACCCGATATCAAAAACGGTGCCCTCGACGGCGCTCGCGACCCGGGGCTGGACGGTCTGCCCACCCGTCATGGGACCACCCCTCTTTCAAAATCGTCTCCGTCACGTTGAAAAAGTTCGGTCAGTGCACGTCGGCGGGGTGCCATCCGGCGTAGAGGTGCTTCAGCCTCCACAAGCGCATCTCTTACGTGGTCGTAGACCGACTCGTCGGGGCCCTCGATGTAGAGTCCGTGGCCGTCTGAGGTTACCACAACACCGCGTTTCTCCAGGGCGACGACAAGACGCTCACGGTTGGTATCGACTTCGATGAATACGGTTTCGGTCTCTTTCGTGAAGTGCTCGACTTCCCCGGACTGCACGACTTGGCCGTCCTGCAGGACGATGATCCGGTCACAGGTGCGTTCGACATCGGCCATCAGGTGCGAAGACAAGAGGATGCTGATTCCGAACTCTCGGTGCGTCTTACGGACGAGCTCGAGCATTTCCTCACGGCCCCCCGGGTCGAGCCCGGCAGTCGGTTCGTCCAGAAACACCATGGTAGGGTCGTGTACCAACGCCTGCGCCAGTTTCACTCGCTGCTTCATACCGGTCGAATATCCGCCCATCGCTCGGTAGCGTTCTTCAAACAAGCCCACGTGCCTCAATGTGTCGGCCGCGCGCGTGCGCGCGCGCGACGGCGGCAGACCGCTCACCTCGGCCATGTGTGTGAGGAACTCGGCGGCGGTCACGCTGGTCGGCAGACAGTCGTGCTCGGGCATGTACCCGAGCCTCGAGCGTACAACAACGCTCTCAGAAGCGTTCTCGCCAAGAACCGTAGCCGTACCGGACGTCGGCCGGAGCAGACCCAGAAAGATCTTGATAGCCGTACTCTTGCCGGCGCCGTTCTCACCGAGAATTCCGGTGATCCCGTCGGAGATGCCAAAGCTCACGTCGTTCAGCGCAACAACGTCCTTGTAATGCTTCGTCAGATTTTCAGCAACAACCAGTGCTTCCACAGAACCCCTCATAAGAGTATGTCATGAGCCCTGCTGCTACGGACTGGGCAAGCGCGCGCTAGGGCTGTCGTCTCCTACAGGCCTCGTCATACCCATAGCGGCAAGCTCGAAAGAATCGGTTACGGGCTCGTGAAAGATTGCGAGGGATGCCCGTACCGGTAGCGTACATATCGCCGATGCGAGAGCAGCCCTCCCCGTGTCGGCCGTTGCAGGCCTTCTGAAACAGCTCGGCGGCTTGAGCCAAGTCCTCGCTGACGCCGGTCCCCGTAGCATACCAATCAGCAAGCTTGAAGCAGCCCACCGTTGCGTCGCCGTCGCAGGCTTGCCGGTAGAGATCGGCGGCCCGGGTCAGGTCCTGGTCCGCGCCTGTGCCGGTGGCGTATACGTCTCCAAGGTGGGCGCAGCCTAGCCCCGCTTCGCCTTCGCATGCCTGTTGGAACAGGCCGGCGGCTCGACCGGGGTCCAGAGCGACGCCCTCGCCTTGCCGATGCATGACTCCAAGGTTGATGCAGCCCTCCATCGCGTCGCCGTCGCAGGCCTGTTGGAACAGGCTGGCGGCTTGTGGGAGGTCTTGAGACACACCTGCACTGTCCCGGTACATGATTCCAAGGCTGACGCAGCCCTCCATCGCGCCGCCATCGCAGCCCTGCTCGTACAGACCAGCGGCGCGAGCGAGGTCTTCACCAACACCCACCGCGTCCCGGTACATGGACCCGAGCCTGACACAGCCCTCTGCCTCGCCGCCCTCACACGCTTGTTGCAAAAGGCCGGCGGCGCGGCCGTCGTCCTGAAGAACGCGCTCGCCTTTCAAAACCCTGCGGCCAAGCTCGAAACAGGCCGCCGAGTTCCCATCGGCGCAGGACAGGCGCAAGCTCTTGGCTCCCTCGCCATCCTCAGCACAGGCAGAAAGGGCGACAGCAAGCACGACGAGCAGGAGCTTGCCAGTTGAGGGGGGGGAGGTAATCTTGGACATGGCCTAAGAAGATAGCCCGAGATGTGTGGAGTTGAAGTCGAAGGTGAACCAAGATTAGCTTTTCTCCACGCCCGCGACCGCTCCATATCTTAGGCCCTCATGACCGACACCTTCCACCGTCTCAAATCCAGGCCTTTCGAACCGCTACGCCATCGAGGGGCAGTCCGGCGTCGCGAGATTGACGACGGCTAAAGCCGCCGCTCGGCAATCTGTCGGTAAACCGACGTTAAGGGGAGTTGGTCGCTTCAGCGACAGTCAGTTGGCCGAGCCGCGGGTTTACCCGTGGTAACTACTGGAGCGTTGGGTGCCTGACCGTATCGACCTCCTCACCGCCGCCCTTGCCGACCGCTACCGGATCGAGCACGAACTTGGCGCCGGCGGCATGGCCACGGTCTATCTCGCCGAGGACCTCAAGCGGGAGTTGTTCTACCGGAACGGCGCGAATGCGCTGGTCGCGGCCGAGGTTGTGGCGACGCCAGGGTTTACCGTGGGCACACAGCGCGTGTTGTTCTCGTTGGTGGACTACCAAGGGTATGAGCCCCACACGCCGTATGCGGTGAGTTCAGACGACCAGCGCTTCATGATGATCCGGCGGGTGGGGGGCGGTGCAGGGCGAGTTGATCCTTGTGCTGAACTTCTTCGAGGAGCTGAAGGCGAAGGTGGGGAACGAGTGAATTGGCGTAGTGCACTTCGAGATTCGATATTCCCTGTTCGATATTCAATATTCAACTAGCATCCCCCCACAGGGAACCTCGTGCGGCTCCCCTGGTATAATAGAACTACTACCTATAACTTCTATA
>CAYLZR010000196.1:0-4450 GCA_964388145.1 uncultured Gemmatimonadaceae bacterium | reverse complement strand
CGCCATCGCCGCCGACAAACAAGTCTTCATGGAAAAACCCGTTGCCACCGACGCACCGGGTATCCGCCGGGTGTTGGCGACCGCCGAACAGGCGAAGCGCAAAAAGCTGAATGTCGTCGTCGGGCTTCAGCGTCACTATCAGACGGTGTATCGCGGGTGGGTGGAACGGCTGCACGCGGGAATAATCGGCGACATCGTGCTGGGACGTGTCTACTGGAACAGCGCCGGCGTTTGGGTACGTGAGCGGCAGCCGGGTCAAACCGAGATGGAGTACCAGATGCGCAACTGGTACTACTTCACCTGGCTGTGCGGCGACCACATCGTCGAGCAGCACATCCACAACATCGACGTGGTCAATTGGGTGAAGCGTGGACACCCGGTGCGCGCGCAAGGACAAGGCGGGCGGCTGGTTCGTACGGGCATCGACCACGGAGCGATCTTCGACCACCACTTCGTCGAGTTCGAATACGCAGATGGCAGCCGCGCGTTGAGCCAATGCCGGCACATGCCGGATTGCTGGAATCGCGTCTCGGAGGCGTTTCACGGCACGAACGGGACCGCGCCACGACCCGGGGTGATTCTCTCCAACTCGGGGCACACGCTGTTCGAGCACGACGATGAGAACGATCCGAATCCCTATCAGGTCGAACACGACGAATTGTTCGAGGCGATCAACAACGGCGAGTACAAGTACGCCGACACCGAAAGAGGAGCGTACTCGACCATGACGTCGATCATGGGCCGCATGGCTACGTATTCGGGACAGGTGGTGGAGTGGGACGCGGCGCTGAACTCCGACCTCAGCTTGATGCCGAAACGGTACGCATTCGACGCCGAGCCGCCTGTGCTGCCGGATGAGCACGGTCGCTACCAGATTCCGACGCCCGGAGTCACGCGGGCGTTGTAGGCGTTCGGTGCGTATAGCCTTGGTCGGAATTCTCGGTTCTTTGTTTTGTGCGTCCGCAGTACGTGCACAAACGCTCGAGCGTTTCGAGTTCGAGCACGGCGCGATGGGAACGAACTTTCGCATCGTGTTGTACGGTCCCAACGCCGTACAGGCGGCCCGGGCCGCTGCCGCCGCGTTCCAACGTGTCGACACTCTCGACAACATTTTCAGTGATTACGATCCCTCGAGTGAACTCTCTCGCCTGTCGAATACGGCTGGAACCGAGGAGTGGGTATCAGTAGGTGACGATCTGTGGTCTGTACTCCTTCGGTCGGCTCGTTTGGCTGCCGCAACGGACGGAGCGTTCGACGTAACCGTCGGACCGTTGACGAGACTGTGGCGTTGGGCGAATCGGCGTAGCGTACTGCCGGCTGAAGAACGCATCGTCCACGCACGAGCGGCGGTGGGACATCGACTCATTCAGTTCGATCGCTCGTCGCACCGCGTTCGACTGGAGGTGCCCGGCATGCTATTGGACTTGGGCGCGATCGGAAAGGGTTTCGCGGCGGACGAGGCCCTGGCAGTGTTGGCCAGATCGGGAATCTCGCGCGCACTCATCGATGCGGGCGGCGATATTGTCGCATCCGCCCCTCCACCTGGAACCCCCGGTTGGCGTGTGGAGATTCCGACGGTGGACGACGGCACAGTCGGGTCGGAGACAGTGTGGCTCTCGGATGGTGCGGTCGCCACGTCGGGCGATACGTATCGCTACGTGGAAGTGGGTGGCGTGCGCTATTCCCACATCATCGATCCCGCCACGGGACTCGGGCTCACCGAACGCCGCATCACCATTGTGTTCGCACCAACGGCTGTGGGCGCCGATGCGCTCGCTAGCGCAGTCAACGTGCTAGGTCCTATGAAGGGAATAGAACTCGTGGAATCATGGATCCAGGTAACTGCTCGTGTGTTACAGGCCGACGGGCCCGTGTGGCAGCAGTGGCAAAGCAGCGAAGACCGCGTCGACCCCTCCCGCATCAAGCATCGGAACTGAGGCAAAGCATGGAACGCAGAACGTTCGTCAAACACTCGATCGCCGTTGGGGGTGCGCTGGTCGGTAACCGCAACCCCCAGGCCGCGGAGCACAGCCAAGCACCGAGCTTCACCATGAATTTTGCCCCACACTTCGGCATGTTCGAGGAGCACGCGGGGAGCGATCCGATCGGTCAGTTGCAGTTCATGGCCGATGAGGGGTTCCGCGCTCTGGAAGACAACAACATGAAACAGCGGCCTGTCGAGTTGCAAGAGCGCATCGCGCGGGAAATGACTCGGCTCAACATGCGGATGGGGGTGTTCGTCGCCCACACGATTTCATGGCGCGAACCAAATCTTACGACCGATCGCGATGAAGACCGCGACGAATTCCTACGCGAGATTCGAGACTCCGTGGACGTCGCGCAGCGAGTCAACGCTAAGTGGATGACCGTTGTCCCGGGGCACGTCGACCTCCGAGCGGACATGGGATACCAGACCGCGAACGTGGTGGACAAGTTGCGTCGGGCATCTGAGATGTTGGAACCGCATGGGCTCGTCATGGTGCTCGAGCCGCTCAACTTCCGTAACCACCCTGGGCTGTTTCTCACCAAGATGGCGCAAGCGTTTGAAGTCTGTCGCGCGGTGAATAGCCCCTCGTGCAAAATCCTCGACGACCTGTATCATCAACAGATCCAGGAAGGCAATCTCATTCCGAATATCGACCAGGCGTGGGACGAGATCGCGTACTTCCAAATAGGCGACAACCCGGGACGCCGCGAGCCGACCACCGGCGAGATCAATTTCAAGAACGTGTTTCAACACATCCACGACAAAGGATTTCGTGGGGTAATGGGCATGGAGCATGGGAACTCGCGGCCGGAGCGTGCAGGGGAGCGGGCGGTGATCGACGCGTATCGGAGGGTAGATCCCCGGTAAGACATCGTTAACCGACCCGCTCGGGTTTCTTCGGCTCGCAGAGCGCGCCAGTAGCGCTCTAACGAGATAGCTCTCCGTTCAACTCCAGGTACACACGCTGAATCGCGCGCGCGCCTTGACTTGCGCGCAGGCTCCAATTCTCGAGATCACCAAACCGCGCCCGCTCTACTGCGTCCTCCACGCTCACGCCCGCGTCGTGCAACCGCTTCGCCTCCGCGATCACCTGCTCCACCGCTCGTCGGTACGTCTCCAGCTCCTCTTCGAGAACCTCGGGTGATTCCACGAAGCCGTGACCCGGAACGTAGATATCGACGTCCATGGCTTGCGCCCGTTCGATCATTGACACCCACTCCGACGGGTAGGCCGAACGCATCGCAGGAAATATTCGATTGAGATACGCTTCGCTCATGAAGAGGATTTTCTCGGCGGGCAAGTAGACGACTAGGTCTCCACCGGTATGCGCGCGTCCCAAAAAACTTAGGTGGATCTCTTCGCCGCCGAGCTGTAGCACTGTCTCGTCTTCGACAAGCTCGGTGGGAATGACTACCGGAGGTGCGTCGGTCGATCGGTTCGGATTGCCGGCGCTCCGTTCTAGGTTGGCCTTGGATGTGGGATGTGCGAAAAAGACCGCCCCCTCCGGGAACGCTGTGTTGCCCGCGGTGTGATCTCCGTGATCGGAGCAAATCACCACGTGTGTGATCGGCTGGTCGGTAATGTCCGCGATCGCATCGACCAGACGTTGAGTCTCGGCGGGATTCCCCTGGCCGTCCGCGACGAGCACCCCAGCGGACGTCACCACGAACAGGCTGACCGTGGTGAACTTCTCCTCCCCCGCCGATCGAAGCTGCTCGTAGGAATACACCCCGTCCGCCAGTTCTTGGACCCGCGGGAAGTCCTCATCGGTGAACCCCCGCACGTAGGGATCCCCCGTGCGGACGATCGTCTCACCGGTTTCGGCCTGGCAACCGACCATGGCCAGCGACAGGCACAAAAGAGCGGTAAGGCGGTAGGGCGGTAGGGCGGTAGGTCGAAATGAGACTTTCGGCATGGTGGCCTCCGGGATCGGTCGGCTTGCGGGGCCGACTGCAGGACGTATTCTACCTGTTAAGGAGGGCACCACAATGAGAGATGCACGGTTCGCCATCATGGCCCTGGCATTGGCCATGGTGATGCCGAGTATGGCCCAGGCACAGCAGCGCCAAATGACCGACGAAGAGCGGTCCCGTCGCCGGGCGGAACGGGAACGCGAGCGGCAGGAAATGATGAGCATGCCTCGGCCCATCGAGGCCCTGAACTCGGTGTGGATCGACGAGTTGACTTGGCTGGAGGTCCGCGATGCGATCGCGGCGGGCAAAACGACGGCGATCATCCCCACCGGCGGCATCGAGCAGAACGGCCCCTACCTCGCGACCGGCAAACACAACTACGTGTTACAGGGAGCCTGCGATGGAATCGCTCGCAAGCTCGGGAATGCGCTCTGCACACCGGTCCTCAAGCTCGTGCCAGAAGGGGATCCCGAGAACATCCGGTATCCCGGTACCCTCAGTCTCCGGCAGGAGACTTTCCAGATGGTGCTGCAAGACGTCGCCAACAGTC
>CAYLZR010000195.1:3193-4477 GCA_964388145.1 uncultured Gemmatimonadaceae bacterium | reverse complement strand
GGTGCGCTGTTGATGGCGGTCGCGTTGGTTGCCGCCGCGGTGCCGGCCATCCGCGCCACGCGAACGAATCCGGTGGAGGCGCTGAGAGAATAACCAATGTCGAATACCCAATATTCAATATCCAATCTTCATTCTTGGATATTGGATATTGGATATTCGGTATCGGATATTGGATATTCGGATCAGGTCCTGATGGTCCGGATCGACGAGGAGGCCACCAAGAAGCTCGACGCCTGGCTCGAGACGGGTGCCTTCAAGAGCCGCTCCGAGGCGGCGGCGCTCTTCATCCGCGAGGGGCTCAAGGTCCGCGCCCGTGAATTGGGCGAGCTCGAGGAAGCCCTGAAGGGGGTCGAGGCCGCGAAGGACCGTCTCAAGGCAAAAGCGCGGGAGGTTTTTGATCCGTCCGGCGAGGAATCGGAAAAACCGGCCAACTCGTAACCCCGGGCTGTCGCCCGGGTTGGCTCTCCGGACACCCGCGGGGATCACTTTCCGTCATTCCGTCTTACCGTCCTACCGCCCTTGATGTCAGAAACCTGTCAGGACAGTTGACCCGGTACGTGTCGTTTCGAGAGAGTTGATGGTCTATCGTCAGGGACGGACCATGCGACACCTTAGCTCGGGAATTCTCCTACTCATTCTTGGTGCGTTGGCCGTGCCGCAAGTTGCGCACGCCCAGTGGCCGCCGGAGAAGCTCGAAAACCTTCAGGTGCTGCCGGAAGACATCACCGTGCCCGAGTTGGTCGCGTTGATGCGGGGATTCGCGGGAGGGCTGGGCGTCCGCTGCATCTACTGCCACGTGGGCGACGATCCCAACGACCTCTCCACCACCGAGTTTGCCTCCGACACCAAATCCACAAAGCTCAAGGCGCGCGAGATGTTACGCATGGTGCAGCACATCAACAACCAGCTGCTGCCCAACGTCCCGAACCGGTCGGATCCGCCGATCGAGGTGACCTGCGCCACGTGTCACCACGGAGTGACCAAACCCGTTTCGATTCAGTCGATCTTGACGGAGACGGCCCGAGAAGACGGGGTCGAAGAGGCCATCGAAGAATACCAGCGGATGCGCGAAGATTACTACGGGTCGTACAGCTACGACTTTCGGGATTTTGTGCTTGCCAACGTTGCAGAGAACATCGCTCGCGAGAATCTGGCCGGCGCGATCCAGCTCCTCGAATTCAACGCCGACCTGTTTCCGGAGTCCGTAAACACGCTGTTCACGATGGCTCAGGTACACCAGGGTGCCGGTGACAATGCTGCCGCGATTCGGGCGCTCGAGCGGGC
>CAYLZR010000195.1:0-3093 GCA_964388145.1 uncultured Gemmatimonadaceae bacterium | reverse complement strand
CACACCATCTCGTACGACGGGTTGGCTGTCTGTCCACCCATATAACCCGAAACCACTTTTTCGACGCCTCGCAAGTCGCGATACACGGCATCGAGGCACCAAAAACATCCACCGGCCAGCGTGGCTAATTCCGTCATTCCTTGGAGTCAGTCGAGAAAAGGAGATTTTTTGCGGTGCGACTCGCCCGCGTTTCCGTTGACGGCGTCCAGCAGCTTCTGCAGCTCTTCGTTGCTCAGCTCGAACGGATCGTTGTCGTACCCCGGTGCAGGAACGATGGTGCGGTCCATCAGGTTCCCCGGCTGGGGGACAAACGCCCATTCCGACTTGGTTTCATCGCGCACCTCCCACGCCCGTCCAGCGCGGTCCACAAATCTGCGATATCCCATCCAGCGCCTCCGCCACGAGTGTGCTGCTGACCATGGAGAATACTCGCGCGGCCCTGCGGAGTGAAGATGGCTCGGGGTTCCAATGAGGAGTATATTCGTGGTCGGTCACGCAATCAAGAAGATTTTCCGTTCCCCGAACGATTGTCGTGAAGGCGATACGAACTGAGATCGATGAGTCGCGTGACACTGATCCATTGGAACGCCGCCGAGGCGAAGGACCGCGCCAAGCGTCTGCGAAGTGCGGGCCATACTGTAACGGTCTTCACGCAGAGCGGTGCCGATCTGAAAACACTCCGTGAGAAACCGCCGGAAGTTTTCGTGATCGATTTGACGCGGCTCCCGGCTCAAGGCCGCGACATCGGAATATGGATTCGCCAGCGCAAGGCCACTCGTGACGTCGCGATCGTTTTCGTCGGCGGTGAGCGCGATAAGGTGGCGCGCACCCGCAAACTGTTACCCGACGCCAGTTACACAGAGTGGGGCAGCGTGCGCGGTGCGATTCGTGACGCACTCAGACAGCCGACAAAAACTCCGGTCGTACCCGGGATGCTCGACGGCTACTCGGGAACCCCCTTGCCGAAGAAACTCGGCATCAAACCGGGTTCCGTGGTTGCCCTGCTCGGCGCACCGACCGGATTCGAAAAAACGTTGGGATCTTTGCCCGAGGGCGCAAAACTCAAACGCCAGGCCCGCGGACGAGCCGATCTCGTCATGCTCTTCGTGAAAACACGCGCCGATCTCAACCGGCGGCTGGCGGTCGCCAAACGCATCATGGCGGAGGGCGGGAGCGTGTGGATCGCGTGGCCAAAGAAAGCATCCGGCGTCGCAACGGACATCACACAAAACGATGTTCGGAAGAAGGGACTCGGCTCGGGGCTAGTGGATTACAAGATCGCCGCGATCGACGCGACGTGGTCGGGCTTGCGGTTCGCGCGGCGGCGGACGTAAAGGATTTATCACGCCCACGCGCCGCCAGCATTACACACTTCGTCGCAATAATCACCGCAGAGACCGCCGAGTGCGCAGAGACGATTGCGGTCAATAACTTCCCAGAACAAGCTCTGCGTGCTCCGCGTGCCCTGCGGTGAATACTAAACCGGCCAATTCACGCACTCATGTGACCGCTTTGGCGTCAACTGCGGCCCGCGCCCGCCGTCAGCGCCCTTCCGCGACCGCGGGTCTGCTCCTGTTCGTTGTTCAACTCCGTGATGTCCGCGAGTTCGCGCGTGTCACCGAGCAGGTGCTCCACAAAATATTCCGCCCGCAGCCAGAACCAGTAGTTTCTCATGTCGCCGTAACCGTGACGCTGGCCTGGGAACACGAAGAAATCAAACCGCTTGTTCGCGCGGATCAGCGCCTCCGCCATGCGGAACGTTCCGGCGTGGTGCACGTTGTTGTCGATGTCACCCGTGGTGAGCAGGAGGTGCCCCTTCAAGTTGGCTGCCAGATCCGAGTTTGTCTGGATGTCGTACTCGAAGGAAACCTCTCCGTCGTCGTTCGTGACTTCTTTTACCCCGTCGTGCTTTTCCGACCAGTTCAGGTTGTAGACGTCGTTGTTGTGGTTGCCCGACGACGACACCGCAACCTTGAAGAAGTCGGGATACACGAGCATCGCCGCGGTTGACATGAATCCACCGCCCGAGTGGCCGTAGATGCCTACGCGATCGATGTCGATGAAGTCGTGGCGGTCGGCCAACTGCTCGATGGCCGCCTTCTTATCGGCCAAACCGTAGTCCCGCAGGTTGCCGTATCCGTAGTTGTGATACCACTTGGACCGGTCGGGATGACCACCCCGGTTACCAACCGTGATGACGATCATGCCCATCTGCGCCAGCGCCTGCTCCGACGCGTTGGTCGAGAACGACTTCGACACCGACTCGGTCTGCGGACCCGGATACACGTACGCAACGATCGGATAGGACCTGGTTGAATCAAAATCGTAGGGCTTGTACATCACGCCGTAGATGTCGGTCACACCGTCGGCCGACTTCACCTGGTACGGCTCCGGGAACTGATACCCGGCGTCCCAGAGCTTCGAGAAATCGGCCCTCTCGAGGTCCATGATCATGCGGCCGTCTGCGGCAAACACCGCCGACTGCGGAACGGTGTTGACCATGGAATAGTTGTCCACGAAGAACCGGTTCGACTCGGACAACGCTACCCGATGATCGAAGTTGCCTGGGTTCAGCAACGTGAGACCGGTGCCGTTGAGGTTCACGCGATAGAGGTGTTGGTAATACGGATCCTCACCGGCTTCACGTGCGTTGGCGCGGAAGTACACGTAGCCACGCTCTTCGTCCACGCCCAGCATTCCGTCGATGTGCCACGGACCCTCGGTGAGCCGCGCCTTGACCGATCCGTCCGGGCCGTAGCGGTAGAGGTGGGCCCACCCGTCGCGTTCCGACCACCAGAGTAAGTCTCCGTTGGCCAGGCGACGAGGCGCTTGGTGTTCTATGTACGTATTGAGCCGCTCCTCGATCACGGTACGCACCGTGCCGGTCGCGGGATCCGCGACCAGGACGTCCACCCGGTGTTGATCGCGGCTGCGCCGATAGAAGATCAACTCGTTCGTGTTGGGGGAGAGCCACTTGGTAATGCGCGGCTCATCCGAGCCTCCACCGCCGCCACCAAAGCGGAACCCGCCGCCACCGAACCCGCCCGTGGGGTCGCTGTAGATACCCATGCGCTGGTCCTTCCATGGGCTGTC
>CAYLZR010000194.1:0-4477 GCA_964388145.1 uncultured Gemmatimonadaceae bacterium | reverse complement strand
ACAGCAAATCGTGCAGCTGGTCGGCGTGTTTCTCGTCGAGGTTGCCACTGGGCTCGTCGGCCAATAGCACTTTGGGATCGTTGATCAGGGCGCGGGCCACGGCACAACGTTGCTGCTCCCCACCCGATAGCTGCCCCGGGCGGTGGGCCATTCGCCCTGCCATTCCTACGCGAGCCAGTCCCTCTTCGGCCCTGCTGCGCGCTTCGGCATCGTCCATTCCGGCAATCAGCAGGGGCATCATGACGTTCTCGAGCGCCGTGAACTCGCGCAGCAGATGATGAAACTGAAAGATAAAACCGAGTTTGTCGTTCCTCAGCGTATCTCGCTCTTCTTCCGACAGCACCGCGTACGATTTACCATCGAGCACGATCTCGCCACCCGACGGCTCGTCCAGCACTCCCAGTAGATGCAACAACGTGCTCTTTCCCGTGCCGCTCTCGCCGACGATGGCGACCACCTCGCCGCGATGGACGGTGAGGTTCACGTCGACGAGCACTTGAATTTCCGCAGCGTCCCCGCTGCGAAAACTCTTCTTGACGCCATTGGCCTCGAGTATCGCGCTCATTCGTGTCTTATCGCGTCCACCGGCGCGAGGTCCGCCGCCCGGCGTGCCGGATAAATGGTTGCGACCGTCGCCACGATGATGCTCGCAACGACGATGAGGGCGAAATCTGCGGGTTGCACCTGAACGGGCAGATGATCGATGAAGTACACCGAGGGATCGATTGAGATGAGTTGCCCCCGGTCGAACAGTTGCGCGATCACCATGCCCGCGACGGCACCCACTGCCGTACCGATCAACCCCACGATCATGCCCTGCAAGACGAACACTTTGCGAACGGACCTCGCTGGGAACCCCATGGCTCTGAGGATACCGATCTCGCGTGTCTTGTCGGTCACGACCATGGTCAACGTACCAACGATGTTGAACGCCGCCACGATGACGATCAACAGCAGGATCAACCCCATACCGAGCTTTTCGAGCTGGAGCGCAGAGAACAACTGGGCGTTCTGAGCCTGCCAAGTCACCGAGCGATACGGATAGTCGAGCAACACATCCAGCTCGAGCCCGATGCGGGGAGCCTCGCTCGGGTCGTTCACGCGAACTTCGATCCCGCTCACCGCGTCTCCCAGCCCGGCAAACCGTTGCGCCACGTTCAACGGCATCACCACGTACGTGTTGTCGTACTCGTACAGGCCGGTCTCGAACCGGCCGGTGACCTCGAACCACCAATAACTTGGTATGAAGGCACCGATCGCCGCGTTGAACTTGCTGCCCGCCGAGGAGATGACCGACACGGAGTCGCCCTCGAACGCCGCCAAACGGTCCGAGACGCGACTGCCCAACACGATGCCCCCGTCGACACCCTGGAGTTGCGTCGCGAACCGGAGATCTCCGCTTTCGAAGTAGCGAGGCAGAGGTGTGACGGCGATGGCGCCGGTATCCGGGTCGATACCCAACACCCGCACACCTTCGGTATAGTCAGCGCCCGCACGCACCAATGCCTGTGTGATCACGAACGGCGCAGCCGCTTCAACATCGGGATGTGCCCGAATAATTTCTAGAGCATCACGCCAATTGTCCACGCGTAAGCCGCTTCCCCATGTGAGGATCCGCAGGTGTGGGCTGGCAATGAGAATTTTCTCGCGCAGCTCGTTTTGCAGCCCATTCATCACACCCATGACGACGATCAATGCCGTGACACCAACCGCCACCCCAGCGGTGGCGATGAGGGTGATGAGCGAAACCAACCGCGACGAACGACGGTTGCGTAGGTATCGTCCGGCAATTTTCCACTCCAACCGTTTCATGCTTCGGGCCTCAACGTGGGAAAGAGAATCACGTCGCGAATGGATTTCTTGTTGGCGAGCAGCATGAGCAATCGGTCGATACCCAAGCCTAAGCCACCCGTGGGTGGCATGCCGTATTCCAAGGCACGGATGAAATCCTCATCGATTTGGTGCGCCTCTTCGTCCCCCGCCTCCCGTGCCGCCGCCTGCGCTTCGAACCGGCGACGTTGGTCGTCCGGATCGTTCAGCTCACTAAAGGCGTTGGCCAGCTCGTGTCCGTTCATCAACATCTCGAAGCGTTCAGTCAAACGCGGATTGCCACGCTTCGGCTTGGCAAGCGGCGAGATCTCGATGGGATGGTCTTGCACGATGGTCGGCTGGATCAGGCTCGGCTCGACGAAGTGCTTGAACATCTCATCGATCAGCTTTGTGCGAGGCCAGTCGGCCACTTCGTCTTCGTCCTCAACGTGTTCCCGCAACCGCGCCCGCAGCTCCGAATCGTCCGCCTGTTCGAGATCTATGCCGGAATGCTCCCGGACCAAGTCGACGTAGCCGCTGCGCTGCCACGGTCGCGTAAAATCAAACGTCGTTCCGAACCGCTCGACCTGGAGAGAGCCGCAGATGTCCCGGACGATGCCCGACACCAGCTCTTCCAGGATCTCCATCATATCCTTGTAATCGGCATAGGCCTGGTAAAACTCCAGCATCGTGAACTCCGGAAAGTGGAGCCGGTCGATACCTTCGTTACGAAAATCGTGACCGATTTCGTAGACCCGATCAAGCCCACCCACGATACATCTCTTCAAGTACAACTCATCGGCGATCCGGAGGTACAGGCGGGTACCAAGAGCCCTGTGTTCCGTCACAAAAGGCGATGCGGCCGCACCCCCGTAAATGGGCTGCAACACGGGCGTCTCGACCTCGACGTAGCCGCGGTCATCGAAGAATTTTCGAATCATTCGAACGACCCGTGCCCGCATCATGAACACTTCCCGCACGTCCGCGTGCACCGCCAGATCCACATAGCGCTGGCGATAACGCATTTCGGGATCGGTCACCCTACCGTGCTGTTCCCCCCCCGCATCCTCCTTCCCTAGCGGCAACGGCCGCAGGGTTTTCGTGAGCAGCTGGCATTCCTCCACCTTGATCGTAATTTCTTCGGTGCGCGTTTTGAACAGCGTACCCCTCACACCGATGAAATCACTCAAGTCCAGCAGTTTGAGCAGTTCGTAGGCGTCTTCGCCGATATCGTCGCGCCTAAAATAGACCTGTATCTTGCCCGAGCGGTCGCCGAGATGGAGGAACGTCGTCTTGCCGTGCGGCCGCATCGAGATGATACGCCCCGCGGTGCCTACCGACACTTGCCGCTCGTCGCCGCGATACGCATCGACAGCCTCCTGAGCCGTATGTGTGCGTTCGTACCTGTACGCAAACGGCGTGATGCCGCGTGCGATCAACGCCTCGAGTTTCTCGCGGCGCGCGGCCTCGATGTAAGAGCGCTCTTCGGTCGCCGTCATGCCGCCTGGCTTCCGTAGCGCTTCAAGTACGCATGGATGAATTGGTCCAGATCTCCGTCCATCACCGACTGCACATCGGAGACTTTCAACTCCGTCCGATGGTCATTGACCATGGTGTATGGCTGGAATACGTACGAGCGGCTCTGATTCCCCCATGCAATGTCCGCCTTCGTCGCTTCCAATTCGGCTTTCTCTTTTTCCTGTTCTTCGCGCGCGCGTTGGTAGAGGCCCGCCTTCAACATCTTCATCGCCGTCGCGCGGTTCTTGAACTGACTGCGCTCCTGCTGACACGATACCACGATCCCCGTCGGCAAGTGGCGCAACCGTACCGCGGACGATGTCTTGTTCACGTGCTGGCCCCCCGCCCCCGATGCCCGAAACACTTCCATCTCGATGTCGTCGTCGCGGAGGTCGATATCGATTGAATCGTCGACCACCGGATACACGAACACCGACGCAAACGACGTGTGGCGCCGCGCTTGCGCGTCGAACGGTGAGATCCGCACCAACCGGTGCACCCCTTTTTCGGCCTTCAGATAGCCGTAGGCCGCATCACCCTGAATCTCCATCGACACTGACTTGATGCCGGCCTCTTCACCCGGGAGCAAATCGAGCACGACGACCTCATACCCCCGCCGCTCGGCCCACCGCGTATACATGCGCATGAGCATCTGGGCCCAGTCCTGCGATTCGGTGCCACCAGCGCCGGGGTGTATGGTCACCAAGGCGTCGCGCTGGTCGTCCGGACCTTGGAGCATGTTCCGAACCTCCAGATCTTCCAGAGAAACCAGCAGTTTCGGAACCTCTTCCTCGAGTCCGGTCTGGAGCTCAGGATCGGGGTCGTCGGCCAACAAATCGGCTAATTCACGGGCATCCTGGACAAGCATCGACAACTCGCTGAACGGCTCAGTCCAGCGCTTGAGTTGTCGCAGGTCCTCCACCGCGGACCGGGCGCTTTCCGGGTCGTCCCAAAAACCCGGCGCGGCCATCCTGGCCTGGAGTTTCTCTAGGTTGGAAATCTTGGAATCGAGGTCAAAGGTAACCTCGGAGTTCAGTCATTCGGCGGTCGATCTCGCTCAATGTGTTGAGCATGTCGCTCACAATCGGACTCCCTGGGTTTCAATGAATATCAGCAATTTAGCGGTCTTCGAGGTAACTGCCCACCCTAG
>CAYLZR010000193.1:0-4532 GCA_964388145.1 uncultured Gemmatimonadaceae bacterium | reverse complement strand
ACAGGATCAACGGGTACTTCTCGTTGGGATCGAAATCCGGGGGTTTGATGATCCATCCCTGGATGTCGTAATCGTCCACCGACTTGTACCAGATTTCCTCCACCTCGCCGAGCGTGCGGCCGGTCAGGACGTCGCCGTTCACCTCGGTGAGTTGGGTTGGGGTACCATCGCGCAAGCTGAATGACACGATGTCACCCGGCTCGTGGTAACTGGTCAGCGTGCCGACGGCAAAGAGTTTGTCGGTCATGCTGGACATGGAGATCCGCACGTTGCCGTCGGTCACTTTGCGCACGCCGCCGTTCACCGAGGCGAAATACACGTGGCTCGTACCACGGTCGCTCGAACCGAAATACAGGCCGCTGTCGTCCGGCGCCCAGGTCAACCTACCGGCGCGCCGGTCGTGGTCGCCCGAGATCTTGCGTGGGTTGGAACCGTCGATGTTCATCACATATATGTTGCTGGCGATGAATGTGTCGTCGGTCCAGTCGTAACCCGTGTATGCGACCAAGCGACCGTTCGGCGATACCACCGGACTCCCGTCCGGACCGTTGCGCGTGGTGAGTTGCCGGATATCCCTCGTCTCGAGGTTGACCGCGTAGATGTCAGACTGACGCCAGGTATGCTCGGCGTCTTCCACACGGTTCGCGGAGAAGAGAATCTCCTTGGAGTCGGGGGTCCACGATGCGCCGTTATGGCTCCAATTCCCGCTGGTCAGTTGGCGTGCCGTGCCGCCTTCGGACGGAACCAGGAAGATGTGCCGGTATCCGTCGTCGATGAATCCCACGCGATCACGGCGGTAGTTGAGTCGGGTCACGACTTTGGGCTCTTCCGTCCACTTGGCCCCGCGCGGCTTTCCGGGGAGCGACACCCGCCACTGCGGATCGCCCGGTACCGTCATCGTAAACGCGATGTGCTTTCCGTCGGGCGACCAGCTTACGGTACCCGGGGACTGGTTGAGCGTGGTGATCTGGGTCTCCGCGCCCTCGGCGTCCATCCAGCGCACGAAGATCTGCGACCCCTCGGGTTCGCCCTCCCGCTGGAACGCGAGGCGCTGGCCGTCCGACGACCACTGCGGCGACGATCCCTCGGTGAGATGCCGGTTGCGGCTCCCGTCGGCGTTCATGATCCACAGGCTGGACCGGTTGCGATCGTTGATCTTGTCGACCCACCGGCGGGTGTACACGATCTGTTGTCCGTCGGGTGATATCTGGGGATCGGACACCCGTTCCCAATCGAGATAGAGACCCAAAGTCAGCCGGTCGTCTTGTTCCTGCTCCTGTGCCGTCGTCTGGACTGGGACGGCGACGGAGAGAACGAGACCAGCCGCAAAGAACGAAACCGAGCGACGCATGCGGTCCTCCATGAATGTCATGGTCAAAAGTTGCTGCGGATACCAGGTCGGGGGAAGCCCCTCCTTGACTCCCTCCCCGATTTTTCTCAACCTACCGGTGTCAATTTTCTCCGTAGGGATGCCATGTCTCATGCCCGTGTGTCGCCATTTTCACTCCTGCTGACGATCGGCCTCGGCGCCTGCCAGCCGGCTGGTGAGCGAGTGGAGCACTTGTTTCAATCGCCCGATGCCTGGATCGATTTGACGCACCCCTTCAACGCCGAAACGATTTACTGGCCCACCGCCGACCCGTTCCAGCTCGAGACCGTGTCGGAAGGCATGACCGAAGGTGGATGGTATTACTCGGCCTACAACTTCAGTACCGCCGAGCATGGCGGGACGCATCTCGACGCGCCGGTCCACTTCTCAGAGGGGAAAAACGCCACGGACGAGATCCCGCTCTCCAGGCTCATTGGCGCAGCCGTGGTGGTGGATGCAACGAGCCAGGCGGCGGGGAATCCGGATTATCTCGTCGGCGTTGGTGACATTGAGGCGTTCGAGGCGGTACACGGTCCGATCCCCGAGGGGGCGATCCTGCTACTCCGGACGGGTTGGGCACAGCGTTGGCCGGATCCGCAGTCGTATTTGGGAACGACGGCCCGTGGTGAAGAAGGCGTGGCGCAGCTCCACTTTCCGGGACTGGACCCCGCCGCCGCGCAGTGGTTGGTGGACAACCGAATGATCGCCGCTATCGGGATCGACACGCCGAGCATCGACTACGGGCAGTCGACGACGTTCGAGGCCCATCAGATTCTCTATGCGGAGAACATTCCCGGTTTCGAGAACGTGGCCAACCTCGAG
Source organism: uncultured Gemmatimonadaceae bacterium (assembly GCA_964388145.1). Lineage (GTDB taxonomy): Bacteria > Gemmatimonadota > Gemmatimonadetes > Gemmatimonadales > GWC2-71-9 > B3T1B10. The sequence continues at coordinate 2,341 of CAYLZR010000193.1, read as the reverse complement.
TCGATGCCCGAAACGGGCGGCTACATCATCGCGTTGCCGATGAAGATCGAAGGTGGCAGCGGTGGGCCCCTTCGGATCGTGGGAGTCGTCCCCGGGCAATAGGTATGGGCCACGGAGGACCCCTGGTTTTTATTCCGCAATTTCTCGGAGGACGGCCAGCGGCGGCTTCTTGAGCACATCGCGGCCGTTGGCGAGGCCGATAACGGTGGTGAGAGCGGCGACGCCGAGCCAAAGTGCCGCCAGAGGTAGGCCCGGTAGGTGGAACTCCAACTCGAACATGAACCGTACCAGGCCCCAACTGGCGATGCCGGCCAGCAGGACGCCGGCGAAACCCGCGAGGGTGCCGAGGGTGAGGTACTCGGTGAAGAGGATTTGGCCGATTTGTTTCTTGGTGGCCCCGAGTGTCTTGAGCAGTACTCCTTCCCGAACGCGGTGGAAGCGTGACGTGGCGATCGCGCCGAGCAGCACGACAATGCCACTGGCGATGCTGAACAGGGCCATGAAGCGGATCCCGAAGGTGACCTTTTTGACGATTCCCTGCAGCGCTTGTTGCAGCAGCGCGAGGTCGGCCACGGAGACGTTGGGGTGTTGGCGACCGAGATCGCGTTGAAACGCGGCGCGTTGTTGCATCTCGTCAATCCGCGTGAACGCGATGATGGTCGAGGGCGCCCCGCTGAGCGCGCTGGGCTCGAAGACAAAGAAGAAATTCAGGTCGAAGCGCGCCCAGTTCACGCGCCGGATGCTCGTGATCTCCACTTCGAACGCAACGCCTTGGAGGTCCCAGGTGATCCGATCTCCCAATCCCACGTGAAGCTCGTTGGCGAGGTCTTCTTCGATCGACACCCGCGGCAGTCCACTCGCGCTGCGTGCGGTTTCCCACCACTCTCCCGCGATGAGTTCTTCGGTTCCCGCCAGCGAGTCGCGATAAGTATGACGGTACTGGCGGCGCAACGCCCAGCGCGGTATGACCGGTCCTACGGAGTCCGTCAAGATTTCCTGCATGCTCCGTCCGTTGATCGCGCTGAGTCGCGCTGGGATGAGCGGAACGAGTTCTAACGGCGGCGCGCCGTGTTCCCGCAGCAGATCCGCGACGCCATCGCGCTGGTCTTCTTGTATGTCGAAGAGGAACATGTTTGGCGCGTTGGCACCCGTGTCGATTGCAAACAGTTCCAGTAGGTTTCGTTGCACGAGGTAGATCGTGGCGATGAGGAACGTGCCGAATCCGAGCGCGATGACGACCGCTGTTGTTTGGTTCTGGGGGCGGAACAGATTTGCGACACCTTGTCTCACTACGTATCGCGCGCGTCGTGGGAAGTATTTGCGTGTCATGCGCATCAAGAGCAGCGCGGCGAACCAGAGGAGGAGCACGGTTCCGGCGATACCCGCTGCGTAGGCCAATCCCATCGCGACGACCGGAGCCTGCCACAAACTGATCGCCAACACGCTGGCGGCCAAAGCTGCGCCGGCTGCGAAGCGCAACCGTCTCGACCGGCGGGGTATGTGCTCGATTTCGCGACGCAGCGCCCGTAACGGCGGAATGTCGCGTACGGAAATAAGCGGCAGGAGAGCGAACACCGTTGCCACCCACACGCCGATGAAGAGTCCGGTAGCGATCGATAACCAGTCGATCGAAACGGCAACGTCGAGCGGTAGGATGTCTCCCAGGAGCGAAGGGAGCGTGCTTTGCACGGCGAGGCCGAGCACGACTCCGGCGGCCGCACCGAGGAAGCCCAACGTTGCCGCCTGAATCAGGTAGGCGGTGAACACCGTGCCTTGTGTGGCGCCGATGCACCGCAACACCGCCACCGTGTCGAGCCTTTCTTTGGTGAAAACGTGGATCGCACTGGCCACGCCGACGCCGCCCAACAGCAATGCGGTCAGGCCGACTAGGCCGAGAAAGCGGGTGAGGTTCTCGAACGCTTCCGTCAAGTTCTCTACTTGCTCGGCGACCGTGTCGTACCCGACCTGTTGTTCCTCGAACAATCCGTTGTAGCGGTTGAGAAAGCTCTGCAGGGTGGGGTTGTCTTCGATCTGTAAATACGCCTGATAACGCACGAGGCTGCCAAACTGGATCAGGCCTGTTTCTTCGAGGTAAACAGCGGGGATATAAACCCGAGGGCCAATGGCACTGCGGAAGCTCACCTCACCCGGCGAGCTGGTGATGATGCCAATAACCTCAAACGCGGCCTCACCGAACTGCACCGAATCGCCCAACTCGATGTCCAGTTGGGCCGTGACGGCGGCGTCGACGACCGCGAAGCGTCCCTCGGGAAGGCGACTCCAAGCCTCGACCGGATCCGTGCCGATCTCACCGTAATAGGGAAAGCCGCCTTCGAGTGCG
>CAYLZR010000192.1:0-4543 GCA_964388145.1 uncultured Gemmatimonadaceae bacterium | reverse complement strand
CGAGGTGGCTCGTTCCAATGCCGGTCATCATCAAGACCGTGCCCGGCCCAAACTTGGTGAAAAGACTCCAGGGAGTCATACCCGGAAGTTCGAGTCGCTCTAGTGAGTGCTGCGAGCCGGTTTCTGCGCCGTCATCGGCCATGTCGACAAACCCTCTCCGCTGCGGGAAGCTGGTCGAAATCGTGGGCGAAGATAGCTCCAGAATGCTATCGCAACCAGGTCAAAAGAGGCCGGTGGCTTTCAAGAAAAGTGTGTTCCCTTGCTCCGAGCGCTGTCCAAACTCAGCGGTGCCCCGCTGGAAGGCCACTTGGATCGTGCCGAACGGCGGAAGACATTCATCGGCGTCTGCCACGCTGCTATGCACTATCGAGTGCGTGCTGCGAGCGGGACCCCAATGGCCGCGTCAGACAGGTCGGCCCACCGGCTCCTTTGGAGCTAATCTCGCGACCGTCAAACTCCCTGACCTCAACCCCCTGCTCTTCCAGGCGGGATCGCGTCCTGGGGTTTCCCTCGAGCATGATGCACTTGCGCGGCGCAACGGTGAGCACGTTGCACGCCATTGTCTCGAACTCAGAATCGCCTACCTCGACCAGTTGAATACCGCGTGCCAGCAGCTCTTCGCGGAACGGAACGGGCATGAGTCGCGAGTACACCAGCATCAAGTCGCGGTCGATTGGGCTCAGGATGGACATGAGGTGAAAGACGTCGGCAGGGCCCCGGTAGTGCGGCAGCGGTACGACCAAGAACTCGTCGACACAATCGCCTAACAATGCACGCAACTGACGAATGCCTTCGTCGTTAGTGCGGTAACTGCGGCCGACGGCCACGGTGCGCGAATCGATCCATGTCACGTCACCTCCCTCCAATCGCCCCTCACCCGTGATCTCACCATGAATGGGGATGTTCAACGACCGAAACACCGCTGCTTGTGCCGCCGGTTCGGCCCCACGCTCGACCTTCCCCATGTTGCACAGGATCATGCCCTTGTCACACACCACCGACGCGTCGCGAACGTAGATGGAATCCAAACCCGTCGACTGGGTTGGGGGAAGAAACTCCAACTGGGCGCCCAACTCCTCGAGCAACGCGATGAGGCGTTGGTACTCTTCGACCGCCCGCCCGAAGTCCGGACGGCCGGTGTATCGGAGCGAGCGCCACTGGTCGTCGATCTCGCGCTGGCTCCCAAACGCGTCCCGTGCATGCTTGACCAGGATACGCGCGACCGGACCCACGTCGGTTTGGGAAGGGAGAAGGGAGAGGGGGGAGGGGAGATTGAATATTCAATATTGGATATTGGATATTGGACTGGGCCCTCTCCCCTCTTTCCTCAAATCACGTTCGCCCGCAGAATCCTCTCCAATTCGCGGATGTATCCTTGCAACAGGCCGTCCAACTCGACGAACCGCTCGTGTGCGTCTCTCCCAGGTTTCTGGTCCGCACGATCGAGATTGGTGTAGAGATAGCTGAGCTGCGCAGTGAGCATCGGGGTCGGATAGCTTCGGAGGTCTGCCGTGACGAGCTTCTCCTCAATAGCCGCAAGCGCATCGTCCACGGTTCGGGCTCGTGCGGTTTCATCGGTCTGCTCCGCCAATTTTTTGCGCGCATCTGCGATTTGCACCGCTGCCATCCGAGCCTGGCTCAGCGCATCCCGCACTTGCAGACTCAACGTCACTTGCTCCTCCACGTCCGCGTAGGTGACCCCGTCTGCCGTGACGCGAGGATCCATCATCAGCTCGAACGGTTGGGTATCGCTCCAGTTACCGACGGTCAACCTCACTTGATAAGCGCCCGGCACGACCATAGGCCCGCCCCCGCCCGCTTCCTCGCGGTTCTCGTCCCACGCACCGGCGTGCTCCATGTTCCAAACAAAGCGATGCATGCCGGCTTCTTTGGCGAGTCGCGGGCCGCCCACCCGTTCGAGTCGAAATTCGCGCATGCCCGGCTGTTCCGGAACGTTCCATTCGGCGGGCGGCGTGCTGCTGGAAAAACCGCGAACCAGCGCCCCGTCTTCATCCAAGATTTCCAGCGTCACTTCTCCGTCGGGAGTGTCCGCGAGGTAGTAGTCGATCATCACGCCGGCTGGGGGAAATTCGGGGTCGGCCGGAGACGGACCCCGCCGGGCACGACGCCCGCCGTACCGCATACGATAGGCATCGCGCGGCGCGAACAGATGTACCCTCGACGACGCGACACGATCGTCGAGTTGATGCAACGGTGTGAGGTCGTCGAGGATCCAGAACGACCGACCCATCGTGGAGATGACTAGGTCTTTCTGGTGCACCCGCATATCGGTCACCGGGGTGGCCGGAAGATTCAACTGGAGCGACTGCCAATTCGCTCCGTCGTCGAACGACACGAACATCCCGAATTCCGTTCCCGCGTAGAGCAGTCCCTCCCGATCAGGATCTTCGCGGATCACTCGGGTGGGAAAATCGGCGGGAATGCCGTTGGTCCCCGTAGTTAAACGCGTCCAGCTCCGGCCGTAGTCGTTCGTCCGGTAGATGTGTGGCTCCCAATCATTGAGCTGGTAGCGCAGCACGGCGACGTAGGCTTTGTTGGGGCGGTGTGGAGAGGGTTCCACCGTCTGCACCCGACCGCTTGGTGGTAAGTCGGGTGGCGTGACATTCGTCCAGTTGGCGCCGCCGTCGCGCGTCATGTGGATCGGGCCGTCGTTGGCACCGACCCAGATCTGGCCTTTCTCGATTGGCGATTCCTGCACCGCGTACAGCGTGCTGTAAAACTCCTCACCGGTGATGTCACGAGTGATCGGTCCGCCGGAAACCATTTGTGTTTCGGGTGTTCGCGCCGTGAGATCGGGAGAAATCGTCTCCCAGGTGACGCCCTCGTCGGTCGTGCGATGCAAGTACTGCGACGCGTGATACACGACGTTCGGATCGTGGGGCGAGACATGAATCGGCGAGACGCGTTGGAAGCGGTATCGGAGGTCGGCCGTGTTGTGGCCGTAGATGTTCCCCATTCCCACGTAGTACTGTTTCTCTTGGCCCGTGGACTGATTGTACCGTCCGAAGCGACCCTTGCAGTTGGAGTAGACGATGTCCGGATTGCCCGGCTTCGGAATGGCCGGCCCGGTCTCACAACCCCCGATGGCCATCCAATAGGCCGTCGGGCCGCCCGGCATGGAACGCGGCGGTAGACTCGGCACCATGATAGTGCTGTTGTCCTGCTGACCGGCGTACACCCAGTACGGGAAGCGATCGTCAATAGCGACTTGGTATAGCTCAGCCGTGGGTTGATTGTGCTGTGAAGACCACGTGATGCCGCCATCCAACGTCACGTTTGCGCCGCCGTCGTTCGACTGGACGAAAATGTTGGGATCGATGGGGTTGATCCACATGTCGTGATTGTCGCCATGCGGCGTCTGCCCCCGTTCGAAGTTCTCACCGCCATCAGTCGACTTGTAGAATCCCTCGTTGTTCACATAGACGATATCGGCGTTCGTCGGGTCGGCATCGACGTTCGTATAGTAGAACGGTCGGTTGAGTATCGGGTTGTACGACGTGACCTGGCGCCACGTGCGCCCCCGGTCGTCGGAACGGTACAGACCATCGTCCGGTTGCGGCGCCTCCATGAGCACATACACCCGGTCCGGATCGGCCGGCGAAACCGCAAGGTCGCTCTTGCCAATCAGACCTTGGGGAAGGCCGTCGGTCATGTGCGTCCACGTGTCTCCGCCGTCGCTCGACTTGTACACGCCACCCTCATACGCCCCACTGATGATCGTCCAGGGTTTCCGTTCACCACGCCACATCGACGCATAGATCTCGTTGGGATTGTCCGGCGCAAACTCCAGGTCGACGGCGCCTGTGCTGTCGGATATGAAGAGGACCTGGTCCCACGACATACCACCGTTCGTGGTTCGATACACGCCACGTGCGGGACTCGGCCCGAAGGCGTTACCCATGCCGGCGATAAAAACGGCGTCGGGGTTGTCCGGGTTGATGATGACAGCACCGATCTGCCCGACATCCCGTAATCCCACGAAGCTCCACGTCTCGCCTGCATCGGTGGACTTGTACACGCCGAGGCCGGTGATGACGTTGCTCCGTATCCCGTCCGAGCCGGTGCCGACGTAAATGATGTTCGGGTCCGAATCGGCGACGTCCATAGCACCAATCGACCCGGTGGCAAAGTATCCATCCGAGATATTGTGCCAATTGCGACCGTAGTCCGTCGTCTTCCACACACCACCGCCGGTGGCCCCCATGTAGAACGTCGACGGTTGGCCGGCCACACCGGTCACGGCGGTAACCCGTCCACCTCTCGACGGCCCAATGTTGCGATAATGTAAGCCGCCGAACAATTCCGGGTTGACTTGTGCGCCGAGAGATCCGGGAACGGGGATCAGCAGAGCGGCGGTCAGGAAGGCGCCAAAGAGCTTCTTCATGGAAACCTCACGGTAGGGAACGAGGGATTTCCTAAGGATACACCGTGGATGGGCCACTGCAACCGCAGCACGGCCCCGCGTGCTGCGCTGGTCCTGAGCGATCAACGAGGTCATGTTCGGGTGCGTATGGGCGGGCAG
>CAYLZR010000191.1:1364-4553 GCA_964388145.1 uncultured Gemmatimonadaceae bacterium | reverse complement strand
TTGACTTGCGATCCAGGGGGCTACTAGAATTGGGCAACCCCGAACCCAAATCGGGCCCGGCTCGGCGCGCTCCGCGGCCAACAGCGCCGGCCTCCTAGGCCCCTGAACGGATGCGGCGTGACCGATGTGACTGACCGTGACCTCGAACTAGACCGGGCCCCCGTTGAGCGCGTGATGCATCTGATGGCAAAGTGCCAGCGCGCGATCATCCTATACCTGCCCAACAACCCCGTGTATCACGAAGCGGTCCGAAACCTCCAGGCCGGGTTTCGCGAGCTGTGGGAGGAACTGGACCAGCTCATCCTCCATGTGAACGAGGGGGGCTTGGAGTGGGAAGGCGATCTCATCCTGGACGAGGAGGCCAAAGCAGACAGCATTTCCTGGGTGCTGTTCAAGGACGGCGTCCGAGGTATGGTCTTGACCAGTGGGGTGGAAGACGAAGAGATCGTCCGGTTCCTCGGTGCGGTTCACAAGGCGCGCAATCTACCGGAGGATGCCGACGACGATCTTCTGACACTACTCTGGGAACACGATTTCCAACACATCAAATACGACTATATCGAAGTCGGCATGGACGATGCGCGCCAAATAGAGCGCTCGGAACAATTCGAGTCCGCTCCGCCGCCGGTTGGCGTCAAACAAGACGTCGAACAAGAGGCCAAAACGCCGGAGGGCATCGTCAATATCGAGGACTTCGATTCGACATTCTATTTCCTCGACGACGACGAAATCAGCTATCTCAACGGCGAAGTCGAACGAGAATACAACCAGGATCTCCGCCGGATTGTTCTCTCAGGCTTGTTCGACGTACTCGAATTACAGCACGATCAGACGGGATACGACGAGATCGTTAACATCCTCGAAGATTTCATTCCGTATTTGCTCGGGGCGGGCGATTTTCAGTCGGTCGCGTACATCCTCCGCGAGTCACGAGTCGTAATCGAGCGGTCGGAGCGCTTGGGACCCAAGCATCGCGACCAGCTGGCCACCTTCCCGACAAAACTCTCGGACCCCGAGGCGCTCGATCAGTTGCTGCAGACGATCGACGAAGCCCATGTGCACCCGACGGAAGAAGATCTGGGAGAGCTGTTCCAGGAATTCACCCCCAAGGCGATGGAAACCGTGCTCGCGTGGCTCCCCCGACTCACCAACGAACGGGCCAAGGCCCTGATCGCCCGTGCCACGGATACCCTTGCCGTCGCGCACCCCGAAGCCGTCGGCAAAGCCCTGGCATCAGACGATCGAACAGTCTTGTTGGGCGCTCTGGGTCTCGTCACCAGGTTGAAGCTCACGACACGCGGACCGGAGCTGGGCAAACTCACGTCGCACGAGGATACCGACGTTCGCCAGGCACTGGTAGACGCGCTCGCCACCGTGGGAACCCCGAGCGCGGACACGCAACTCGAGCAGATGTTGGACGACCGCGACCGGGACGTGCGCATAGGGGTGGTCAAGGTACTGGCCGCGAAACGACGCCGATTGACGCTTCCGCGCGTCGAAGCGGCACTCAAGGGCAAAGCGCTCCGCACCGCCGATCTGACCGAGAAGCGGGCCTTCTACGAGGCGTTCGGACTCCTCGGGGGAGAGAACTGCGTGCCGCTGCTTGGCGCGATCCTCGTCGGCAAGGGGTTGTTCAAACGCAAGATCGACCCTGAGTCTCGGGCATGCGCGGCAATGGCTCTAGGCAAGACGGGTAGTCCGAAAGCTCGCACGGTGCTGGAGAATCTGAAAAAAGAGAAAGAGGCCATCGTGCGCAACGCGGTGGACAAGGCGTTGAAGGAGCTTGGGTGACATGACGAACTCGCCGGACGCCCCCAAGCCCAAGCGCCGGGCGTCGATCGTCGCCGCAGCGGAGGCGTCGGACGTCGAGCTGCGCCAGCGCGGCCGGGTGTTTCTGGTTGCCCTGTACGCCGCCTTGAAAAGCCTCAAGCTCTATCCCGTCGAGAACGAACAAGTGCAAAGGTCGCTCGACGAACTCACACGCTCCGCAGAGAGCGTCATCGAGCCGGAGGGCGAATTAGAGGTGCGCGTTGCGGGCCAACTCATCTTCGTAAACTCGACCAGACTGCGGCTGGACCTGCACAACTACGCTTCGTTCAGTTATGTCCTAACCACCTTCAAACAAGCGGAAGTTGGGATCATGCACGTCGCGCCGGGCGTCGAGCGCCGTGAGTGGCAGGTCTTCGTGTCACTCATGCTATCGTTCGCCTCGCGCGACTCCACGCCAAACAAGCTGTCCGATTTGCGGGAAAAAATCGCCTTGGGCGGCATCACCCGCATCACCGTCGACGCACCGTCAGAAAGTGAGGCGGACCTCGCGGACAAAGAGCGTCAGAAAGAAGTCGCCAAGCGTACGTACGAGCGTTCGGTCGCCATCACCAACGAACTCGCCGAGAGCGCGAGGATGGGACGGACGGCAAGCGTCAAAAAAGTCAAACGCGCCGTTCAGAACATCGTGGATCAGGTGTTGAACAACGAGATAACCCTCATCGGGCTCACGACCATCCGCGACTACGACAACTATACGTTCACTCATTCGGTCAACGTCAGCATCTTCGCAGTCTCGATGGGAAAACGTTTGGGCTTGAGCAAGCTGCAGCTCTACGACCTCGGCATGGCATCATTTCTCCACGACGTCGGGAAGGCCCGCATCCCCATAGAGGTGTTGAACAAGACGGAAAAGCTCACGCAAGAAGAGTGGCTCAACATGCAGCTCCACCCAACGTTGGGCGCGGTAACGCTGTTCAGCTTCCGAGGGCACGGTGACATTCCCTATCGGAGCATGACCGCCGCGTATGAGCACCACATGGGGATCCATCTAAAAGGTTATCCCAAGTCACAGCGATCTCGCGAGCTGTCGGTCTTTTCCAAGATCATCACCGTTGCGGACGTGTTCGACGCTGCAACGAGTCAGCGCGTGTACAAACACCGCGAAACAAAAAAGCCTCACGAAATCCTTCAGGAGCTGCTGGAGGATCACGAGCGGCTCGGTATAGACTTGGTGCTCGTCAAGGCCCTGATCAACCTATTGGGGATCTATCCGGTGGGCACATGCGTCATCCTCGATACCTACGAGGTGGCCATCGTCCATGGGGTCAACCCCGACGCCGAGCAAATCCACCGTCCGTTGATACGCCTCGCCTATGCGGCCGACGGCATCCGCGTGACCGACGGTCCCGTGATCGACCT
>CAYLZR010000191.1:0-1264 GCA_964388145.1 uncultured Gemmatimonadaceae bacterium | reverse complement strand
CCCCGTATCGCCGCCTCGATGTTCTGCTCCCGGCCGATCCCCGTGTACGCCACCCTTCCGTCTTCGTCGACGATCACAACGTAGGATGTGGCGGGTGTCTTGAACGCACGTACCGCTGCACCCGCCTCGTCCCACAGCACTGGAAACGGAAGCGGATGGCGGCGCAAATGACGACCGATGGAACGGGGGTTCTGCCCCACGCCAACCGCCACGGCAAAGAAATCCATCTGTCCACCGTACTTCTCGTAAGCCGCTTCCAGCTGCGGCGCCAACGCTTCGCAGTTCTCACACCAAATTGCCCAGAACTCCAGCAGGACTGGTTTCTTGCCGAAGTGATCGGCCAAATCGGTTGGTTGACCGTCGATATCGTCGAGCTGTACGGGCTGGGCCACCGACCCTCGCGAGATACCGATCTCTTCTTGGCCCATCAGCGTTTGTGCCGGCCACAAGACGCCCACGGCGATCAGCGCAAGCCCGGCAAGACGCAATTTCGAGATCCTCAATAGACCATCCCCACTTGGATGAAGTAGTACTCAGCCATCCCTAGCATGATCAAACCGGCCGCCTTCTTGACCCAAGACATCCAGCGGCCCGACGTGGGCAGCATCGTCACCGACCCTGAGAACAGCCCCACAACCACCAACAACGCCGTCATGCCAAGAGAAAACACGAACAGATAAATGAACCCGAGCGCACCACTCTGGGTAGTGGTGACCCAGGTCAGCACCACCGCGAACGCGGGCGCACCACACGGGGCCGCCACGATCCCCGACGTCGCGCCCAGCAGAAAGACGGCTGGATACGACCCCCCACCCAGTCCCCCGGCCCACGCCAGCAGGCGTCGCGGGGCGGCAACCGGAATCACACCCAACATCACAAGGCCGAACAGCAAGAGCAGGTTCCCGATCGCCAGGCGCGACCACGGGTTGGCGGCAACGGCCCCGAACAGCGAGCCACTGAGCCCGGCGATCAGACCCACCGTGGCATATAGTAGCGCCAATCCGAAGACGTACGACAGCGTCAGCCCGACCGTCCGGGCGCGTGATCGATTCTCCGCCCCCGTACCGGCGAGAATTCCGGCCGTTATGGGGATCATCGGATAGATGCACGGCGTGAGGCTCGTGAGAACGCCTGCCCCGAACAACGTGGCAATCGCAAGCAGTGGCGCGTTGGCCAGCGAATCCGAGAGCCCGCCCTGAAACGCGATGAGATCAAACACGGCAGGCATGATACGTACGAGAAGCAGACATTGCTACCGGTGGGC
>CAYLZR010000190.1:2634-4581 GCA_964388145.1 uncultured Gemmatimonadaceae bacterium | reverse complement strand
GAGAGCTTCGAGGGTGGCTGGCTTGCGCTGCACTACGGGCGGCAGAAGATCAACCTGCACCCCTATCCCAGCCCCGTCGAGATCGTGGCCAAGGACCCGCGCCCCGGCACGGCCGATCTCTGTTTCATCGCCGAGACGCCGCTTAAGCAGGTGATCGCGCATCTTTCGGCCTGCGGCGTCGAGGTCGAGATGGGCCCGGTCAAGCGCACCGGCGCCGAGGGTTTGATGACGAGCGTCTACTTCCGCGACCCGGACGGGAACTTGATCGAGGTCTCGAATTACGGGACGGGATAGCTGACCGTTTTTGCTCGCATACTTATAGGTGAAAAACTCGAGAGCACGCGATTAGAGGCAATGTCCAGTGCTGGTCAGAGCGGACATCCAGACGCCGATCCTGTGGAGTCCGAGTTTGACCCAGGCTGTGTAAAAACGATTTTTTGGAGACCGAAACGAAATATTAAATCTAGAAGCTGCGCTTTGCCGCAACAATGATTCGTCCACGCGACCTTCCCGATTCAATTGTTGCGCAATTGGTCCCGGTGTCTGCGTTTTTACACAGCCTGGACCCACAGGAGACATAGCCACCCACTGCTGACCCCCGAACAGATCGCCGAGGCGCAGCGCTTGGCGCGGGCGTGGAAGCCGAAGTCCGAATGACCTTCGTTCAGCTCGCGCCGAACGCTGACAACGGCGGTTGCCACAGGTCAAAGCGCATGGCCGTGCCGGCAGGCAAAGAGATCTGCAGGTAACGCGTGGAACGAGCGATGCGTTTCGCCATAATCAGGATCCTTTCCGCAATTGTGCTGACAGTCTCGATTGCCGGCGTCGTTGTAGTCGTTCTTCTGCCCTTTCACGAACGGCTTGACATGGATCGCCGGAATGATCCGCGGTTGATGGCCAAGTGCCCGCAGGTTTCGGCTGACAAAGTGCGCGCTCAGACACGCGATGCAGAGGGGAAGAAGCCAGGAGCCAAGAGGAACCAAGCGCGCAGGAGAGGAAGCTGGCAGAGTGCTGCTCTCGATCTCGGCCTGTGAGTATCCACAGGACCGGGGGGAAGTTCAGACGGACGCGCGAGCTGCCGCTCGCCCTAGAACCGGTTGTCGCTCGTGTTGAGGAGCCACCCTCCGAAGCGCGTGCCATTGGGAGCCATCATCGGGACATCGAACCTCGTCCCGCTCAAGGCGAAGATCCCGATGCCCCACGGGCTCTCCACCAGGATGTTCGCCCTTCCGTTTCCCGTCAGGTCCTCGAAGCGCCTGAAGCTATTGTCCGCCGTGTTGAGGAGCCAATCCCCGAATCGCGTGCCGTTGGGGGCCAGCATGATGCTGTTCATGGTGCCGCCGGTCAGCTCGAGCACTCCGATACCCCACGGACTGGAGATAAGCAGTTCGGCCTCTCCGTCGCCGTTGAAGTCGGCCGCAGCCCAGATCCTGTTGTCGAACGTGTTGAGGAGCCAGTCTCCGAAGCGGGTGCCGTTGCGGGCCATCATCGGAGCCGTGAGGGTGCTCCCCGACAGCTCGAGCATGCCCAGCCCCCACGGACTGCCGACCATCGTCTCCGACGTCCCGTCACCATCCAGGTCACCGACCGGACCGAACCAGTTGTCCGCGGTGTTGAGGAGCCAGTCTCCGAAGCGGGTGCCGTTGCGGGCCATCATAAGTGCATCGAATGTGGTACCGGACAGCTCGAGCATCCCGAGTCCCCACGGGCTCTGCACGAGCATCTCCGCCTTGCCGTCGCCGTCGAAGTCGCCGACGGGGCCGAAGCGGTTGTCGGCGGTGTTCAACAGCCAGTCGCCGAAGCGCGTCCCGTTCCGGGCGATCAACAACGTCGTGAAGGTATCCCCCGTCAGCTTGAGGACCGCAATTCCCCAGGGGCTCCGAACCACGATTTCCGCCTTGCCGTCGCCGTCGAAGTCGCCGACGGGGCCGAAGCGGTTGTCGGCGG
>CAYLZR010000190.1:0-2534 GCA_964388145.1 uncultured Gemmatimonadaceae bacterium | reverse complement strand
GCCGTCGAAGTCGCCGACGGGGCCGAAGCGGTTGTCGGCGGTGTTCAACAGCCAGCCGTCGAAACGGGTGCCGTTCGGCTTGAGCATCGATGCGGTGTACGTGCCCCCGGCGACATTCAAGACGCCCACGCCCCACGGGCTCATCACGAACACCTCTGATCGGCCGTCCCCATCGAAGTCCCCCATGAGGGGAAATCGGTTGTCAGCCGTGTTGAGGAGCCAGCCGTTGAATCGGCTGCCATTGGGCGCCAAAGCCGGTGACGAGAGGGTGCTGGCGCCGTACTTCAACGTCCCGATACCCCAGGGGCTCGAGACCGGGATCTCCGCGACGCCGTCGCCGTCGTGGTCGGTGTCCGGCACGCCGTTCAACGTCAGGGACTGCATCGCCTGGATGACGGCACGAAACGCGTTGACCCGGCCGTAGCCATAGTCGAGATTGTGCCCCGTCTGGTCGTACGTGACGCCGCCGATCTTGTCCGAAGTGTCGCGCATGATCTGACGGACGTCGCAAGCGGGGAGATCGGGGTTGATGCTGAGCACAAGCGCGCCGACGCCGGCCGACAGCGGAGCGGCGAAGCTGGTTCCGGTGGCGGTCCGCGTGCCACCGCCCGAAGCCGTGCTCACCACGCTGACGCCGGGCGCAAGGAAGTCGAGCTCCTCGCCGCGGGCAGCGTTGTCCTCGGTGTCGTTGCGACGCGATCTGCCGACCGCGATCACGTCGGGGTGAGAGACGACCTGGTCTTGCGCGATGTCGACGTTGTTCCCGTTACTGCAGGCCCAGAAGATGGGCGTGCCTCGGCCTTTGCGGCCCCGGCCGGCTGCGAAGACGATGGCGTTCTGCAAGACTGCCGTCAGCGCCCAGTTCGCGCCGTTCGGCCCGAGACTAGACGCAATGACGTCTGCGCCCGCTGCAGGATCCGCGCCGGCGATCTCCATGCTTGGATCGGCCGCATAGGCAACGGCCCGCGCGAGCGTCGCCTGAGTGGCCACCTGGTCGTTGCGGGTGGCCACCAGCATCAGCTCGGCCTCCGGTGCCGACCCGCATCCGTCAACGCCGTTGTTGTGACGCGCGGCCGCCATCCCCGCGCAGAACGTTCCGTGGTCGTTGTCCGGGTAGTTCGTCACGGTCTGCTGGAAGTTCCCGCCGCTGTCGAAGAAGCCGGATTCGCCGACGATTCCCACAGACAGGTCGCCGTGCGTGACGTCGAAGCCGTTGTCGATGACCGCGAGGCGGATTCCGGCTCCTAGAGTGAAGTTCCATGCATCCTCGGCAGATATGTCAGCCCCGGCGAGACCGCCGCCACCACCAGTGTTGTTGAGATGCCACTGCTGCCCGTAGGTGGGGTCGGTGGGCGTGAATCGCTGGCCGATGTACTCGTCGAACGTGGGCTCCGCATGGAGCATGTCCTCGCTCTCCTGCAGTGCGTTGGCGACATCGAGTAGGTTGGCGCCGGCGGGGATCTCCACTTCGAACTGATTGGGCGCGAAGCGCAGCTCGCGAACGACGGTCAACCCCTCCTCCTCAAGTCTGGCTCGCGCTTCTTCGTCGGACAGCTCTGGTCTGAACTGCACCGTGAGCGTCTGCGTGCCGATCAGGACATGCCCGTCTTCGAGCTGGTAGACCGAGTTGATGTAGCTCACCTGGTCGGGCATTTCTCGGGTAGCCCGAGCCGACTCGATAGTGCTGACCGGCCGAACGAAGATCCAGCCCGAATCCGAAAGAGCCTTCGCTTCTTCTTCGTCGATCTCCATGGCGGGTTGCGCGGCGCGTTCGCCGGTCGCCTCTTCACCGAAGAGGCTGTAGTCGACCATCGCCCGCGCGCTTGCTTCCACTTGGACGGCCAGCACTCCCTCGACCTCTGTGACGGGAACTCGCTCCCCGCGCCTGTAGAAGTAGCGTTCCATGGCAATCCCCCCCCTGGTTGGCTCGTATATCTAAATCGCCCGCTCTTCGAGGCACCAGAACCAGACCGTATTGGCCGCTTCCATCCGCATGGCGTACCGCGTGAAAGCCAGAATCCGAGTTCCAATCTGGCGTTCCATATTTGAAAGTATATCCACAACTCGATAATCGAGTCCATGATCCAGAACAATTTGCCAGTCATATTCGCCAATGGCTGTTTATGGCGAAAAAATCTTCTATCCAGGCATGATTTACCCGTGGCTTGGCACACTTCGCCTGCTGAACGGCCTCGCTCATCCTGGTGGATTAGTTATGCTGGTTTTGGCGGTCGCGCTCGCAGGTCTGCAATCAAGCCCAAGACCGGCGCAAACAGGGCACTCGATACTGCAACCTCCACAAACTGTAACGTGACCTACCGCCCGTGACTGACCACATTCGCGCCGATCTCTACCAGCTTTTCCCGTAGCGTGGTTAGCGACCAGTGCTGAAGCTGCTTGGCGTGATCCAATGTCGCCTCTTGGCTAGACCACGACATGCCGGGCCACGACCTCGAATGTCTGCACTCGGCCGGAAAGGCGACCATCGTCCACTAGCCTCACGAGCATATCGGGGTCACGATCAGCTTGGTTAG
>CAYLZR010000189.1:0-4657 GCA_964388145.1 uncultured Gemmatimonadaceae bacterium | reverse complement strand
AGCCACGAAATCGGCGTGCGGATGGCGTTGGGTGCGGAAACCGGACACGTGGTGGCGATGGTGCTGCGTCAAGGGTTCAGCGTGGTGCTGCTCGGGCTGGGCATCGGAACGGTTGCGGCGCTGGGTCTCTCCCGCTTGATGACAACGCTGTTGTTCGGCGTGAGCGCCACAGATCCGGTTACCTACGTGCTCGTCGGGCTCGGTCTAGCGGCCGTCGGAGTCGCGGCGTGTTACCTGCCCGCGCGGCGGGCGACGCGGGTTGAGCCTATCCACGTGTTGACGTCGGAGTAGGCAGTGGGTAGTTGGCATTGCGTAGCGGACAAAGCGACGACGGACTTGTCCACTGCCTACGGCCCACTGCCCACTACCTACTCATAACCCAATCCCAATGCTCTCCCGCCCGCTCCACCACGGCGTCGACGTGCTCGTCGAGCAGCAACCCTCGCTCGGCCAGCGACCGCGCTGCCTCTTCGGCCGCTCTCAAATAATCATCCCTATCGCGGTAGAGCGCCTCGATGCTCGGCCGCGGGTCGCCGGTGCTGCGCCGCTCATCCTCCGTCTTGGAGAGCGGTATGTAGGTCCCGGTGAAATTGGTCAGCGCGTCCGTCCCGCCGGGAAATCCCGTACGAAGGTTCCACGGGGCGTACGTCGCGAGGGGTGCGAGGATCTCCACCGTCGGTACGCCACCCCGCTCGTTGCCAAATCGATCTACCTGCGCGACCATCACCGGGAATCGCTTGCCGAGCTCCGGCGGCTGGATGTCGACGATGCCTTGCTGCCACCGCGGTCCGTAGTTCGCACGATACGCATCGTGCGCCACCTTGGGAAAATCCAAACCCGCTAGTTCGGGAAACTCCACCTGCTCGAGGGCAACAAGCGTGCCCCTGGACACTCTCGGGTACATACTGGGCGGCGGGCTGCTGACATCCCACACCCAATCCATCATCTGCACGAGCAGCGACCGAAGCGTGTATTGAAAGTGAAGTGGGTTGCCACGATAAGCGTTGGTGTTCGGGAGCCGACTGCTGTCGGGTGGTGGAAAGCGTCCCAAAAAATGTTGTCCCGACGCCAGATGATACACGCGCTCGTTGGGATACAGCTCTATGTCCAGTCCATCCACGGTCGTGTGGATCAGCGACGCCGCCCTCCCCCAATACTCGTAACCGGTATTTGTATAAAAGATTTTGGGAAGATGAGCGTCGTTGTCCTGGTGGGCGAAGAGTCCATCAATATCTCCCGTTTCCGGATCTGTCTGAGTCCGGCTTGTAAACGGAAAAATATCTGTCGGATAGAAGAACGCGGAGTACGGGTGCGCGTCGCGCGACGGCTGGGCAAACCGATGGTTGAAGCTGCCACGGCCCGCGCCGGCAGTGTGTGCCATGATGCCGTCGTACACCTTGCGGTTTTGCTCGTCGGTGTTGAATCCCTGATAGACGAAATGTCTCAGGAACCGCCCGGTCTGTGAGATCCCGACCGCAATGCCCCGGTCGACCGGAAATAATCGGTCTTCGCCGTACTTGGCATATGACATCATGTCGCGGATGATGGCCAGACCGAGCCCGACGACGGTTGGTTGCTCCGCCACATACACCATCTCGTAGATGTTTCCGGCCTCGAACCCTCTCTCCATGTAGATACTCGTCGGGTCGAACACGACGCTGTCGGCTTCAAGCCGGGCAAAGCTCCACTCCGACTTTGGGATCACTCGCCGCGGCGCCAGGCGGCCGTCGCGCACGGTGAGCACGTTGTCGGCGTGTGCAGTGTCGGCAACTGGGTAGGCGATTTGCGCGCGGTGACCAAGTCCGAGCACGTCCGTGGCGCGGTCCACGGTCCAATCGCTGCGGACAAACCCCCGAATGGCCTCTCCCGCCTCGGTCGCGAGAGGCAGATGGGATTTCAGGATGTGTTCTTCGTCGGGCAGGTCATGCTGCCATCCCACCCAAATCAGCGTGAGCCCGTGCCGCATCAACAACCCGTCGCCAAAGTGCTCTTCCAGTTCGGGATTGCGCGACCTGCTGGCTCCGTTGAAGTACGATAGGCTGGCCTTGCCTCCTCGGTTGCTTACCTCGAGGAGCGCCGTTCTCGCTCCGCGGCTGGGATCTTTCGGTTGGAGAACGACAAAATTGGCCCAAGCCTCGACCAATCCGTCGGCGTTACGAGGCGCCTTGTCCAAATCCACGATCCTTGAGTTCATCGGGTTCGCCGGATCGAACACGAAGAACACGCGTCCTACGATTTTCTCGTACGCGCCAACACCGCCAAACGCGCGACCTTCCAGAACGTCCATGCGTTCGTCGATAACGATTCGGAGAACGTCCGCCCACATACTAGTTGGAGTCAGGAGGCCGATGACAACAAGGAAAAGACCGACGATACGTTTCATTTGGCGCGCTCCCTCAAACAGCGGTAGGGCGGTCAAACGGCGGTACCGCCCGGAGGGGGCGGCAGCGGTCGGGGGGTACCGCCTTAGTTCAGCTCTTGAAACTCGCGGATCTCAAACAGAGCCTCGTCGTTGCGGAAGCTACGGCTGAAGTCAATGTCGATATCGGTGGGATATCCGAGGACCGCGTCGTACCGAACAGCGATATCCGATGCCCTTTGGGTGATGGCGCCTTGAATGAGGTCGAACAACTCGTCAATCGTCAGGAAAGTGCCTGAGACGAGCTCCGCAACCGGAGCGCCGGAGTCATCGGTTACTGTGTCGATCGTGTCGCCGCGAACGGTTATGCGAACCGGGACAAAGGTAACCCCACAGAAGAAACAACGACGCTGAGACCGCATGCTGTAATCGGCAATCGCGGCAACATCCCACAGCGCCTTGTTCTCGTCGAACTCGGTCTGAAGATCCCCCGAGCCAGAGGTGAAGATCACACAGCCCGTGAGGAACGGCAGCAACGCGAAGAGAGCCTTCTTTCCCATGCCGAAGTATCACAAATCGCGCACCGCCGCGCTACCGGGTGGGCTAGTGGACTCGGTTGAATCGAGGGTGGGCGGCCGAAATCCGGTTGCTGCCCTCGTGCCTCGCGTTTCGCAGCGCCACGCCGGCGGCTTCGAGCAGCCCTTCGGGGGCCTCCGCGGCTTCCGGAACCGAGGCGACACCGAACGAGCAAGTGAGGAGGTGCTCTCGCCCGGCCCAGTCAAACACAGACTCGCTGACGGCACTCCTGACCCGTTCGGCCACCTCGAAGGCGTGATGGAAAGGAGTCTCGGGCAAGAAAAGGGCGAAATCCTCGTCGCCGACGCGCGCAGGCAGATCGTAGTCCCTCAAAGTCTTCCGGAAGATGCGCGCCACATGCTTGATGGCGGCCGTAACCGCCGGGGGCGCAAAGTTGTTGAGATGGTCTACATTCACACGCAACAGGGAACAGGGCCCCTGAGGGTGTTCCCGCATCGCCCGGTCGAGGGCGCGTTTGTTGGGTTGCCCCGTCAGATCGTCCGTCATCGTCCGGTGTTTGGCGGCGTACAGAGCGACCGTACGACTCATGATAGGACCAGCGTTGTCGACCAACCGCTGCACACGCTCGCTCACTTTTACGTCGATACCCTCGCGCCCACTGAACACCACGAGGGCACCAACCCCTTGGGGACCGTCACTTAGCGAATAGACGAGCGCGCGGTCTTCCCGTTCGCGCCGATTCTGTCTACGCGTGCCGAACACCTCCCCACCTTCGGCAGCCACAGTGATGTTGCCGATACACGCGCGGCCCACCACCGAAGTCGGGGCGATGCGCAAACGCACCAGTCGACGGTCCGCCCCGGCCGACACGGCCACGACCGATGCCTCTATGGACAACGGATCTCGCGTCACGACAGCCGTGGGGAATCCGGTGATCCGTCTGCTCGCCTCGCAGAGTGCGCCACCGATGCCTTCGACCGTTTCGAGGGTAAGCCAGCCCGGAGTCGCACGTGGCAACGGCTCGACCTCTCCGCTTTTGCGGCCCACCGCAAACTCCGCCAACATGCGACGGATATCGGCCGACGCCATCCGCCGGCCGTTGTCGTCCACCGGGTCGGTGAACAACACCGCACCGCCCAAGCGGCCATCCCCAAACGCCACGATCACGCCGTCTTCGGTGATGATGTGCTCGCGAGATTCTGCGAGCGCGAGGGACGCGAGCATCACCGTGCGCTCAACTAACCGAGGAGGCGGAGGGGGATTGCTCTTGGACCACACAGGGTCGCCGTCCTGAGCCACGACGCACGTGGCCTGCGCGCCGTGCGCGCGGCGGATCAGCTCGACCAGGTGTTGTGTGTCAGCTGGAAGGGACTCGAGACCCCCAAAGGGTCGACGCCGTCGCTGCACCCAGGCGAATCCCGCCGCACCCAGCACCATGCCCCCGGCGGCAACCGCAAGGAGCGCTGCGATGGTACTCATGAACCTCCTCAACTATTGTGGTGGCGCGCACCGCTCACGGAGAGGCCGAAACGGCGGATCCGATGCGACGGCACGTACCGGGCCTGCTAACATGATCCCGAGGGATGAATCCGTCAAATCGACCCTCGCCACCCCACCCGTGAACCCGTATTCTTAGGCCACCTCCAGCTCCGAGCACGCCGTTGACCCAACTCTTCGACCGCCTACAAGCAGCCGTTGGCAACAGCTACCACCTAGTCGAGGAACTAGGCGGCGGAGGCATGAGTCTCGTCTTCTTGGCCG
>CAYLZR010000188.1:3375-4658 GCA_964388145.1 uncultured Gemmatimonadaceae bacterium | reverse complement strand
ACCTGTGGCTGGTGTACAACGAGGGGTTCAACACCGACCGTGACGTGTTCCCGGGCCCACGGCTACCGTTGTCCCAAAGTCGGGCGTTCCTGGTCAAGTACACGTATACATTCATCCGATGATGGGAAAACGAAAAGGGAGCGGGGCTCCCTCTTATCGTTCCGCCGTCATCTGTATCTCCACCAACCCCGCCGTGGACATCAAACCTGACCCCACGATCGTCACCGGACGGTCGGGCAACGCCTCGCGCACGATGCGTCCCACACGGTTGGCCTGGCGAATGTCGGTGACCCACACCGCGACATCCACCACGTTGTCAAAGGTCATACCCCCGGACTGCAAGGCTCCGGAGATGTTTTCCAGCGTTTGACGCGTCTGGGCTTCGAAGTTGCCCGGGGCGTAGCCGTCGGGCCCGCGACCCAGCATCCCCGACAAGAACAGACGGTCGCCCACTTGGAGCGCCGGAGACAGCGCCCCGGTGGAACCCGGTCCGCCTCCGGGCACCACACGCGGGTTGTCCGGGTCCTTCACCGCGAAACATTGCACTTCCACATTGAACACGGAATTCATGAGCCGTGCTCGCACCGTAGCGCGTACCGGTCGCGGTGTCGGTAGAAACGAGGAGTACGCCTGGTTCATGGCGCGGAAATCACGCCCATCCGCCAAGAACACTTTGCATCCGACCACATCACCGTACTCCATACCGGCGGCCTCGAGCACGTTCCCGATGTTTTGCATTACGCGCCGAGTCTGCGTTGCCACATCACCGGTCACTGGTTCGTATGTCGATGGGTTCCGACTCGTCGCTCCCGCAATGAACAGCGTGTGTCCTGCCAAGACGCCCCAGCTGTACGGTAACCCCGGCCGTTGCATCGCCGACGGTGTGATGACGCGCCGACCGATTTCCGGCCGGGCCGCAATCATGGTCAGCTGTACCAAGGCCCCAGGGTCCGGCAGGTCCGCCTCCACGGTGGCTCGTGTCGGCGGATCGTCCGAGAAATACGTTCGATACACCTCGTTCATCGCTTGGAAGTTTCGAGTGTCGGACAGATACACGTTGGAACTCACGACGTCGGAAAGATCCAGCCCCTCCGCCCGTAGTGCCGTGCGGACATTCTGGATGGCCTGATGAACCTGTGCGTCTATCCCCTCGCGAAGGTCTGACGACCCGGGCGCATTGCCCACGACCCCGGACACGTAGACGAAGTCACCGGCGCGCGTGACCTCGCCGGCCAACACCGAGACGGGGTCCCCGGTTGCCCGAACCCCGCCGATGGCAAGCA
>CAYLZR010000188.1:0-3275 GCA_964388145.1 uncultured Gemmatimonadaceae bacterium | reverse complement strand
ACGCCTCTCAATGAGCCAGCCAACGGCACGATCCTAGCAACATACGGCTCGGTAAGATGACAGGACCTGCCCGGAAACGCGAGCAAAACCGGGTGGAAAAGGGGAAACGCGTGAGGCGGGCCACGCGGGTTAGGGGTTCCATGACCAGCCCGAATCCGGCTCGGAATGGCAAACCCCACGGACCCTTGCAAAAGGATTGACCTCGGGGCCCGAAAAGTGATGTGCGTCACATCTCGGAGGGATCTATGTCTTTGCCCCACTTATAGTTGGGGCACTATATTGAAGGCCCGCCGGAACCGAAGAGGAGTAGTAGACGAGAATGCTTTGTCAGCGTTGTGGTACCACGGTTCAAGGAACCTCCGCGTTCTGCGCCAGTTGCGGCCAGGATCTCGGGGCCACTACCCCTATGCACGCCATTACCGAGCGGACAGACCTCACGGACCTCGAAATCGTCCGTGAGGCCCTGCAGGCCGACTATGACGTGCGGGAGGAAATAGGCCGGGGCGGCATGGCCATGGTGTTCCGTGCCCGCGAGCGCGAGCTCAAGCGGGACGTGGCGCTCAAGGTGTTGCCTTTCTCGCACGCGCACGACACAAACCTGGTCGAGCGTTTCGCGAACGAGGCAAGAACCGCGGCCAAGCTCGAGCATCCCAACATCATTTCGATCTATCGTGTCGGTCGCTCCGGCGATGTCATCTACTTTGCAATGAAGTTCCTTCGGGGCCCCGCACTCGTAGAGTTGATCCAATACACCGCGCTCGATCCCGGCGACATTCGCCGCATTCTCGTCCAGTCGGCGAGCGCACTCGGCGCCGCCCACGATAACGGCGTAGTACACCGAGACGTGAAGCCCGACAACATCATGTTCAAGGAATCCGGCGAGGTGGTGGTGTGCGACTTCGGTATCGCCAAGGCGGTGTTCGGCACAAACTTGACCGGTACGGGGATGGCGATCGGTACTCCCTACTACATGAGCCCCGAGCAGGTGCGCGCCCAGCCGGTTGACGGCCGTAGCGATCTCTACTCGCTCGGTGTCGTGGCTTACCAATGTCTCACCCGACAGGTGCCCTTCGACGGGGAAGACTCATTCGCCATCGGCTACAAGCACGTCACCGAACCCGTGCCGGTTCCCGTGTTGAAGACGCCCGAGCATCGGGCGCTGTTCCAGATCATCCTGAAGATGATGGCGAAGGAGCCGGAAGACCGGTTCCAGAACTCCGAAGAGTTGATCGCAGCATTGTCGGACGGTAAGGATCGGGCCGCGATGCTCTCGGGGCCGACGGCGGCGGCTACGACATATCCCCGGACAGAGTCATCCTTGTCGCAGCGGCCATCGCGAGCGCCGACGCAGGAGGCGAAGGGTCCACCGCCCACAACCCCGAACACCCCGATTCCCAGTCCGCCGCGTCAGGAAGCCGTCCATATCAGGCAGCCCAAAAAGCGCCGGAGCGGTGTTCTCGTCGGCACGCTCATGCTCATGCTGTTCGGCGGCGCAGGCGGAGGCGGCTATTTCTACGTCGAGAGCGCCGGTGGGATCGAGCCGGTGGTCGAACGTCACCCGTTCTTGCGCACAGCGCTGTCAAAGATGGGACTCGCGCTGGCAAACGACGTCGCACGCGGAGATTCGCTGCGAGCCGCCGCGGTCACCGAGTCGACCACGCTCGCGAGCGTGGTAACCGACTCGCTGTTGCCCGCGGATTCGGCTGTTACGCCCGATTCTTCGGTGGTCGCTGATTCCACGGCGGCCGATTCCACGGTGGCGAATGATTCGCTCGTCACACCTCCGGCTCCGGAAGTGGTGAAGCCCACGACGGGGCATCTGATCGTCTCGAACCTCGGCGCGGACGCCAGCATGTGGATCGGCGGGCGTCCGGTGAGGGGGGCTCGTCACAATCTGCCTCCGGGGCGATACGAAGTGCGGGTGGTGGCTCCGGGCCTCAAACCGTACAGCGCCCTCGTGAGCTTGGCGGCCGGCGACACGGTGCGGCACCGCGTCCGCATGGTCGCCGCCGAGCCGGTGAGCCAGTGCTTGCGCTTCGACGACGCCTACAACCGGCGCGGTGAGTGTTACGACCAGATGCCCCGGGCCACGGTTGCGACCTTCGTGACACTGGATCGAAGTGTCCCGAGGGCTCCGTCGAAACCGGCGATCCTGAACGTGCAAGTACGAATCGACGGTACCGCCGCCGAGGTCGTGATCAAAGCTCCGTCGGACGTGCCGGAATTCACCCTTCTGGCCATTCAATTCGCCAGGGGGATTCGGTATGAGCCGGCCATGAAAGACGGCCGGCCAGTGGCAGGATGGGCGCAGGTTGCGTTCTTCGCCCGGCAATAAAGACCCATCACCCTGCGATGAGCGTCAACAGCTCGACGTTCCGTAAGCCTTCACATCCATCGACTTCCGGCGGCCGACCATCTCGAATCGCCGCCGCGAAATCCTCGATCTCGCCTACAAAAGGATTAGTCGGCGAGTATCTCAGTTCGCCGAGGCTGGTGCGAATCTCACCGGCGCCATGCGGGCCGAGCGTGTCGGTGCACAAGACGTATCCGCGGCTCCCGTAGACCTCCAAGCTCGTGGGTGAGTCAAAGATCACCGACGAGCACAGTTCCGCGGTGGCACCCGATTCGAGCCGCAGCGCGACAACGGCGGTTTCGTCGTGCGGTCCCTGCCATACGGACCGGCTGATCACGCTTTGGACCGTGTCGATCTCGCCGCAGCTCGGCACCATGAGCCAACGAACGAGATCCAAACAATGGGTTCCCACGCCGGCCAGGCTCCACCAGCGTCCCACGTCGGGCCGCGCGCGCCAGTTGGTGTCGTCGGGCGCCGGCCACGTCCACTGCACACGCATGTGGCGGAGGTCGCCGAATTCACCGTTGCGCACCCCGTTTGCGACGAGGCGATGCCCGGCGTGCCAGCGCAGGTGATACGCCACGCCTAGCCTCACATCTGCGCCGTCACATTCGCGAACCATTTCCTCGGCTTCGGCAACGGACGTTGCCATCGGCTTCTCGACCAAGACGTGTTTTCCCGCGCGTGCAGCGGCAATCGCCTGACCGGCGTGCAACTTGTCCGGTGTCGCGACGACCACGCCGTCGAGGTCGGGATCGCGCAACAGATCATCGATACTGGTGTGTGCAGGAGCCGAAGCCGCTGCGCCGTGCCGCGAAGCGAATGCACTCGCCCGCTCCGGTTCTCGGCTCAAGACGCTCCACAGCCGCACGCCCGTTGCCTGGACGATTGCCGGCGCGAGTTGTTTGTCAGCGATCCGTCC